>DAHWKG010000073.1:0-6844 GCA_027343765.1 Sulfobacillus sp.
GTTTTCCGCCGCAGCGATCATGGGACGTGTATTAAAGTACTCGGGAATCGACTGTCTTAAGGCTTAACGGGCCGGATAATGACTTAGCGCAATATTCTGATTTCGGCGGCGTCGTGCCTCGCCGGCGAACCGATGTCTGGCGCGAGAGCGGCCTCCATGAAAACAGTAGTGGAAGTACGTTGCTCTTAATAGCGAGGGTGATGGATTCAACCGGATAGGGGCTAAAGCCGGCATGGGGGCACTGTTGTTTGTCCATGTAGAGCCATCTCTTGATACAGCGGCAATACCGTCTTTCCTTCCAGCGCCGGTTTCCTGTCGAGATCGCAATGCGAGCTCAGATTTTCTCGTGATAGAAAGCAGAATTAATTTATGGACACCTTTGGTCGCCGGGGCTAGACTGAATTTCGAGGCGATTAAAAGTAAAATGGGAAACGTGGTATATGTCTTTGGCGACGAGTCAGGCAACTTGGACTTTAGCAATAACCAGGGAGCGTCACGCTATTTCATTTTAACCACCGTTATGATGGAAAATTGTTCTGCGGGCGATGCCTTACTTCAATTGCGGCGGGAGTTAGCGTGGAAAGATGTGCTATTGACCGAACAGTTTCATGCAGCATCGGATCGGCAAGCAGTCCGGGACTACGTCGTTGAATCCATCGCGGGTTTTGATTTCCGTGTGGACGCAACGATTTTGGAAAAACGAAAAACCGTTGAACGGTACAGATGCGACGTGTCAGAGTTTTACAGACTTGCTTGGTGGCTTCATCTTAAATATGTTGGGCAAGCGGTTCATCGGGACGACAAAGTGCTTCTGGTTGCAGCGTCGTTGGGCGAACGAAAGAAAAAACAAGCCTTCTCCGATGCGTTTGATGCTGTCGCTCTGCGGACGGTGTCTCACGCCGACTTCCACACGGCATTTTGGCACGACGCTACAGATCCCTGTCTCCAGGTAGCGGATTACTGTGGATGGGCCATTCAACGCAAGTGGGAACGTCATGACGATCGATCCTACGCACTCATCGAGCACAAGATCGCAAGTGAATTCGATGCTTTCAGGCTTGGCTCTAAGTCATTCTATTAAATAAAAAAGGCCAGCTAGCAGACAATTCGTCTGCAGAGCCCCATGGGCTCTTTCACCAGCCACCACGACCACGTTTATTATAACCCACGCAAAGGGAAATTCAAGCATCAACGTGCCACGAGACTGTCCAATTCGTCGACAATTGGCGCGTTGTTGGTAAGGGGATAGATTTTTCAATGAATGGGGGCAAAAAATGTCGCGCCGACACAACAATCGGTTTTACCGCTACCGGACATCTCACCGGAGCTTGGTGATCAGTTGCACGGGGTTTTTGTGGAGATCGATTATTTGGCCGGGAACAATGTTCCTGTACAGCATCTATTGACGATGATTGGCGATGCAATTCAAGGCCTGTCCGGGGACAATCTGGTATCCGACTTGACCCTACGATATCTCCGAGACGAAGTAGAGGTGGTCAGGGCACGACTCGATTATTCGACTAGTTGGCGCCCGTGGTTTTACGGTGGGTATCACGCCGCTTTCATCGCCTTATGGATTCTCCTGGTCATTCCCCATCGTCACTGGATTATTAACGCCCTTGACTAGTCGAAGTTAGCCGTGGCCCGCCTCAGGGGTTGCGGCGGCCGATTGCGGGCGTATCCGGGGTTTGGGTAGTAATCGACCGAAAAGTGCCGTAGCACCCGAAACCCAATCCTAGTGCGGGATTCACCGAAGAGACAGAGCCACCCCTTTTTGACTGTTCATTCCAAAATCGCTCACGCCGGGCGTCCAAGGGCCGTGTTGATCCCCAGCGTCCCCTCAACGTCCCGGAAATGGGCGGCCAACTCACGCCGAGCAGCCCACCGTACTTCTTTGTTGGGAGCGGTTACGCGACCGGATATTCAATATGTGGTCATCCATTTCACGTCCGGTGCGCTCGTGCGCCTCAAGGTCTCGCCGGAGCACACCTTTGCATACTTGACGGAGGTCTATCAGGGAACGCGGGCAATCGATGCGTACTAAGCCGGGCATCGGTTGGTGTACCGCTGGCAGGGACGTCGAGCGAAATGGTTGACGATGCGAATCGCGGACTATCGGGGGCGAGTGTCCCGGAAGGTCCAGCGGCGGGAGTTCAGTCCTTCATCAAATATACCGGCGAGATCATCCCGGATGAACTGCCGCCCTTGATGGATCATGCCGTTCCGTTGTCGCCCACCGCTCGCTATGCCGCCATCACCCAGTGGCGCCGACTGGTGGAGAGCGGCGGCCACTTGCGCCAAATCGTGAACGCTCAAGTTGCGACGGTCGGAGTGGATTATTTGGATCCCTTCATCGTTGAGCAGGCGCAATCTCTGCTGCGGCGTCAGACGCCTCTTGTCGCCGTCAGGCTGGTCGGTGAATGTCTCGGGTGGCATCCCCAAGTCACCAGCGATGGACTGATCTTCTGGCGTATTCGGTGTCTCATCGAATCGGGCGTCTTTACCTATACGGGGTCTCTGAAGAGCATGCGGGACTGCTTCCTTCAACTGGCGGGCAATTGACGCAAAGGGCCCAGAAGACCGCCACAATGAGGGCGTGTGGAGGATATGCTGCAGATGGCTAATCACGTGTTTCGGAGACGAGAACGCATTAGGAGCGGTAGGAGTAAAACGCCTTAAGCCCTCGGGGGTTCGCCATCCACGTATTGTGCAGCGATTGTACCTACTGAGATGCCGAGGCGCCCACCGCGTTTGACCATGATGTACCGCCGTCCGTGCTTACCAGAGTCACCGGGGTATGACTACCGGGCTGGTCCAAGGTGACGGTGAGTACTCCACGCCGGTCTCGGATCTGGCCGCCGGTCGCGGATGCTGGCAAGGGAATGGTCTGGGTCGCCCACGTCGTGCCGCCATCGCGGGTCCGGATGATGACGGCCTGCGCCACCACAGCGGAGGCATTCACGATTATGCCCTCGTCAGCGGACCAGAACGCCATCCCTGTCCACCCATCGCCCGCAATGAAGGTACACGATGGCAACTGGGTGGGACACCCCGCAGGGGCCGTATACCGTTCCAGCGCCCACGTTTTGCCGCCGTTCACGGTCCGAAAGAGATAATAGGCTTCTTGGCTCGCTGCTGGCTCGCCGCCCGCCAATATCCAACCGTCCGCGGCATTGGCAAAAACTTTCGTATAATCCGGGGCTCCTTGGTTGACCGTGGATTGCTCCATGAGATGCACGGCCTGCGTGACGGTGGCCACCGGTGGATGGTGCCAACTGGCCAAAATCCGGCGAGTCGGGCCGCCATCGATCGCGATGCTGTACAGCGTTCCCGCTCGGCTGAGAACATCTCTCGTCACCGATCCCGCCACATCGAGTTGGTCTTGGTACGGAGTTGGACCCCGACGGAGTCCGGTTCCGGGCGGGGTGAACACCATGGGTAGTAGCTGAAAGGAATTGAACGCGAGGGGGGACGCGGTCAATTGCACCTCGCCGCCGAGTCCTTCAAAGGTCCACGTTGTCTGGCCGTAAGACGGCGACGGCGACGCAGCGGTCCAACTGCCGGGGATCGTCACCGACATCGCTCCGGCGCGAACCGTGCGCCAGGGATGAGTGGGTCGCGTGGAGCGGGATCGCGAGGCGGCCGGCGTGGTTGATGACAGGGGTGTCCGTGAAGCAGGGGTGGGGCGGGCACCCGTCGCACTAGCGGGATCCTTGGCGCCGATTCCGCATCCCCCGAGAAATACGAGACTGTCAATCAGTAAAATGAGAACTTGACGGTGCATGACGGTCCTCCTCCCGGGTTCATATCTCCTTTCCAAACGCCGAGAGAGCCCCAGTGGTTACTGCTGACCGTGTTGTCATAGGTTGTCCGACCGCTGTGCGGCCCTAAAGTTCACATCGCAAATCATCGGCATTCGGGGGCGTATGCGCATTAGAACTAGGGCTGAGTCGGGTCGGTTTTAGTGCTCTCCCGGCAAGATACCGTTGCCCCGTTGTTTTCCGCTTGGGTAACCGCATTCTCGCACTGTCGTTGTATCTGCGAGAGCAGCGAAGGGAATGAAGCGGTATGCACCCATGGCGCATCAGCGCGGCGATTCTTCTGGCGGGCATGGCGGGTTTGACCGGGTGCGGCACAGGAACGACGATTGACGCCCCAGCCCCATCCGTTGCGAAATCCTCCAGCAACCCAAGGCCTGCGCACGGGAGCGCCCGCGCGCTGGACGTGACCAAACTTTGGATGTCCACCGCTCACGACGGAGTCGGCATTAGCCCCCAAGGAATGTATATCACTAGGGATGGCGGGCGCCATTGGACAACGGTGTCGCTGCCAGGGCCGTCCCGGGCCGCCCTGGCCCAGGGGCTCCCGTCGGGGACCTCGACCGCGTACCTTGTGACGGTGGGTCTCGCACCGAACGGCATCGTGTGGATGATCAAACAGATGCCGGCGCACGCCCAACTCGACGTCTATTGGACACCCAACCGCGGGAGGACCTGGTATGGGGGTTCGTTGACGACGCATCTGTTCTCCCAGGGTGTCCCCCTATCGGTGCAGAATATGAGCTTTCTCGGCCGCCACCGGGCCTGGCTCTCGGTCCAACCGCAGCATGGCATGAATTCCATGCCGGGCGACCTCTGGTATTCGGATTCGGGGGGAAAAACTTGGCGTCGTCTCGCGGCCAATCCGCCGGAAACGGGGTCGAGGGGTTGGCCCGTGGGCGGCGCGGTGAGTTTCACGGCGCCTTCCCAAGGTTGGGACATGGGTCCTCAGACGACCACGAGCCCCCATCTCTTGTGGAGGACGCAGAACGGAGCCAAACAGTGGACGCGCGTTGCGTTGCCCGGGTACGCGCCGAGCCAGGTCAGTGTCATCGCACCCCCGCAGTTTTTTGGCAAGCGCGGCATTTTGGCTGTGGAATATGAGCCCACCAACGGTATGGCGGCCGATTTTTCCACGATGCTGTACCATTCGTCCCAGGGCGGTCGGACATGGATTCCGTCGACCTCGGTCCCCGCGTCTCCCAGCCCCATTATCGATAGCATCAGCGCCACCACGACATGGATTTGGACAGGGTACCAGGACAACAGTTATGCTGGCGCTCCCGTCCACGGTACCTTGGAGGTGACGACAGACGGCGGGACCCATTGGTTCCAACACAGGCCTACGGGCATTCTTCACCGTCTCATGGCTCAAGGGTATTCGATTACCGATTTGGACTTTCTCAATCGTCGACAAGGCTGGGCCACCACCGCCAAGCTGAGCTCTTCACGGGATGGACCGCTACTCGAAACCCAGAACGGGGGTCGCACCTGGCAGCAGTTCACTCCCATCGTCGTCTCTTTGGCTGCCCGGCCGCATGGGGCCTGATCCGGGAACATGGCCGGAAATGTGTCGGCCCTATATGAGTTTTCGCGATGCGAATGACGTACAAACGGGGGGAGTCCCCAGGGGCGTGGTCGTTGACGGGACAGGCGACGTTCGCTAGCGCTGCGGCTGGTGAGTGATATGCTAATCCTGAGGTGTAAGCGCATGACACAACGAGAAGGCGAAGCAGGCCATCCGGCGACACCGCCGGCGCGACTGCGCGCATTGGCCGGCCATGACGATGCCGAAGGTCACGTGCGGGTTGCCGGGAACATATCCACACCGGCGGAGACGTTGGCGGAACTGGCTCGGGATGCGGATCGGATGGTACGATTGATGGTCGCTGGCAATCCGCAAACACCCGAGCGTGTTCTCGCTGTATTGGCCGACGATACCAACCTCTATGTGCGGGAAATGGTGGGTGGAAACCCGAACTCTCCACCAGAGGTTTTAGCGCGCTTGGCCAAAGACCCCCATTGGGTGGTCCGCCGCGACGTGGCGTGGAATCCTCAGACCAGCCCGAAGCTTCTCGCGGTATTGGGCCGTGACAAGAACGACCAAGTCCGTCGGCAGGCGTTAATCAATGTGCACATGCCCGCCAGCGAACTAGAGACGTACGCCCGGTCGCGGAACCGGCATGTCCGTAGGCAAGTCGCCGTCAACCCCAACATGCCAGCACCCGCACTGTGGACCCTGGCGTGCGATCCCGATTTCACCGTGCGGGCCGCTGTGGCACAAAACACGCGCGCGACGGAGGACATACTCCGCCGTTTGTCTGGCGACGCGACAGCCCCGGTTCGCGCTCATGTGGCCCAGCACCCGAAGACTCCTGCCGAGGTCTTACAGATGCTGGTACAGGACCCCGACCCAGCGGTCCGACAAGCCACTCAGTGGGTGGCCCGCCATCTGGTGGACGACGAGGCGGTGATTGCCGACCACACGCGGTTCGATTGGGAACTCGAGCCACGGGATGGGTGGACCTAGCGAGCGCATTAGTTTAGGTTGCTAATAAGCGGGATTCGGGGGCGAATGTGCATGAAGCGCCCTGCTGCACTGTTCGGCTGCACGGGCCTCAATGGCTGCTGATTCGGGACAGGTGCCGGGGGCCGATTATGGTGCCACATGGCGGCTGCGGGCACGCCTCACTCATGGGTATTGGCGGCGACGGCTAGGTCGCGTCTCTGATGCCGCGTACGGGCCTTTCCGGCGATCGTCGCGACCCCCATCACCCAAATGGTGAGAATTACGACGGCGGGGACCATGTGCTGACTGAGAGTATCAGAGACAGCCTGCCACGGCCAATGGGGCAGATAGCCAATGTGGCCCGGTTTGGCCGGCACGACATTGTGCAGGAGCCATTCCCAGGTGGCCCCGAAGCCGACCGCACTCCCCAGCACCAGACCCAACGCGGCCCCACCGCTGACTTGACCGCTGGCGGCCCAGGCCCCGGTCCGGGACTGGTAGACCCCGCGCCAGGTGA
>DAHWKG010000074.1:0-3685 GCA_027343765.1 Sulfobacillus sp.
TGAACCCTATCGCGGTGCCGTGTTCGAGACAGCTGGCGACCATGGGCGGGTGGCCCTGCGGTTTCGCTATGACACCTACGGCTATTTCGCACCCGATGTCGTGGAGGCCCTGCCCCATTGGTGGGAGGCGGTGAATGCGCACCTCATCGGCTTTCGATTGGACCCCGGATCCGGTTATATCGTGCAGAGTGACCGCTGGTTGCATGGACGTACCGCATTTGTCGGGTCTCGCTCCATGCTGCGCGTGCTTATCGATACGCCGGAAATGCCCAAAGGCTTTCGGGCGATAAGGGCCTAAGTCAAGGAGGACCACGGATGGAACTGACGTTTTTGGGATGCAGCGATGCTCAGGGTGTGCCACGCATGGCCTGCGAGTGTGCGGTCTGTCGTGGGGCGTCGCTGGCCAATCACAATCGTCGCTCACGATCCAGCGTTTGGCTGACCGCCGATGGTCACCACGCACTGATCGATGTCTCACCGGATATCCGGTCGCAATACGTCACACATCGCAATGGCGTGGTTCCTGACGTGGTGTTTCTCACCCACGCACACAACGACCACATGGGGGGACTAGGCGACTTCGGGGATTATTGCTTTTGGAACGCCTTAAACGTTCCCGTTGTCGCAGCCCCGGAGGTTATGGAACTAGTGCAAGACCGCTACCCCTACCTCAAGCGGCGTCGGGGCATCGAATTTGTCAGCGCGACGGATTATCAGCTGGGTGCTTGGCACGTGACCTTCCATCGCACCAATCACGGATATAATGGTTTCTCGTATGCCATCGTACTCCAGAAACCCGGCCAGCGTTGGTGCTACGCAGTCGACGCCTTTGACGTCCCCTTGCCGGACCTACAACCCCTGATGGGCGCGGATGTGCTTGTGATGGCGGCGACCCATTGGGATGAGTCGGCGGCGGTACGATCCCATCGCTCCGTCTACGACGTGCAGGAGGCCCTTGCCTTGCGACATACCCTCCAGCCCAAGCGTTTCGTGTTAACGCATCTCGCCCACTCAATCGACTGGGAGGCCCATACGCCTCTGTTGCCCCCGGGTGTCGAACTGGCCTATGACGGCCTGCACCTAACGTCACAGGATATTGAAGGAGGACATCGTGAGCATTCTGATTCTTAACCGGGTATCCAATAACACCGCGCCCTATTACGAGTGGCTTCATGAACAAGGGGTACCCCTAGTCTTGCTCTGTGATTCAGTCCGCCGAGGGCGGGTCGATGAGCGTTACGACCATGTCGAGTTTTTCGATGACTGGAAACAAAACGGGAACATCGAGCGCCGCGCCCACGAACTTCATTCCCAGTACCACTTTACGGCCCTTGTGGCCAACTCCGAATCCGATATCGTCCGTGCAGCGCAACTGCGCGAACAGTTGCACTTGCCCGGGCAATTGTCGGCGAGTGCCCTCGCCTTTCGTGACAAAGTCTCGATGAAGTCCCATCTGCAACGAGTGGGGGTCTCTGTACCGACGTTCCGCCCGGTGACCAACCCATGGGATGTCATTACGTTTCGTGATGAACAGGGGTTCCCATTTGTTTTGAAACCCCGGATGGGCATGGGGTCCGAGAACACATTTGTGGTCGAAACGCCCGAAGATTTAGAGCGTGCACTCGCTGTCACAGCATTTCAGGACTATGAGGTGGAGACCTTCGTAGACGGCGATATGTATCACATTGATGGGGTGTGGGCCGACCATGAAATCAAGTTTTGGGCCGTCTCGAAATACCTCAATGGCTGCCTTGCGTACCAGGACGGCCAATTTCTTGGCAGCCTGCTCCTCGACCCTACCACGGCTCTGAGCCGAGCGCTGCGGGATATGACCGAACGCATCCTTGGGGCGTTGCCTGATCCCATTGCATGTGCCTTTCATTGTGAAATTTTTGTTGATGACCGAGGCCGCCTCACCTTGTGTGAAATCGCCTCACGTACCGGAGGTGGTCGGGTCATACCCACCATCCATCATGCTTACAGGTACAATCTGTTAGAACACTCGGTTCTCGGACAGGTGGGGCAGCCATTGACGCGAATCGAGAAACCCCGCCCGACGGTTTATGCCGGATTTTCCTTAATGCCACCACGCCCGGGCACACTGGTTTCGCTTCCGGCGGAAGCCCCCTTCGACTTTGTTCTCGAGTATCTCACCAATGCGGCAGCCGGCGACACATTCGGGGGCGCCCGCCGCTCTGTTGACCACTTTGTGTCCTGTATCGTCACCGGGTCTAGTCCGGCGGAAGTCGAGGAACGTCTCGTAACCGTGGCCGAATGGGTCAATGAAGCGACCGAATGGGAGGATGTCCAGTGAACATCGTCTTTTCACACAGTTACCGGCTATCGTTTCTGAGCCGAAGCCCCCACACCATTCAATGCTTGGCCTATGCGGATGCGTTGGCGGAAGATCTTGCCGCCGCAGATTCGGTGTTTTGGGTCACGCCCGAGACTCGATTAAAATGTCTCTTGGCCACCGTAGACCATGCTAAGCCGGACGCTGTTATCCTCAACGCGCCGCATGATGTGGATTGCGTGGAAGAGTCCAAACTCAAAGCGATGATTGAGGCGCGCAATATCGCCGTGATTGGCAATTCTCCCGAGATCACCGCGCTCTGCCTTGACAAAAGGGCCACAAAGCAGTGGCTCGGCGCCTTAGGCGTGCCTACCCCGCCGGATGGTCCCGATGGGCACCAACCGGTCATCGTTAAACCGGTATCCGCGTGGGGTGGGACTGGGGTTCGGGCCATTGCCGAGCCTGCGTCGTGTCCAGAGATCTTTGACGCGCTGTCGGATTCATTTCTTGTCGAGCAGTACGTTGAGGGAGTGGAGATGTCCGTTCAGGTGCTACGCCATGCGGGACGCATGATTGTTACGCCTCCTGTCTACAAGGGACGCACGTCGCTTGAGATGATCCACCCGCTTAAGAAACTACGGATCTTCCCCAATCCATGGAATGCTACCGTCAACGATACGTTGATGGCCACTGCGGCGCGTATTGCGGACGCGCTTGATCTGGACTGCATTTTGGAAATCGAGTTCATCGTCCAAAGTGCCACGGACTTTGTGGTCACGGAAATGAACAGTCGCTTATCAGGGATCTCGCGCATGATTGCGGCCGCGGGACTGAATGCTGTCGAGGAAATGGTGCGCATGGCCGACGGCACGTGGGCGACTGGCACACGCGAACTCGACTACAAGTTGACCGCTGAAATCCCTGTGCAAGGCCTCAGCTGGGCGGCGGTCGAAACGATTCCATTCGTGACCTATTATTACCACAGACCTGACGATGCGGGTTCCCGTGAGCGCGTGCTGGTCACGGCCGTCGACTTGCAGGCTATCGGATCACACATGGAGGACATGGGAGACCACATTATGCCCCTAGCGCGCCAGCAATACGTGGAAGCGGCCGGGCTGTGAGGGATGCGGTAGCCCAGAGCAAGCCCCCATTTCACGCGGTTGGGGCGTTTGAACTGTATGCCATCGTCTCGAGCCTATCGAAGTTAGGCAATCAAATCTTCTACGTAGTCATGCCGCTATTTGTGTTACACCTAACCCATTCCGCATTCAAGATGGGGATTGAAGGCTTTTGCCAGACGTTTGCCTACATCCTCAGTCCTTGGATTGGCCAACTGATCGACGGTCGCGACCGACGCGCCATATTTGTCGCGGGCCAATTGCTGAAGGC
>DAHWKG010000084.1:0-12618 GCA_027343765.1 Sulfobacillus sp.
ATGATCACCCAGCCCAGATCCAGGCCGAATCGATAGACGACGACCACTAAACCGCCACTGATCCCAAAATACAGCGTAGTGCGCAGAACCGCCTTAAAGAGCACCGTACCATCGAAGTCCGCGGTACCTTCGTTCCAGAGAATCCAGCGCGTCAACGCGAGATACGCCAAATACACCCCCAACACCGTCGCGGCCACGGCCATCAGCGTCGTCTGCGCGGTGTGGACCCACGGCAGTTGGGTTTGCAGAACCCCCAGATCCCCAATCCACACCGCAACGTGCCCCAGCCAGGTAAAACACGCCCCCAGGACCGATTCGATGACCTGCCCGAGCGCGTTTTCCACTAAGCCTCCCAAACCCTTCGCCTCCTTACCGATACGAAAAACGCCCCGGGTCCGAACGCAAACGGACCCAGGGCCACGCATTAAAAAATGCCGCCCACAAAGTGGGCGATGCCGCCCGCCCCGACCACCAAGGCCGTGCCCACCGCGACTTTCTTGATGCTTTGCAAGTGATGCGCGTCAGCCTGCTGGTCACCACCGGACAGGTTGCGCATCAGGGCATGGTAGCCAATCATCAGCCCGCCGCCTGTCGCGCCGAGTCCCATAATGTAGCTCCCGGCGCTCGTGGTGAGCGTCGTGACGGTTTGCGCCGCTTTGGTCGAGCCGAGGTTGGCGCTCGCGGCCAACAACATTGCGTGGATCATCCTCATTCCTCCTTGGTTCATAAAAAACGCTCCTATCTATAGGAGCAGACGATAGCCACTCTGGGCACTCACCCCAGACAAGTGGGCATTCCCCCTTTGCCGTGTTCTACCGGCTGATTTCCTGAGCGAATTCTGGTTGCTGAACCTTCTTCGGCGGCTGCCAGCGTTGGACGACCTCCGCAATGACGGGATCGCGCCCAGCCGCCGCTTGCAAGGCTTGGGTGATGGCATGGACTCGGTGGGCGACTTCTGCCTGCACGGCCAAGACAGCCTTCGGATCGCCTTTCGACCAGCCGGCGACATAGCCTTGACTGTATTGCTGGGTATCGACGCCGATGCTCTTCGAGAGGATGTAGGCCGTGGTCTCGGCGGTCACCTCTTCCGTCCCGACATGACGATTCACGGCTTGATCAGGCGTGGACACCCCAATCGAATGGCTCCATTCGTGCATCAGCGTTTTGAACTGCTGATTCGGCTCCGCATCGTCCTTAATCTGAATCCGCTGTTCCGTGGGACTCCACACGCCATAGGCATCGGTCATTTTCGCGAACGCCACCGGCACTGGCACGGCGGACTGAATGACGTGATCCAAGAGGTCTTTGAGGTGGTTGCCGGTGAGCGCCTTCGGAGTAGGCAAGTCCAACTCCCGGCCTTGAGTTTGGCTTAAATCGAAAACTGTCGCGGCTCTGAAACCGACCAGGCGGGCTTTCGGAGGATCCTTCGGGTGCTCGGGGTCGAGTTCTTTCTTCGTCACCGGGGCGAGAATGGTCAAGCCATGCTCTCCTTTCTGCACCTGGCGGCCGAGGGCTTGCCAGGCGTGATAGCCAGCGACCATGGTGGCATCAGGCTTTTGACTCATGATGAGGAGCACGTTGCCCGGACTGTACTGCGTAAAGCGAGCGTACGTGCTCGCCCACTGTTTCCAGGCTTGAGGCTCTTCGATGAGTTGCTGAATGCCCTGGTCGACTAGGGCTTGGGCGTCTTGGGTGGTCATAGGAAGTCTCTCCTTTCTAGAGTTCGGAGACGTCGTCCGGGTCGATAGGTGCCAACTGCTGCCCAAAGGCCACCATCAGCGATTCGGTTGGCTGAATCTCGGGCTGTTGCACGGCTTCCTCACCTCCTTTCGGCAGATCGTCGTCCTCTACGTCCGCCGCAGCTTCGATGCCGTTCCAAAGGGCGACCTGCCAGGCATCGGTGGGGGAATCCCAAGGTTGGAAGGACTGGCGTTGGTGGATCGGTTGGAAGCATGGCCACGCGCTCAAATCCGGCAGGGGTAGCATGGCGGGGGCATATCCGGCTTGCCAGTGCCACACCCAATCGGGCGGCCACCGGAGAAATTCGTCTGGACGCACCAGATCCCGACCGGCTAGACTTTGGCCTTCGGACGTATTGCCGACGGCAGGGTTCATGCTGAGCCACGAAACGTGCGGCTTTTGCAGGGATTCGGTTTGAAGCGTATACTGCCCGGTGATCTTGGCAAGTTCTTCGGCGCTTTGCAGATCACTGGTACGGAGAAAGAGCCAGGTGCCGGCATTGCCCCGAATGGTGCGTTCGGTATCTTGGTAGTGCTTTTTGAGCTGTTCGAGATTTTGGAGCACCATGACGAGCCGCATGCCCATGCCCGCAGAAACCGTGATGAATTGATCGAAATCCGGAAATTGGGGCATATTTCCAAATTCATCCAAAAGAAACGCGATCTTGCGCGGCAGCCGGGTCTCGGGGTGGGTGCGGGCGACGTCCGTACATTGGCGGAACACCTGGTTAATGGCCAGACTGGCAATCGGATACCGCGTCTTCTTCTCATGGGGAATTTCGAGGAAGAGGGCCGTGGGGGGACCATCGGATTGGCCCAAGGCGTGAAAATCCACGGTATCTTGGGCCGTGAGCCAGACCAGTTGCGGGTCGGCGAAGATATTGAGCGCTGCCGCCGCACTGGTCAGAAAGCTCGCCAAGGTTTTATCTTTGGCCAATTTGATCGCCCCATACGCGGTTTTCGCAGGATGGCCGGTCGGCAGTTTGCCCATGGCCACCGAGAGGCCTGCGCCTTCGTCTTCGCCGAGTTCCAGGAGCGTTTGCAGCACGGACCCGAGGTGTTTCGCCCCGAAGGGAGCCTTATCGGCGACATAGAGGATAAGTGCGGTGAGCAGGCCGATCTGCCCGTTGATCCAGATCGGCTCGGAGTTGACTAAGCTCGGCCCACCATACGTCAGCAAATGGGCAATATCTCTAGCGGCTTCGGCAGCTTGGGCCCAGTGCTGTTGGTCCATGGCGGCATTGACGGGCGACATGGGGTTAAACTGCTGGCTCCGTCCCGGTTGGGGCTCGATGAGGTCAAACCGCCCAATTCGGTAGCCTTGGTGTTGGAGCCAAGCCGCCGTATATTCGTAAATCTCACCCTTCGGGTCGGTAATGACCAAGCTGTCTTGGGCGGCCATTCCGATAACCCCAATAGACGGCAGAATGACGCGGCGGGTTTTTCCCGCGCGGGTAATGGCCATGATGAGCGCGTGTTCATCACGCGTCAACACCCAGCCTGCGCTAGGGTTTTGCAGGCGATCGGCTCCCACGAGGATCCCCGAAGGCAGAGACGCTTGCACGACGGGCTTGGCACTGCGGGGACGGGCCCGAGAGAGAGAAGGCTTGGGCGGCGGCGCTTGCCACCAGGCATTGGACTTCCCAAGCTCGGCGGTCGGCCGCCAGTGGGCGGAACCATATTGACCTTTACCGGTGGACCCTGGCCCTCCCCAGTTCACATATCGTTGCCGGCCGGCCACGACAGCAAGCATGCCGCCGAAGAGTGCTCCGAATCCCAAGGCCCCGGCAATGAGGCCGGGGTGGTGGGTGAGGTCCGGCCAACCCATCCAAGGCAGGTAGGCTTTGCCGTGGGTAAACGTGTGCCAGGTGGGACCGACCTGCCGGATCCAGGTGGGCCCTCCCGTCGCACTCGGCGGGTGTGCCTGGACGTACCGGGCCAGGGGCTCGATGACTTGGGCACTCAGGTCGGCGATTTCCAACCCCGCTAGGGTCGCCGGGATGGCTCCGAAGAGCCCCGCTACCAGCATCCGGGCTCTCCGTTGGGGGTCGGATTGGAATTGACTGGGGAGATTGCGCGTAACGTTGGGCATGGTGTAACTCCTCTCAGGGATTACCGGGCCAGTGACAGGCCTTGGGCAGCGGCTAGTTCGTACTCCGCCTGGTCCTTTTGCCAGCGCTCCTTGGCACTGAGATAGGCGGCTCGACTGGCTTCGAGCTCCGCTTTTGCCAAGAGCCCGTGGAACGCGGTGGAGATTCGGCGTAGCGCTTGGTTGGTGGCATATTGATCGGCCCAGGCTACGAAGTCCGACACTTTAGCCAACTGCTTTTCTAGCGGTTTCTGAAGTTTCTTCGGACCTTCTCCGCGGAGTTGGGTGGCGAGAGCAGCAATCGCCGTCTTCCGGTCCGATGCTGACATCCTTTGAAGCTCACGCAGTGCCTTTCGCGTGGCCGGATCGTCCGTGGGCACCAGCGCTTTCACCGTCGTCCACGTGGTGGCTTGGTCGAGTCGGGCCGCCTCTTTGACCACGATTTGAGCCAGGCGTTCCGTGAGGTCATGATCGGCGTTGGCGCGCGCTTGGTCATGGGCACCGGGATCGTCCGAGTAATGCTGCGCCATCTCCGCTGCGATCTCCCCGTAGCGTTGACGCAGGGGCCCAAACGCTGGGACCCTAGCGAGAAGCCACGTCGCGGTCTCTAGGGCCTCGGCCTTGGTCGAGGGCGGCAAGAACTTGAGCATGGCTCGTCCCGTACCCGGCATGTGAGCCGCCAGGTCCACCATCCGCCGCTGCCACTCCACCGTTTGCGACGGAGTCAGAAATCCCGGTTCCAGCGCTTTGGCTTGGGCGATGATCGCTGCTCGGAGGGTACTTTTCTCATGCCCGAGCCGTTCGCGCTCGGGGCCATAGCATTCCGATACCCAGCCTTGGCGGATCGACCGCACTTCCCGAGACGACCAGACCCCTTTGACGCGATGGGGATGGCGCTCCCAAAACAACAGATGCAGGTGGGGATGGCCCGCTTTTTTATGGACGCTGGCCACCCACTCCACATTCCTGGGGTCCAGCGCAAGCTTTTGAAACATCGTGGGCAGTTGCGCCCGGCTCGCGGCTTCCCAGCCTTCTCGGGTCATAAGTGCTCCCCCCAGGGTGAGCGCATCGTGTTCCGTCACGCTGACAAAGACGCGCCAAATCGGTCCCGTATGACGCTGGAGGTGCTCTTGAACGGCATCGATATCCGGTAGGACCCGAGGATCGGGTCCGAAGTATCCCGAAATGCCCGGCCGCTCGACCATGTACTTGGCGTGAATGGCGGCACTTCCCATCAACAGTTCTTCGTCTGCCTTCGCATGTCGGGTGGGATCCCCCATGTAGTCGAGATGCGCCAAAGCTCCGTGGCGGCCTTTGCCAAAGCCCTGCTGATTGGGAAGGTAAAACGCCGTCTTGACCACCATTGGACGCAGCGCCACTACGCATCCCCCCCGTGGAAATTCGTGCGCTCCCGGTTAATGAGGTCACGCAGGGTCTGTACCACGGCTTCCGGGGCCACGGATTCCAAGGCATCCGGGAGAATCGATAACAGCGTGTCCAACGCGGTCTGGATCCCATGAATCGTGAGCAGTTCAGGTTCCAACGCATGCCGAATCCCTTGGTAAATCACGTGCGGGGCTTCCGCCATGCCATCCAAATAGAGGGCGATGACCAGCTGATTCCGAATCCAGGTGCTGACGGGAATGCCTTGCGCATGGGCCGCGTGTTCCACGGCTCGCCGCAAGGCGGGACTTAAGCGAACCTGAATCCGATCAGACTGCATGGGATGCCTCCCCGGTCTCGGCAACCGGGTGAACCGGGTTACGACCATGGAGCGCTTGGCGCAATCGTTCGTGAGCGATTTTCTGCAACTCGCCGACGGCGGCGTCAAACAGCCTTTGGGCCCGTTCAGGATCATTGGGCGCTGCTTGTCGTGTGGCCATCCGAGCGCTTTGCTCTTGCCCGACCGCCGTCAACGCGGCCTGCTGCGCTGCAAAGAAGAGCAAGCGTTCGAGGTGGTCGAGCGCCGATGTTACGGCCTCCAAGGCTTCGGCGGCAGCACTGTCCAGGGCGTCTTTTTGTAGGCCACGTTGCAACAACGTTCGAATGGCTTGGCTCACATTGCCATCGGTATGGGCGGCGGCCAATTCTCGAACGACCGAATAGACCTCGTCTGGCAACCATACTTTGACCTGAACTCCCGAATTTTCTCCCATCATCATGGCTCCTTCCTAGGGCTGGGATTTGGGGCAAGCAGGGACTCAAGGAATGGGATAATCGCGCGACAAACGGTGGATAAAGTCCATGCTTTGGCGGATTCCATCGAAATGTCACTGGGCAGGGACTCGTGGGGACTCACAGCAGGGACCCGTTCGATGAGCCTTCTTAATGGGTTTTGCGGGACGGCAGTCCCCACTACCCGGCACTGCCGGGTATGTGTGTCACCTGCCCCCTTATCCTGCATTCTTTTCTTTCACGCACGGAAGGTGGGCATCGCGGCAGGGTTGGGCGCGGTCCCAGGTTCGACTCCAGCGAGGTCGGCGATGGTGGCAATGGTCTCGACTTCGGTGTGGTCGAAATGCAGGTAAGCCCACCAGGTAATCACCACATTGCAGCTATCGCAGGTGCCCGTCGGTCGATCAGAAATCATGTAGAATTTCTTAGGTCGATGACACCGTGGACAGTCGGCATAGCGGGTTTCTGAGTATTCGGCTTTAGTGTAACCAGGCAACCCGCCAAACACTTGGTCGTGCGACAGTTTGGGATACACCTCTTTGTTGAGCCACGTCTTGAGTTCCGAACTCATCAGATTTTTGGATGGTCGTGGCACCCAACATCACCTCCTAATATAAAGACGAGAACCGTCAACGGGACCGTCCTCCAACGGCTCGCTCAACCACAGGCTCTTGCGTCGGGCCAGGTGGCGCTATCGGTTGCCAGGCCTTGGTGCCAGAACGGGGTCCTTTTCGGCCGCTTTCTCTCTGGTCCGCAAACAGCAACCCAAAAATGTTGGCGGCGGCAGACAAGGCATCCGAGGCCGCCAGGGTCAGGGATCAGTCCTCATCCAACGCCCCGAATTGCCGCAGTAGGCTTACAGTTTGGGCCTTGGCTTGGGTATTGGGGACTGGCGCAGTCTCTTTCCTAGTTGCGCTCACACTGCTGACCCCCGAATCGGTGATGCGGGCCCAGCCTCCCGGCACTAAAGCGGCGGCGAGAATGGCCCGCACAATCTTGGATCGGCTACCTGGCTCTAACCCACTCAGTACGCCGTGCAATGGATCATCTGAGGACACCGTGACTTCCATTCGCAACGGCGGCCTGGATTTCGACATCTCATCACCTCCGCTGCCCGGTATTCTGCCCGGTACGTGGGCGATCTTGCTAAGCGCCATGGCGCAAGCCGTAGCGGCCACCCGTATCCGTTACTGCCCGGTACTTTGCCCGGTGAGAGGCCATTTTTGGGCCGTTTTTGGAGGACTTTCCGGGCAAACATACGGGGAAACGCACAAGGCGAATCCGCCATGGCTGGCGAGGCGCGGGATTCGACGGGGAATCGCATACCGGGCAAAGTACCGGGCAGTTAGTCCGTCAGGGCCGCCGCATATCCCAGAGCATTGGCCCATTGGGGGTCCGAGGGGATGAGTGCGCCGGGGAGGATGCTGGTTAGGAGCTCCGAGCCGCCGCCCACCGCAACGATCCCCAGGAGTTTTTCGAGCTTGGCATCCAGATCGATGGCGAGCCGACGGACTAACTGTCGGCCCACGGCGTCGCGGGCTTGGCGAAATCTTTGGGTGACATCGATTTTTTGGCCGCGAACCGTGATGGATGGCACGACCTCAACCTCCCCTGGGGAAAACGGCACCTGATATTGCTCGCCGAGGGCTTGGGCGACCATTTGACTGACCGTGTACATGCCGTGCTCAATCGATCCGGCCGAATCGGCTTCGAAGGCCAAGGCGCCGGTAGGGCTTTTGGCTACCATCAGATAATCGCAGGTACGGTAGCCCACATCCACGATCAAATACTCCCCAGACTCATACTCCGAAGTCGCTAACACCGGCCCGGCCGCGGCGACACCCTGAGGCAACACCACGGCAGACTCGATCCAGATCCGTTGTGCAGGTTGACCCGGCAGCTGGATCGTCGCGCCATACCCGGTCAGAGCTTCGCGCAAGCGTCGACGCTGGATCCCAAACCAGGCCAACGGCAACCCAGTCGCCAGCGCAATGGGCCCACTCGCTCCCAACTTTGCGACGGCAACCAGTATGAGCCGTAGGGTATCTGGGTCGGTGGCCTTCTCTCGGGACCACAATGGCGTAGCATAGCGGCGAGCAGCCTCCCCCACCAGAAATGGCCGTCCGTCGATTATCACCATTTCCGACTGGGCAAACTCCCCCAAATCCACCGTAGGGGGAGCAGGGCAAATGAGGCTGGGAAAGATGTTTCGGCGGCCGTCGGCCGACAAGGCCTTGGTGAAGCCATGACCGGCGTCTACGGCGATTCTCTCGGACATTGACGACCATCTCCTATCGGTAACAAGGGCCGGGACCATCAGGCCCCGGCTGGATGGATTGGCGACTAGAGACTCCGCTCAGGTCCGTGAGCGTAAGCCTGGAGGCGTGCTTCCCAGGCGGTTTGGGCCACAGCGCGCACGTTCTGATCGGAATCTTTCACCAACACCTTCAACGCATAATCCGGAGTCCGGGGATTATGCGCCACACCCGCCCGAACAAAGGGGTGCGCGTCCACCACCATGAGTGTCAACGTCGACGGCGGCGTCAATCCCGAGGTCGCCACCGCATAGCGCACCGAGAAGACCCGATCAGAGATCAGCGCCCGGAACTGTGCTGCGGTGGTATTTGGATCGTACGCCATCTGCTGCCGCTGGAAGTCGTCCTCGGGCAACGGCAAGACGCTTTGCACCGTGCGGGCTTGACCGCCGCGCATGTCGATGAGCTTAATTTCTGGCATCGTCTTTTTCTCCTCTCTACCTCTAGACCACAAAAGAGCGACCCACCCGAAGGCAGCCCGCTGGGGGAATCACTCGATATATAGAACCCGGCATCAAGGGAAGGTGACTAACGTGAAAGTTCAGGCCCGTCGGTCAGCCGCTCGTGTGGCCTGGCGGGTGGCGACGATTCGGCCACCGGACAGCCTGCAGAATCGACGTTGACAATGGTGACGCTCTGAGGGTTCTCGCACGGCTGCCCCCCTTCACTTCCTTTGGAACCGACGAGATCCCAGGGGTACTCGGCCCATGTGTACTCGGTCAAGAACGCTCGCGCTTCAGCCTCCGAGCGTGGCAAATGAGTGGGCTTGGTGGAGCATCCCCACCACGTTTCCCCGGTTTGCGAAAGCTGCACTCGCACGACGGAGACGGATGCTTGTGCTTGACGGAGCCAACCGAACGCGTAGCACACGTCGTCGATCACGCATTCGGCCGTGTATTCGATGCCTTGGATTTCGGGAGGATAGACCGGCGGCAAACCCCACTGTGCGTGCAACGCCTGTGCGCGATCAACCGCCGCGCGATAGAGTTCTCCTCCGTTTGAGTATGCATAGTCGGACGGCGCGATCGAGGACCGTGCCGTGGACCCCCCGGCCACCGGGACTAAACTCACGACTTGCCGAGAGTACGGGCCGACATGCAAGCACTCGATCGCGACTTCGTAGGATGCCACCATCCCGGTTTGTAACCCTTTGACACGGACACGCACGGAACATTCCTCCTTTTTTCAACCGCAACACCCAGGGCAATCGCCCCTGCAATGAACGGGCGCCAAAACGTTCCGGAGCATCGTGCCTCGTCGGCGGGACAGTGACCTCGACTGTAGCCCATAACGAGGGACTATCCCCAGGGCGTGGCCCGTCGAATCCCAGCCCCGGACCGTCGCAGAACGGTTTCCACACGCTCTCCGTTCGGTGACCGGACCGCTGGGGGTAATCGTTGGATCCACTCCGCGATGTCTTCAGGGGTACCAATCGGCATGCGGTCGGCTTCGCTAATAAACTGGGCCCGAGGATTGGACAACACAATGGCTCCGTAAATGGGAATGCTTCCCAAGCCATGCCGTCGCAGGACGGCTGCGACCACCCAACAGTGGTACGCGTTTTGGCTCTCGGGGGACTCGTACAGTTTGAATGCTCCAGACGCTTTGTCCTGCAGCCAATGGTCCGCATTGGTCCGGCTCAGCGTGCCCGTCCAATGTTTCGTCTCGACCACGACCAACCCGAATTGCCCGTACACGATGTGGTCGCATTGGCTCGTCCGAGGCCCCCACGCGACACGGACATCTGGCCAGACCTGGGCATGAGGCAGCCGGTGGTTGAAGACCCGAGTGGTGAGGCTTTCACCGACCTGCCCGGCCCGCTGTTGGGCCTCTTCCTGGCGAGAGCACACTCGGGACCGTGGCCACCGAGTCCGTCGCCGTCGTGCGAGAAACCACAGAACCACCCACCCGAAGATTCCCCCTGCGATCGCCACGTGATCGGGCGAAAGCCAGGCCAGGGCCTGGTGGATGCCGAGCATTGAGGCCATCTGAGCTCGTGGCATGTCTTGCGATCCCTCCTTCGGATTCGAATCCGACACCGGTCCGTTTTGGCTATTGGCGGTATTCCCTCCGCCTAGTTTCTGGTCGCTTTGAAGGCGAAACGGGATCTCGTCACAGCGCGGCTCATGGAACTCATACGTCGAACACCCAGTGAGATTGTCGGCAGCGCTCATGAATGGTGCGGACATATTGCTCGTAAAGCTCGATGCCGATTGCATGGCGCCCCAGGCGAGTCGCGACCGCCAAGGTCGTACCGGAACCGGCAAACGGATCGAGTACCACACCGCCTGATGGTAAAATGCACCGTCCGTTCACCCGGGGGGTCCTGCGGGCGAAGATTTTCGAACCCACACTGCGGATGGTGTCCTTCGCGGCATTGCCATCGCGGCGACGGATCATGACGCTGCCTCCCCAGCGGGAAAGACCCGTAGCACGCGAATTCCCAGGGCCGCAACCCCGGGTTGCAGCCACGTGGTGTCGCGAATCGGGTCGCCGGCGATTTCGACCGTGACCGAGCGCCCAGTGTACAGGAGCGTCTCGTCATGGGTGGCCTCGGCCATCTCGAACAACTCCGGATTGACTTCACGCAACACCAGGACATCGCCCCGCGCAAATCGGCGGTCGTCTTCGCGACGCAGCTCAAACGGCTTCTCCCCCTGCACGATGGCCTGGAAGTATTGCGGCAGGATTTTCAGATGATGGATCATCAGCCCACACCCCCTTTCTTGCGTTTCTCGCTCACGACACCCCGGCCAAACGGGCGCGCGCGATCTGAAGGCGGGCATCGTCCCCGCCCACCGACCACACCGGGCCCATTTCGAGCAGCCGGCTGACAATCCGGTCGCCCACCCGGTCCTTGAGATCATTCAGGCCGTAGTTGGTCGTAATGAGCATCGGCCGTTCCGCTTCGTAGCACGTGTCCACGAGGAGATAGAGCCGATCCAGCACCCATTCGGTCGGTTTTTCGGTGCCGAGGTCATCCCACACCACCACGTCGGCACGGTAATGCAAATCGAGGACCGTCTCCATGCTCGGAGCGTCGGGTCGTGCATCCGGTCGCAAGCGTTCCAACAGATACGGCGTGCTGGTATACAAGACGTGGCGTTCGGCGGCGAGCGCCGCATGCACCACCGCCCGAACCAAATGGGTCTTCCCCGTTCCGACCGGCCCGGTGACCAAAAATCCGTCCTGGGGCCAGGTGTGGGCCCATGCCTTCACCTTCGCCAACGTCGCTTCGGCTCCGGGGCGGGGCTCGAAGGTGGCGAAGGTCTGCCGTTTAGCCCGTGTGGACCGCGGCCACTGGGGGAACACCGTCCACCAGGCCGCTTGATCGTGATCGAATTGCTCGCGTCGTTCCCGCTGCTGGACGGGGAGTTGACCGCGCTCCCGGAGCTCCCCCTCGTATGCCATGGCCGTTTGCATGCAATCACAAAAGTGCCACTGCCCGATGCGCAAGGCCAAATGGGGCACGGCCTGCCCTTCCCCGTCCACGCATTGCCCACACCGATCGCAGACCATCGGCTCGGGGTCAGGGCCCTTGGATGGGGCCATCAACGGAACCTTGATCGTCGTGCCGTCCGGCAGTGAGACTGGCTGGCAGTCGATTTGGGCCATGGTGGGGCCTCCCTTCCCCGGGTGCCGTGCCTGTTGCCACTCGGGCGCCAAGGCCACAATGCGGCATCGGTCGGTAATTTTGGTGCGCCAAAATGGATGCGCCAACGCCCAATCCATGAGCGCTTCGGCGTCGGCCATGGACAGCGTGGCTAAGAGATGTTGCCCACTGGCTTGAGCCTTGAGGCGCCAATCTCGTGAAAAGGCGGTGCGCCGCGCTCCTGCAGCCGTTGTTTGAGGCGACCGGCCAATGGCTTTCGCGTCCGGCGACGACCGCCGTCCCGCCGAGAGGGTGGTGGCGTTGCGCAGCTCCGACTTCGGTGCGTCGGTGTCGCCATCCCGGGCTTCCGTCTGCACCGCCTGCTGGGACGATGCGTGTAGAGCGCCGTTCCCGCCTCCAGGCGGCGGCTCGGCGGTCTTGCTGCTATCGCTCGCCCATTGTTCTCTCTACGGGCCTTTGGTGGACCCGAGCCGGTAGACGTAGGTTCCGGTTGCGCGGGTTGGTCATCGACTGGGCCAACCTCGGTCGGAGAGTCCCACGGCTCGCCGTCAGAACCGGAGACTCCAACGGAGTTGAAGGCTCTGTTTCTGGCGTTTGTAGAGCTTCTTGTTTAGATAGTGGATCTTGTTTGTAAGAGGTGGCGGGTTCACCACGTGGTGAGAGCTCAGAGGTCAACTCGGAATGCGG
>DAHWKG010000088.1:0-1885 GCA_027343765.1 Sulfobacillus sp.
TGCAACCGGGTGTCAATCCCCCAATGTCCGCGCACGAGCGCTCCAATCGGGTCGGCGTCGGCCTGCTCCGGGGACAGGTCGGTGATCTTGAAGGCGACTTCGTCCCGGGGATGGGATCCATCTAAGTTGGTGACATGGCGAGCGATGCGAACCGCCTGCCCCAAATACGGCCCGTCGACGTAGTCCTTCAGTATGGTCGTGGTCCGCACGCGGCGGGTTTCGATCCGACCGGGCACGCCGTCGACCATCGTGGCCGGAGGGGGAAATCCTCGCGGCCGACGGCGGCGATCGCCTCTTGGAGGGTGGCCGGATCGCCTTTGACCTCCAGCACATAGTGGGCGTGTTGCTCCTTCACCATATACCGGGCGGTTTCCTGTTGCGTGTGGAGCGCAACGGCCGTGACGATTTGTCCGAGGATCGAGTAAATCCAAGATTTTGGGAATCTCGTTGGTTTTACTCTTGACGTCGACTTGTCCAATAACTTGCGCGGTCCGATGCACGAAGCCCGCGAGGAGATGCACGGCGCGCGCACGCGTGCCATGTCTGGATCCGCGTAAGCTTTTGCCATCGACCGCGATCGCATCCCCCAAACGCCGGCTTTCCGCGGCGAGCCACTCATTGACGATGCGATCCACTTCGTCGGCATCGATGTATTGGAGCACGCGGCGAATCGTCGGCTCACTCGGCACTTTACAGGGCGTGCCCCAGCGCGGGCAGCCGAAGACCGCCCGTTGCTCCGGCCGAAGATCGTGAATCCAGTCGCTGTTGGCAATATAATTGCGCTGGCCGGCTAAGACCGCGGCCAACGCCAACACCAGCACTTGGTCGACGGCATGCTAAGCGCCTCCTGCGTTAACGCGGCGGAGAGGAAGGGGGCGTGAAGCACCGCCTGGCTATCCGGCTGCAAGGGTTTCACCCACAGGCCTTTCGGATGGCCGTGCCGGACGTAGCGATGGGGCCGTCGGGCGAATCCCTGCGTAACGCCTAAGTACTGCCACTCCGCGGTCCGATAGCTCGTATCGGTGAAGCGAGTCGGGTCCACAAAGGTTTCGGCCAGCACCACCGGATGCCCGTAGACGACCTGCCAGTCTGCGCTCAGGCGCCGGGTGTTGAGGGTGATCACTTTCAACGCTAAATTCGGCACCAGCACCTCGGGTAAAATCAGGAATCGGGCATTGTTCACCACAAAGCGCAGGCGAGCCCATTGCTGGGAGCGGGTCCACCCAATCCATTGTCCCCAAGACGGCACATCCAAGCCGCAACAGCCCAGCCCAACAAGGCGACCCATTCGTTCTCGACGCACGCGCCATAATACAGCGATTCCCCCACCAGTCCGCGAAATCCCAGATAATGATGGGTAGCCATCAACCGCCGCCACACATCCCGCTCCTAGGGCCGAATCGGCTGAACTTCTATGGACGTCGACCAGTCAGGCACCGCCCGACCGCGAATCCTCGCTGTGTCTGTATGCATAGCCTCACCATGGCAGAGGATCGAAAAAACGTCCAGGAGGGGTTGGGTCATTCAGACGTATCAAGGATTCCCACTACTTTAACGAAGCCTTGGTCAGGGCGGGTTTAGAAGTTGCGACAAGCGATCCTCGGACATCCTTCGCCATTTCATCAAAATATAGCGGCGGATACCTCGGCGTTCCTTGGACTGTGCCAAGGACAGGGTCAGGCCGGGGAGGAGCCGCGTAAGAGAAGCCCCCTTCCTCCCAGGTTGTGTTCTCACTAACATTGCGATATGATCGAACTAGTGAATCGTGGGAGGCGGATGCGATGGAGCTCACCTTGACCGCGAAAGTTCAATTATATCCGAGCCCAGCGCAGACGATGCTGCTCCAGCAGACCGTCGACGCCTATTGCCAAGGATGCAATTACGT
>DAHWKG010000111.1:0-26825 GCA_027343765.1 Sulfobacillus sp.
GATCAGGACGCAAGCGAGCTAAGTCGTAACGACGATACCCACCCGCGGTACGTTCATCGGGTATCAGTTTACCTTCATGCTCCCATCGACGTAACGTCGAGGGAGTCACGCCTAAAAATTCGGCTGCTTCACGAATGCCCAAGTGTCCGGTTCATACCTAAATTATACAACCATGGATAACTATAGGTAAAGATTTATGAAACGGTTAAAACCCTTATCCTCCCCACGGATAAATCCGGGGGATTCCTGTGCCTCGCGGTCACAGGTTCCTGTTTCATCGCACCATCGCTTCTTAGGGCGTACGCCGTTCGTCCACGAGAGGGTGCTCCCCAGGCTCACCGGGCGTGTCCCGCCCTGTCTGACATCCGAACCACCGTTTGCGGGGCGGGACTTGGTTTTCGCCCCGCCCACGCAAGGGTTTGATGCGCTTTTAGCATATTTGCCCCTAACGGGCCAACGGGCTTATATCCCCACGCCTAAAGGCGGGGGCTTTACGCCCGATTTTGGTAAAAGGGCCACGGATAGAGGACGACCATGACCAACGCGGGAATCCTGCCACATCTCGAGAAAATTTCATAGGGAAATAGTTTCGACAAAAAAGAAGTCAGTAGGTTCCATTCGCATAAATGGCCAGCTCAGCCATAGCATGGTACAGGGGGTAGGGATATGCGTTTACGAACTAGCCCAATGAGAAGCCTTTCGCGGCTCACGCCAAAGCAGCGTATCGGCGCTGGAGTTGTCTTATGTCTTACCATTATTGCGGTATTGCTTTTAGGGCGCAATTGGAACCCGCACGCCATTGGCAACATGCCGGGCCCGGTGCAGCAGGTGCTAGATACGCCCACCCTGTCCGGGAACGATATTTTTATCAACATTCTTCGGGCCACTGGTCATGTGAAGGACATTAGTCGGGGCGTTATGCCAGGGGACTACAGTTGGGGACCTACGTCGGCGAACGAGAACAATGTGTATTATGTGGATTTTGAGGTGCCGGTTAATCTTTCCGGCATCGCAAAGCAACTCGGCTATAATCCCGAAGTGTCCAAGGCCTCGGTGCCCTCAGGGAATCCTGAGAGTGGTAACAGCATTGCCTATGACGAATACGTCGATATTAAACCCATTCCTAACTTAGCGTCTGATCGCCTGTATTTCGATCCAGATACCCATATGGCCAAGTTTTCCTTTAAGCTTAATGCCAACGGTATGGTGTTGGATGAATCGTGGGACTCGGTCACGGTCGATAGCTAGTTGCGGGTCCTCTCACGTCAATAGACCAAGGCAAACCGGATTGGTTGTGGTCCACGAGGACGAGGTGGTTGGGAGCAACGATATCCGTTCGAAGCGGGGGAGGGCCTTCGCCATGCGCGAGGGACTTCGAACCCGCGACAAGCGGGGGTTTTGCGGGAAGACCTCAGGGCGGGTGGATGCATGGGCTCTTACCGTGGGCTAAACACCTGACGAGTAGCCACCATTATTAGTCGCCGTGAGCCTCTATCTTCAAGGTACGGGGTTTTTACGTCATCCCCCGGATGTAGGTGTCGACGAGGCCAGATGTTCAGAAGGTGCGCGAACCTGTCCGGGGTTGTGGGGAGCTTCGGTGTGGTAAAGAAGTGAGGTTAAGTGACAGACGCGGCCCCTGATTTGCGCCCAGCGCTGGGACAGTTTTACTTCCACAGTACGCGTGGTAGGGAGTGCTTGGTCGAGCAGGGCGACTACTTCCGTATCGACAATTACTCGGTGGAAAAACTCGTCGAATTTCTTCGTCGGGGAGATCGAGAAGCTGAATGCCCACGTTCCTTTGCGAACAAATTAATCTTTGCCGCGGTCGTCAGTCGGCTCGATGGCATGGCCCCCGAAGACATCGGTCAGAATCCGGACTTTCCCTCCCAATAAAACTGGATCAGTCCGAGGGAGGGCCAGATCGATCATTCGCTCCACGAAATAGGGACATGCGCATGGGACTTCCGCAGGCTTGTGGGTCTCATCATATGACCCCGACTTTATTTTGTCGGGCCAACCATTGTCATTTGCCTGCGCGATACCGTTTCCCGATATCGATGCCCGGCTCGTCTCCAAGTGATTGTCGCCCGACCGGGAACCTGGGCAAGCTCTACGGCGGTTGTGAAGCCCGCTGCGTGCGAGTAACCTACCGGCGGATTGCCGGCCGGGGGATATGAATGCCCATCAAAACGAACGCGGACATCATGGGCCGTTCCGGGTCCTTCATACCAGAAGGCGGCGTATACCACCGGCTGGTCCTTAGAGAGAATCCACCAGCCGGTGCGGACCTCAGTCGGGTCTACATATACCCCCCAGGAACGGCCGTTGGGTGTCGGCGAATAGGCATTAGAAAACTGATTGGCGTCCGCCCAGATATCGGATCCGCAGCCGGCAAAGAGGGTTGTGGCCAATATTCCAAGAAGAGCCCAAGGGATGAGATTGCGCTTACGAACGACGGCATGCCACCATTCGGCCTTCGAGCTCGTGGCTATCGCTCCCTTCTTATCCATTTCATTATCGCAAGAGCGAGTCGGTAGCGTCGATGATATGCGGCAGTAATTGCCTGTCTTTTTTTAGGCTAGGAGCCACGGGACAACGTGGCGAGAGACAATGGCCGTTCCCTGTGTTGGGCATGAATGAAAAAGGCTTCTCCAAGCGCCACCGTACTCCTTTTTCGCTACACTTTTTTAGAGGCAACGAAGGCGTTTTTACGTGAGCTCGCGCGATTCCTTTTCAATTACCTTCCTGCGGTGGTTAAATGAAGGTAACCAGGAGGGATAGCCTTGCCAGAAAAGCTCGGCTTCAATACGCGTGCGATTCATGTCGGCCAATCACCGGATCCCATAACCGGTGCGACCGTACCGCCTTTGTATCTCACATCGACCTTCACCCAGCCGGCACTAGGCCGGCATTTGGGCTATGAGTATGGCCGCAACGACAATCCCACCCGCCAATCCTTGGAAGAGGCATTGGCATCGCTGGAGCAGGGATCGGGTGCTGTGGCCTTTGCTTCGGGGATGGCGGCAAGCGATGCCGTTTTACGGATGCTGTCTCCGGGCGACCGCGTGCTTGCCGCGGAAGACTTGTATGGAGGCGTCTATCGGCTATTGGAACGCGTCTATCGGGACAGTGGGGTGACAACCGATTATGTCGACCCGAGGGATTCCGAAGCCTTGAGCCGCGCGTTGGAAGGTGTCGCTCCCAAACTAATATGGCTCGAAAGCCCCTCTAACCCGCTCTTAAAAGTGTATGATATTCAGGCGGTAGCGGCACTAGCGCACCGTTACGGTGCATGGCTGGTAGTCGACAACACCTTTGCTTCCCCATATAATCAAAATCCTTTAGTGTTGGGTGCGGACATCGTGGTGCATTCAACCACCAAATACATCGGTGGCCACTCGGACGTCATTGGTGGTGCGGTGGTTGTCCGTGACGAAACGATTCTCGAGACCCTTCGTTTCTTGCGCAACACGGCCGGCGCCACGCTGGGCCCATTCGAAGCGTGGCTCACTTTGCGCGGGTTGAAGACACTGGGCGTGCGCATGGAAAAGCACGCGGAAAATGCCGCTCGGATCGTGGCGTTTTTACGAGACCATCCTCACGTGGCGCGCGTCTATTATCCGGACCGGGAGCAAGTGCCCATGCGCACGTCTGGGGGCATGGTGAGCTTTTTGTTGCAGGAGAGTCCGGGAACCGATTCTAAAGCGGCCATCAAGCGGGTTATGGAATCGTTTCAGGTGTTCTCCCTAGCCGAAAGTTTAGGGGGAGTGGAGTCGTTGGTGGGGCATCCCGCAACCATGACGCATGCAGCCATCCCGGAGGCGGAACGTCGGCGTCGGGGAATTTTGGACAACCTTATCCGTTTGTCGGTGGGGATCGAGGACGGCGACGACCTCGTAGACGACTTGGATCAGGCCCTCAAGAAGGCTACAACGCCGTGAGACAAGATGCCTGGTCGATTTTAGGTGTTCCGCCCGGGTCACCCAAAGACATGGTGCGGGCGCAGTATCTCCGGTTGGTCCGCTTGAACCACCCGGATCAATATCAGGGGAGCCCGGTCGAACAGGCGCGCCATGAAGAGATAATGAAACAGGTCACCTGGGCCTATCAAGAGATTGTCCAGGGCCGTGCACGGGTCGAGACGACGCCTCCCAAATCTCCGGGGGCGCCGCCTAGGCGACCGGCTCCGAATATTTACGACTTGCAATGCCGTGCGCACGGACGTTGGGCGGTGGGGTTTTGCACCGTGTGTGCGACACCGCTCTGTAGCCGTTGCGACGAATCCTTGACGGGGTATTGCCCGGCGCATCGGCCGGGTGGTTTTTGGTAGAGGAGGGAGACCACATGGAGAGAACATGGGGTTCATGGATTGATAATCAAGAGCTGATGAGTGGCCGCACCTATGCCGTCCGTCACACGTATACCGGCGAGGTTGTGGCCGAGGTGGCAGAAGCGGATCGAGGCATCGTGGATCTGGCCGTGGCGAGCGCCGAGGCAGCGCTGAGGCAGCCTTTGAGTGTGCATAGCCGGGCCAATATCTTGGAAAAGGCCGCGGAACTTCTCGAAGCGCACCGAGAGGATTTGGCCTTGACCATGGCCCAAGAGGCCGGGAAGCCCTTGAAGGATGCTCGTGGTGAGGTGTCTCGCGGACAACAAACGCTCCGTTATTCAGCGGTCGCTGCTCGTACCCTGCATGGCGAGGAGATTCCGGTGCGGGGGAATCCCGGATCCGAATCCCGGGTTGCGGTGACCTTTCGCAAACCCTATGGAGTGGTGTTGGCGATTACCCCGTTTAACTTCCCCTTAAATCTAGTCCTACATAAAGTGGGGCCCGCGTTGGCGGGGGGGAACGCCGTGGTGCTGAAACCGGCCCCCACGACACCGCTGACCGCGCTGAAGCTTGCACGAATCTTCCAGGAAGCCGGGCTTCCTGGCGGGTGGCTCAACGTGGTCACGGGAGCCGCGCCAGAAGTGGGGGCACAGTTGGTGGCGCATCCTGGCGTCCGGCTGATCAGCTTTACCGGATCGGCAGCGGTGGGCGAAACCATTCGAAAGAATGCCGGCCTTCGCCCGGTATTGTTGGAGCTGGGCAACAATTCGGCGAACATTGTTCATGATGACGCGGATTTAGACCTAGCGGCTCGGACGCTCGCCGCACGGGCCTACGGGTATGCGGGCCAAGTTTGCATTTCGGTGCAGCGAATTTATGTCCACCGTTCAGTCTACGAACCATTTCGGGATCGCATCGCCGATGCGGTGAGAAACCTTAAGGTCGGCAATCCCGAAGATCCCGATATCGATGTGGGGCCAATGATTTCCGAAACGGCCGCTGAACGTGCTTGGTCGTGGACAGAAGAGGCGCTCAGCCAGGGCGCACGGGCCGTTGTGCCAGGTGCGCGGAATGGGGCTACAGTATCCCCTGTGTTGTTGGAGCAGGTGGCTCCATCGATGCGTGTGATGGCGGAAGAGGTGTTTGCCCCCCTGGCCGGCCTTGTACCCTATGATCACATCACTGAAGCGCTCGACTGGGTCAATCAGAGCCGCTATGGTCTTCAGGCGGGCGTGTTTACGCGAAGCCTGGACGTGGCGTTTCAGGCGGCCAGGACATTGGAAGTGGGTGGGGTGATCATCAACGACTCCTCTGCCTACCGTGCCGACAATATGCCTTACGGGGGCGTTAAGGATTCCGGCATTGGCCGCGAGGGCCCGGAACATGCCATTTTGGAAATGACCTATCCCACCGTGATGGTGGTCAATCTTCCCAACTAGGGGGACCCATGCGCTACTGGATGGTGTTTGATATCGAGACCGTGCCCGATGCTGAGGCGGGCCGACGTTGGTTGAACTTGGAAGGGGTCGACGAGGGAGTTGTTCGACGGGCGATGCTGGAGACGCGCCGGGAGGAGACGGGTCAGTCGGATTTCCTGAAACCGCCCTTTCATCAAGTGGTGGCGATTTCGGCGGCGCTGGTGGACGGTGACGGGGTGATCCGTAAATTAGGTCCTGTGGGCGACGTCCTTGATGACGAAGAATCGTTGCTACGCGACTTTTTTCGCATCGTAGAAGAAGTCAAACCGCGCCTGGTGGGCTGGAACAGCTCGGGGTTCGACATCCCCACACTGCTCTACCGTGCTATGCGACACCAAATTCCAGCGCCGGTCTTTTATCAGATTGGCGAGCCCTATCACGGGTATCGCAAACGCTTTGATGAAGAGTCGCATCTCGACTTGATGGATCTGCTGAGCGGATATGGAGCGTCCGCGCGGGTGAGTTTGGATGAAATGGGGGCTCTCTTGGGAGTCCCCGGCAAGCTTAGTGTGGACGGCAGCCAGGTCATGGATCTCTATGAAAACGGACAACAAGAACGCATTCGCCAGTATTGTTCCCACGATGTGCTCACAACCACCTTGGTCTTTTCCTACTACGCCTACCACCGCGGGTGGCTGGACGGCGACACGCGTCAAAATCTCCTCTCCAGTGCACGCCGCTTTGTGTTTGACTCAGATGATCCGGGTTGGTTGCCCTACCGCGATGCGTGGCAAAGGCTTGGCGTGGACCGAGGTCTTTCGTGAGCGATTGGTATCTGGCGGGGGGAGAACAAGAGCGTCTACAGGGCCTTTTGTCCGAGGTTTTCGGACTTCAAGAACTTCGGCCCTTTCAGACGGACGTGATGGCGCGTCTCTTGAAGGGCCAGTCCGTTTTAGCTGTCGTGTCCACTGGGGCTGGGAAATCCCTTTGCTATCAACTCCCTGCCCTTTATTGGGACAAGCCGGTATTGGTGATTTCACCGTTGGTGGCGCTGATGCATGACCAAGCGAGCCGTATGGGTGATCTCGGCGTTCCCGCGGCTGCGCTAACCGGCTATCTGAAGCGCGATGAGCAGGATGATCTCATAAAAGACTGGGTTGAAGGCCACCTGCGTCTTTTGTATGCGGCACCGGAACGGCTTTCCGATCCGCGGCTGGGCCATGCTCTGAAACGCCGTTCGCCGGCGTTATTGGTTGTCGATGAAGCGCATTGCATCTCGGCGTGGGGCTACGATTTCCGTCCGGAATACCGGCGTATTCGGGCATTTCGCGAGATGGTCGGCAATCCTCCGTTGCTCGCCCTGACGGCGACGGCCACGGCGCGCGTCAAGGCAGATATCCGCTTTCACCTGACCATCAATGAGGAACCCTTTGACCTGGTAGACGGGCCGGTGGATCGCCCCAATTTGTTTTTAGCCGTTGAAATGGTGGCGTCGACCAAGGCTCGGGAACGACGGGTGGCGGAATTGGTCCGCGAGGCCGACGGCGGGGTCATTGTCTACACGGGCAGCCGGGCCAACGCGGAGTATTGGGGGCGTACGTTATCGGGGCTCCTCCATGAGCCCGTCCGCCCGTATCATGCTGGCCTAGCACCTTCCGTACGTCGTCGAATCGAGCAAGAATTTGTGGGCCGAGCCGTACGGGTGGTCGCGTCCACCACGGCGTTTGGCATGGGCATCGATCGCAGTGATATACGGGCGGTCATCCATGTTCATGTGCCGGATTCCCTGGACGCCTACTATCAGGAAATTGGGCGCGCCGGTCGCGATGGAAAGCCAGCCTCGGCGGTGATGGTGATATTGCCGATGGACGTACACCGACGCGAACGATGGATTCATGCAGAGAGGCCGGAAGCGGCATGGATTCTTGAGATTCTGTCTCGTCTTCAAGTTCAGCCTGCCAATCGGCCAGTGATTTGGCAAGTCGAGGATGATGATACGCGTACTCCTGTTTTGTTGTCTGTGCTCGAGGAGATGGGCGCCTTGACGCTCACCGGCGGAGCGCGAGGAATTCGTGTGGTGCGGCATGCACAAGCGGCCGTGGAAGCGGAGGCAGTGATTCATCGTCTCGAGCAATTTTGGCACCGTCGCCGGGAATTGTTCCATCATATGCGGCGCTATATTGAGAGCCCCAGCTGCCGACGGGTTCCGCTATTGGCCTATTACGGGCAATCATCGAGGCCGTCTTCGCGGTGCTGCGATCAGTGCGCCAGCGGGAATAGGGCAACGGTATCGCCGCCTGCAGATTCTCAATTAGTGGAGCGGCTCAGGGTGTGGCGATCTAGGGAGGCGCGGAAGGCTGGCGTTGAGCCGTACATTGTGATGAGCGACCGTGACCTGGTGGGGCTGGCGGCAAAACGCCCCAAGACCTTGGACGCGTTAGCCCAATGTCATGGGATGGGACCTCGTCGGATGGCGAAGTATGGCCAAGCACTCATGGAGATTTTGGCCCAAGCAAGCCGGGAGGGAAACGGGGTGGAAGTGGACCAAACCTCGGCCGCCGACCGGGCCGCCTGGCTATTTCGAGCGGGAGTGCCCTGGGATCGGATTCGGGCAGAAGTGGCACGAAGTGACGCGACCTTGCGGGGCTACTTCATCGCATGGATTAAAACGGCGCCCGAAGTTGAATGGCGCCATTACTTAGCTACATGGTTTACCCGCGAGGAATACGAAATGATGGCCGAGGTGATGGTGGAACTCGGAACGGAAAGATTGCGGCCATTATTCGACGCCCTATCCGGGCAATTTCGCTTTGATCAATGGGATGTGGCTCGGGCCGTGTTTCTTCGGTTAGGGCGAGCGGCCTACCAGCGCGGCGAGGTAGACGCCTAAGCTGACCGAACCACCGCTTGCCAGGAGCTTACAGGCCGCAGTCGACGGATTCTTCCGCATTTTGGGATCGGAGAGATAGAAGCCAAGGAGTCCGCGGCTCACATAACGGTGAAAGGATGCATCAGGCAGGGGCCCGGCCCGCCGAACGCATTCGTGGTAGATGGCGCGGATGCGCGTCACAGCCTCGGCCGGGGTGGCATAATAGGTGACAAAATTGAGATCCCCGCCATTTAGGTCTTCCTCCTGATCGACAAAGTAATCCAGCAAAATGTGCAAGGCTCCCACCCAGGGGAAGTAAAGAGACGTGAGCGCATCAACCTCCCGCGTGGTGGGATGGGGGCGTGCCGCGAGGTTCAGAAGGGCAAAGAGTCCCAAAGTGGAGCCGCTGGCAGCAGCGAACTCCCACCAAAAAAGCCCCAGTTGCGCCGGACATTCGCGCCGCCACCACTCTTCCAAGTGGGGCACCCGTTCTTCCGCGGGACCGTGTTTGAAAACCTGCAAATCGATGTACAGGGAGACCAGTCGGGTCATGGTGGACCGCACCGCATCATAGCCGGGGAATTGGGTTAGGGCGGTGCGGCATCGGGTGATGAGATCGACGACATAACCGCCGTCATCTTGATGGGGGTGCAAGGCGTAATAGTCCCGAAGGCCGGCTTCGGGGACAATAGCATCCAGTAGCGATTGATGCAAGAGACGGAGGTTATCAGGGTCGGTTGATGGGCCGCGGTCGGTCACGGTGTCCAAAAAGTCGCAGAGCGTTTGGTAGGGTAGGAGGAACTCTAATAAGAAACCCGACGGATCGCGTGACGGCCCGCCGAATACCCCACCGCCCTCGCAATGAAATTGTTTGGTATCCAGCGAGCTTAAGGCTTGGGCCCTCAATTCCGGATGAGGTATGTCCAGAGCACGCTGGCGTAGCGGCTCGAGCCCACGTACGACATGCGGTCTTACCTCGCCAAAATATTCGCGGCCCCACTGCCAGGGTTTCGTCCATTCCGCCATTGACCCTGCCCCCCTCTTCTTATCATACTGTCGGGATGAGGCGACTATTAAAGCAAAAATGACCACCAGGGGCGCTTGTCTTCAGGTGGGCGCCCTGTCAATCCAACCCATAGGCGCCATCCGATGAGGACGACCGTTCCTCCAGCCGAGGCCGCCGTTACCAGTGCCTGCCAGGGGGGTGGCAACGGACTCATGGTGGCTACGAGCACCATGCCAATACCGACCCCAATCCATTGGGAGAGCCTCCGGGAGCGGTTGCTGGCCATCACCAATCTCCTCCACAGTCAATTGACGTCATTATACGGCGGGTGTAGGGGCGCTGCCAGCCCCTAGAAGAAGAGACGGTGCAAACCTGCACCGTCTCTTGATGCTGAAATCCCGTTATTGCTTTTTCAGGGGAGGAGCCGAACGTTCGGGACGATGGTCAAAGTCGGGCTTCAGGGGTTTGAAGTCTTGAAGGATACGCTCGATTTCGACGATCGCCCGATCCAACTGTTCATCGACTCCCTGAGCCATTGCCTGGGGCGTTTCTTCCACCACAATATCCGGATCCGTCCCATAATTCTCGACCGTGAGCCCCACGTCTTTAAACCAAAAGGCATCTTCTGGCTGGCTGGTTGATCCCCAGTCCACTAGGGCATATCGGGGATCGATGCCAATGACTCCGCCCCAGGTGCGTGTCCCGATTAGTGGACCAAGATGCATCAGCTTGAATGAATGGCTGAAGATATCGCCATCGGACCCTGCGTGCTCATTGGTGAGGGCCACCATTGCCCCTGTTGGGCTCTCGTAGGGGTAGGGCTGGATCCGACCTTGGCGTAGTCGCGAGAAAGCGATGCGTTTTCGCCCCAACATTTCTAAAAGGAGAGGCGAAACGATGCCGCCGCCGTTATAGCGGACATCGATGATGAGACCCTCACGTTCGTACTCGGCCAAATACCCGCGATGAAACTCCGCGTAACCAGCGGTTCCCATGTTGGGGACGTGAATGTAGCCCACCCGGCCACCAGTCTTTTCGTGAACATAGGCGCGATTGGCTTCCACCCATTCGCGGTACCGAGCAGGCACCTCGTTGGCGAGCGGTTTCACGACCACGTTTCGCGGGTCTTTTCCCGGAGTCACGACCGAGGCGGCAACCTCCTGGCGGGCCATGTCAACCAGACGCGCGCCCGGAGGAAGGTCAGGCCCAAGTGGTTGCCCATCAATAGAGGTGATGATGTCACCTACTTGCACGTTCGCGCCTGGCGTCAGAAGTGGCGACGTGCGGGTGGGGTCCCAACTGTCTCCATGAATCAGATGGGTCACCTGGTAGCCGGCGTATTCCCGATTCCAGGTCAAGCGGGCGCCTAAAAACCCAACGCGATGTGGAGGTTCAGGTCGGTAGGCACCACCAAACTCGTATGCGTGCGATGAGCCAAGTTCACCCTGCATCTCCCAAATCAAGTCAGATAGCTCACCCCGGGTGGTGACGCGGGGGATAAGTGCCCGATAGCGGTCGTAAATCTCGTCCCAGCGTACTCCGGCCATGTCGGGAATCCAAAACATCTCGCGCATCCATCGCCACGCTTCGCGAAGCATCTGTTCCCATTCAGCCCGTTGCTCGACCGTCACGTGCACTCGGTTAAAGTCTACGAGTCCGCTATGCCGCCCCGGTTTGTCTTCCTTCATATCCACTTTGTCCCCCGCTTTAATGACGTGAAGGCTGGAACGAATACGGATAGCGAGCACTTTCCGGTCCTTGGATAAGCTGAAGCTCGTCATTTTATCCACGACAGTTTCTTGCTTCAAATCCTTCAAGTCGTAGCGAATGAGGCTCGCTTTGGCGGTAGGGGTACCGGCCGCTAGTCCGTCCTGTTCTTGCGGGGCGGGGTCCGATTTCATCCAAAATACCAAACCCGGTGCGGCGGCAATATCATGATAGATGCCCTCGGAAACGGGAAAGCTGAGCACCCGATCGGTGATGCCGTCTAGATCGATGGCAATAGGCTTGGGTTGGTCGGTGTCGGCTTCAGGCGCGGTGCTTGGGATCTCGACCAAGGGGCGCGGATCGGGGATGAAGGGCGATCGGGTGTCGCGCGCCAGCGGGATAAGGCAGGGAATGTCACCTTGGGGGAACCCTAAATCAAACTTCATGTTATCCCACACGGGCTTATAAATCCGCCGGGATAGGAAATAGAGGTAGCGCCCGTGCGGGTCAAAGGCCGGTCGACGGTCGACCAGCACCGGATGGGTAATCTGGTGCGATTCTCGGGTGGACAACTCGAAAAGGTAAAGAGCGGTGGTGGTCAGCCCTGGGAGTGCATAGGCAATCCAGCGGCTATCCGGCGACCAATCAAACCCTGGCAGCCGCCCATAGGGGGTATGGGCAATCAAGGTTGACTCCAGAGTCTTTAAATCCACCAGCCAGAGTTCCTGGCGTTCGGTGGTTAAGGCAGCAAACTGGCCGTCGGGGGACACCCGGCATTCCGTCACGATACCGAAATCGGTGGGAATGCGGGTCACTTGTTCGGGGACGGTAGAAGCATCACGAATTTCGAGGTGGTCCTCGCCGTCCTCGTCAGAAATGGTGAGAATGCGGTCATTGTCAGCGATGTACTGGGAAAGACGGTAGCGGACGCCTTGGGGTGTCCCCAACGGACGCACGGGCCCTTCAAAGGGCGCCATTTGATAAAGTTTGCCTCGGCTGGTCAGGAGAAGCTTGTCGCCATGGGGGGACAATGCGTAATCGGCCCAATACTCCGCAGCATCGACATGTTTGATTTGCCGTTCGGTGCGTTGGGAATAGAAATCGAGGGGAACCTGTCGATCCGTCCCTCCTGCCACATCGTAGCAATAGAGAGCGCCGCCCGCGTGGTAGACAATGGATCGGCCATCGGTCGTGGCGTTTCTTACATAATAGGTTTCATGATCGGTATGACGCTGGATATCTTCCCCGGTAGGAAGCATGGAATAGAGGTTCCCGTGGCCTTCATGGTCGGAGACGAAATAAATACGGTCGCCGATCCACATGGGGGTCACAAGGTTCCCGTCTTCGAGTGCAAACCGGGTAAATTCACCGGTACCGTTGCGATCAATCCAGAGGACTCCACGGGTGCCTCCCCGGTATCGCTTCCAATATGCGGAGTCTGTTGTCGGCCGTCCCAGAACCACGCCTCCCTCGGGACCGAACGAGACCCAGGAAGCCCGACCATACGGGAGCTGTTCGGGTTCGCCCCCTTCCGGAGACACGGCGTACAGAGAGCGCCAGGCCATGAAGGGGTTTCCTTGATATGTAGAAAAAATAATCCGGCCGTCCGGGTGCCATCCCACAGTGGCCGCTCCTTGACCGAGGTATGTGAGCCGCCGGGTCTCTCCGCCGGCACTATCCATAACGTAGATGTCCACATCGCCTTCTTCTTTTCCCATAAAGGCGATGCGGCGGCCGTCGGGAGAAAGGCGGGGCCGGATGACGGATCCCCATCCATTGGTCAGGCGACGGGCGGTTCCGCCCGCGCGGGGAACGCTCCAGAGATCGTCTTCGGCACAAAACACCACCGTGTCATCATGCACGGTGGGGAAGCGATAATAGCCGTGTTCCATATTGTCACTCCTTTTGGAAGCATTTGGTTCCGGTTCCTCCAGTATAGAGGACCGGCATGGTCGGCGCAATTTGCCTGTTCTTGGAACAGGGGACGGCTGTGCTATAATTTTCCCGACCAAAAGGGGGATATCTGTTGGAAACCCGAGAGAGCCGCTTTATTCGAGCCTGCCGTGGCGAGCCGCATGATACGATTCCAGTCTGGTTCATGCGTCAAGCCGGACGCTACCAACCCTCTTACCGGGCCTTGCGACAGCGTTACAGCATGCTCCAATTGGCGAGAACACCGGCGTTCATTCGGGACATTACCGTCCGTCCCGTCGAGGAATTAGGGGTCGATGCCGCGATTCTGTTTTCTGATATCATGATTCCGTTGTCGTCATTGGGCATTGACTTCGATATCCAAGAAAACGTTGGACCGATTGTGGGTCAGCCGGTGCGAACATGGCAGGACGTGGACCGGTTGCGACCCTTCCAAGCGCGCGACGTGGACTTTGTCTTCGAAGGGGTCCAGCGGACGGTTGAAAGTCTCCATGGGGTCCCTTTAATCGGCTTTTCCGGAGCTCCCTTTACCTTGGCAAGCTATCTGGTTGAGGGAGGGCCCTCGCGTACCTATCGTCGTACCAAACACATGATGTGGCAAGAGCCTGAGACGTTCGATCGTCTGATGGATGCGCTCGGGCGGATGGTCGTGGGTTATGTGAAGAAACAGGTAGAGGCGGGTGCCTCGGCCCTGCAAATTTTCGACAGTTGGATTGGGTCGCTCGCTCGTGAGGATTACGAGCGAGCCGTGCTTCCGCATATGAGGCGCATCTTCCAAGAGTTAGAGGCACTGGGCGTCCCGCTAATTTATTTCGGTGTCGGCACACAGCATCTCCTGCCACTAATGGCATCGACCGGAGCTACCGTCCTTGGCATTGACTGGCGGACGCCCCTCGCCGAGGTTCGTTCGCTCTTAGGGCCCCAGATGACGCTACAAGGAAATCTTGATCCGGAACGCATCACAGCGGGGTCCAAAGCGGCCGAAGCATGGGCAGAAGCGATTTGCCGCGCCATGCAAAATGATTTCCGGTTTGTTTTCAATTTGGGTCACGGGGTGCCGAAGGAGTCCGAACCCTCGGTATTGAAGCGGGTGGTCGATCGGGTGCATGCCATGGGCATTCAAACGCATGCCGATGGAGGTGAGGCGGTGTGACATGGGGTGTTTTATTGATGGCCTACGGATCGGCGCGTGGGCCGGAGGACGTGCGTCGTTACTACACCCACATTCGGCATGGGCGGCCGCCGTCCGAAGAACAACTACAGGATTTGCTATCCCGCTATGACGCGATCGGTGGGGTGTCGCCCCTGTTTGAGATCACCCGTCGCGAGGGTCAAGCCCTCCAAGAAGTACTTTCTCAGCGCCATGGGGAGGGAGCTTTTCGCGTCTATTTAGGGATGAAGCATTCAACTCCATTGATAGCCGAAGCAGTCGAGGCAATGCGAACGGACGGTATTACCCGCGCGGTCGGGTTGGTTTTAGCCCCACACTATTCGGACATGAGCGTCGGCACTTATCTTAAGGAAGCCGAAACGGCGATCGCTACGCCATCGACACCGTTTGATTTTCGTCCCATCAAGTCATGGGCCGATGCGCCCGGACTCATTGCTTTGTTAAAAGAGCGCATTATCGAATGTCGCACCCAGTTTAGTCCAGGGGAAAAAGAACACCTTCCCATCATCTTCTCGGCCCACTCATTACCGGTGAGGATTTTAGAGATGAATGATTCCTACCCGAGGGAGCTTCGTCTGACGGGCGATTTAGTGGCTCAGAGTCTTGGCACCACCGACTACACATTTTCTTGGCAAAGTGCCGGAAAGACCCGCGAGCCGTGGATGGGTCCGGATATTTTGGATAAGCTGAGCCGGATGGCGGACGCGGGGTACCGGCAGGCCATCATTTGTCCTGCCGGATTTGTCTCTGATCATTTAGAGGTGCTATACGACTTGGATATCCAAGCAAAAACCCATGCCGCATCGCTGGACATGCACATCGAGCGGACCCGTTCTCTGAATGATGACCCCGCCTTTATTCGGCTTCTCGCCGATTTGGTGGAGGCGCGCATCCGATGAGACGGCAAGTTGCAGTCATCGGCGGCGGGATAAGCGGACTTACGGCTGCGTTTCGGCTTCTTCAGAACGACGCATCCCTTAGCGTCACCCTTTTCGAGGCGTCTCCTAGGCTTGGTGGGGTAATCCACAGTGACACCACCCAGGGGGTGGTGTTAGAGGGAGGGCCGGACTCATTTCTGGCCCGCAAGCCGGAAGCCATCCAATTGGCCGAAGAACTCGGATTGGGACCCGAGCTCATGTCGACAAATCCCCGTGTCCGTGGTGCCTATATCTTTCATGGGGGCCACTTCTGCGATATTCCCCTAGGCGTGCAGGCCGGTATTCCCACGCGTTTGGATACGCTATGGGGTACGGAACTCTTATCGATGGGGGAAAAGATTCGGCTGTTAGGGGATCTGAGTTTGCCACGGCAGGCGATCGGTGACGATATTGCCCTCGGCACGTTGCTTCGTTATCGGTTTGGCAGCGGCTACGTGGATCGGATTGCTGCACCGATGTTGTCCGGTATTTATGCTGGAGATATCGACCGTCTGAGTACGGCGGTGACCGCCCCGCAATTGCTCGCCTATCAACGCCGTGGTCGAAGCTTAATTCAAGAGGCCCAAAAACAGCCTCGCCCCCAAACGACGGGGAGTATCTTTCGGTCGTTGGTTCGGGGGATAGGGTCGTTGGTGGACGCTCTCGCCGAAAACCTCCATGGACGCGCGGATATTCGTGTAGGCTGCCCGGTCGAGGAAGTCCGCCCCCTGGCGGGCGGGGGATTCGAAGTGATAACCGGTGACAACGGGGCGCCGGTGTCGGTCTCCGATGTCATTTTGGCGGTCCCTGCCTATCAGGCGGCTCGGATTTTGAGCTTCTGGAGTAAGGAAGCGCGGCAGGTTCTTAGGACTATTGATTATGCCGACTTGGCCGTAATCGGCGCCCTTTACGAGCCAATCGCCTTTTCACGGGAGCTCGATAAAACGGGGTTTTTGGTGCCCAAGGGCGAGGGCGTCGCCATGACGGCGGGGACCTGGGTGCGGGCCAAGTGGGACTACCCTGACGCTGTTGATCTGGTACCAATTCGGGCTTTTTATGGGCGCGCGGGTGACGTCGGTTTGTTGGAACAATCAGACCCGATGATGCTCCACCGGTTTCGCCAGGAAATGGGGTACATTATGGGAGTCACCGATGCGCCCCGCTTTACGCGGGTCTTTCGGCTTCCGCAAGTGATGCCGCAATATGTGGTGGGGCATCAAGCACGGGTCCAAACGATTTTAAAGGAAGCCGAAGTTTCGGGCATTCACCTCATCGGCAACTATTTCGATGGGGTGGGCGTCCCCGACTGTATCCGACGCGCTAACCAAGCGGCGGAGCGAGTCGCGTTACAAGGCCATGTTGGAGAACGGAGTCTTTAGGAGGGCTATCATGCGGGCGATGGTGATTTCGGAATATGGGGGCCCAGAGGTGTTGCACGCGGCAGACATTCCCCACGAGCCGCTGTCCTCGCGCGACGTGTTGATTCGCATTTACGCGACTTCAGTTAACCCCATCGATTGGAAGGTGCGGAAGGGACTCGTGCAAGAGCGTGTTCCGCTGACATTCCCGGCTGTTATCGGCTGGGATGCCGCCGGCATTGTGGAAGCGGTGGGCTCAGATGTCCAGCGCTTCCATCCGGGGGATCCAGTCTTTTGTCGGCCAGCTACCCATCGGTTAGGCACCTACGCGGAATATGTGACGGCCGACGAGTCTCTGGTCGCCGACAAGCCCTCGAATCTCACATTTTTGGAAGCCGCGAGCATTCCGCTGGCCGGCTTGACCGCCTTCGAGGCTTTGGTGGTAATTGCCCATGTTGAACCCGGACAACGGGTCCTCCTTCACGGGGGTGCCGGTGGAGTGGGAAGTTATGCCGTTCAACTGGCGAAAGCGCGGGGCGCATTTGTCGCGGCGACAGCCAGCGCTTCGCATAGGGAGTACCTGACATCGCTGGGCGCGGATCAGATTGTCGACTATCGCCATGAGGCCTTTGAGTCGGTGGTGGAACCCGTGGATGTGGTGCTCGATACCATTGGCGGCACCACCCAATCCCGTAGCTACCAAGTGTTGAAACGAGGCGGAGCGTTGGTCTCGATTGCCATGCCGCCCAAGCCCGAGGAGACGGAAAAGTACGGGGTCTCGGGCCATTGGTTTTTTCTTGAACCCGACGGCAACAAATTGGCTCAGTTGGGGGCCCTATTCAGTCAAGGACTGATGCGTCCCCAAGTTCACCGGGTATTTGCCCTCGACGATATAGCGGAAGCGCACCGGCTCAGCGAGTCCGGTCATGTCCGCGGGAAAATCGCCATTGTGGTGGATGCCAAGAAGGCCCATGAGACTCAGTAGGACGCCGACAAAATCGCGGGTTCATCCGCCAGGGAAATCCTCCCTGGCGATTTGCTTGACCGCGAGGAAAAATGATGGCCCTCTTTCTTCCGCATGATACGATAGGCAAAGGAACGGAGGCAGGGAGAAAAATGACTGACAACTTGGTGCTGCAGGGTCCCTTGGTCCTCCCCGACCGCATTTTGTTGGACGGCGAAATCGTGGTTCAGGGCGAGCGCATTCAGGCGGTCCATGATCGCCTCACGACTGCCCATCCGCACATCCGATGGACCGATGGCTGGATTTTTCCTGGACTGACAGACATCCATGTTCATGGCATTGATGGCCACGATGTTATGGATGGAACTGTTCGTGCCTTGGAAGGATTGGATCAGGGGCTTGCCGAGACGGGGACCACCAGTTATTTAGCCACAACAATGACGGCGACGTCTGATGAACTTCAGCGTGTATTCGAGGCCCTCCGGTCGTTTCGGGTCCAACACCCCGAGGCAGGGCTTCTAGGGGTTCATATGGAAGGACCCTATATCCATCCGACGCGCATTGGCGCGCAGCGACCAGATGCGGTCCGACCACCCTCTCGTCTGGAATTAGAGCAATATCGGATCTGGCTCGAGGGGGATTTGCGACGGGTTACACTCGCTCCGGAGAGCACGGGGGTCGACGAGGTGATTCGCTGGGCCCGAGATTCCGGCATCTATCTATCGGCGGGGCATTCCAACGCCAGCTTTGAGGAGGCGATGGAGGCTTTTGCTGCAGGAATTCGTCAAGTCACCCACCTGTTTAATGCCATGACCGGGCTGAACCACCGAGCGCCTGGCCTGGTCGGTGCCGCGTTGGCGCATCCCGAAGTGCAGGTCGAGGTGATTGCTGATGGAGTTCATCTTCATCCGGAGATTGTGCATCTTACGCGCAAGCTGAAGGGTGAGGACGGCGTGCTCTTGGTGACCGATGCCATGCGCGCCACCCGGCTATCCAACGGTGTCTATGATCTGGGTGGACAGTCGATGAGGGTCGAGGGGGGTGTGGCCCGCACTGAGGGCGGCAATTTGGCTGGAAGTACGCTGACCTTGACTGAGGCCGCGTTTAATTATCAGCGTTTTGCCGAAGTAAGCTTGGAGGAAGCGGTACGCGCGGCAAGTCTTCGCCCCGCCAGGGCAATCGGCTTATTCGATCGCGGGGCGCTAGAGCCTGGGTTTCTGGCCGATGTGCTGTTAGTGGATAGCCATGGACAAAACCGTCTGACGATGCGGCGAGGCCAGGTGGTTTATGACGGACGCTAAGTTTCTCGGCATCGATGGCGGGGGAAGCTCAACCCGGGCTTTTGTCGTAGACAATGACCTCGGCTTGGTGGGCACGCGCCGCGGGGGACCGTCCAACGTTTTGGTGGTAGGCGAAGCGCGGGCTGATGTGGCGCTGTCCAGCGTTCTTTCCAGGGACGAACGATATACTGCGATTGTCGCGGGCATCGCTGGTGCGGACAGGCCTTGGGTCCGGGCTTTTTGGGAGTCTCGGCTTTCTCCCTACGCGGACCACCTCTGGGTGATGGGGGACTATCGTATTGCCTGGGCCGCATTGACGGATGGTAGTCCCGGACTTGTGGCCATATTTGGCACCGGCTCAGTTTTTTATGCGGAGGGCAAGGCACGTCAGGTACGCCTCGGGGGCTATGGATGGAAGGTGGGTGACATAGGATCCGGTATCATGCTGGGCCAAGCGGCCGTAAGCGCTGCTCTCGGCGAGTTGGAAGGTTGGGGCCCTCAGACCGCCCTCACCCGGCCAGTGCTAGCGTGGGCCCAGGCGGAGAATCGGGCGCAGCTGTTGAACTACATTTATCACCCGGACGTGGATTGGCGGAGCGTCTCCGACTTGGCGGTGGAGGTCTTTCGGGCGGCTGACGCTGGGGATGACCCGGCGTCGGCCATTTTAGAGGATCAGGCGCAGCTCATTCAACAATACCTTCTGGCGGCCGAGACCGAAGCTGAGGTTCCCGTTGACGGACAGTGGGGCCTTGCCGGGGGTCTGGCGCGGTTGTGGCTCCCGAGGCTCAAACGGGAAGCCGTTCGGCCGCTACAACTGGTGGAACGAGAGCCCGGTCTCGGGGCTGCGCGTTTGGCGAAAAAATACTTCGATAAAGGACAGGAGGGCATCAGTCATTAATCGGATAGCGGGATGGGAACAGGCCAACACCCTTTTAGATCGGGCCATCGACCAGGGGATGGCGCCGGGAGCGGCGGCCGCTGTCGGCATAGGAAGTCAGGTGCTATGGCGCTATGTGGGCGGCCAGGCTCTGGTCCACGGCGGAACACCAAGACCTCTTAGCGAAGATACTTGGTTTGACTTGGCTTCACTCACTAAAGTGATGGCGACATTGCCGTCTTTACTGGTATTAGCGGCAACGGGACAAATAAGCTTTTTAGATCCGATACGGCGCTTTTTCCCCGAATGGGACGTCCGGTGGGACCGGGTCACGCTGCGTCACTTGATGACCCATACGGGTGGTTTGGTACCGCACCGTGACTACTACATCAATCTTCAGGGAGTGGAGGCCTATTTGGCGGCCATTCAGGTGGAACCATGGGACGCGGACCCAGGAACGCGAGTATCCTATAGCGACCTTGGGTTCATTACGCTGGGCGCGGTGGTGGAACGCGTTTCTGGCCGGTCGCTGGATTCTTTTGTGGAGGAGGCGGTCATGGCACCGCTCGGTATTCGGGAAGCGGCATTTCGCCCTGGCTCCGCCGGGGCAGCAAGTTTCGCTGCCACCGAGCTCGAAAAGGGACAGGCAATCGTTGGCGTGGTCCACGACGAAAACGCGCGCGCCATAGGCGGAGTGGCAGGTCATGCCGGGCTATTTGGGACATTGGATGCCGTCAGTCGCTATGCCATGAGTTGGTGCGATGATGCCCAAAGCTTCTTGAGCCCGGCGGTTCGAGAGGCAGCGCTCCGACTGCACACGGAGGGATTGAATGGACGGCGGGGACTGGGCTGGGTTCTCTTGGGCGACAGCTACGATGTTGCAGGAGACTTTTGGCCTTCGACCGGCGCTGGTCATACAGGGTTCACCGGCACGTCATTACAATTTGATCCGTTGAGCGGAATTTGGGCTGTTCTCTTAACCAACCGCGTTCATTTTGGGCGGGGCACTAACATTAATCCGCTGCGCCGAGCATTCCACAATGTGGTGATGGAGATCCTGGGATAGCCACGGCCGGAGCATGGCAAAGGCACCATTCTAAGACCAAGGACCTATTACGCAACCCTAGCGTGATAGCGAATCGGCAACGATGATCCGGGCCAAAATCCCCCGCAATGCCGCGGCTTCCCAGCGATTAGTCCGGTCTCTCGGTGGTACGCTGGCGAGAACGTGAGGGCAGGGGAGAAGTGATGACGGAGTTTCTGTGGTCACAACATTCCGGACCCGTGGGCAGGGCTCTCCAGTCCTACGGGATATGCGAGCGGGATTTGGCCGCCGCACCATTGCGGCGGCTGGATGCCCACTTTGGCTGATCGAGGGACTAACGTATCTTCAACTCGGGCGCCATCATCACGCGTGGCTGTTAACTAACCTCTCGACTAAATCTTTTAATTCCGCCAGTTTGAAGGGCTTTCGGAGGAGCCCTTGATACCAGTCGGGCGGCGGGAAGGCCTCATCAGTATCGACGGCTCCCGTCAACACCGCGATTTGAAAGTCGATGACGGGCAACCACTCTCGCAGGCTTGTAAGTAAGGTCCGGCCCGTCATGTCGCCGACGCGAAGATCCATGAGGAACACATCAAAATGGGCGTCTTTCGCCAGAAGTTCGAGGGCCTCTCGTCCTGAGCCTAACGCGACCACTTCGTGGCCAGCCCCTTCCAAGACGCGGGAGACCACGAAGCGGATGGTGGCCTCATCATCGAGAACTAAGATGCGTGCCATTCACTGTCCCTCCACAAGCGTGGGCAGGGAGACGTAGACGGTCGTACCCACCCCTTCGGTGCTCTCGATCCAGAGACGACCTTGGTGTCGATCCACGATCTGACGGGCGAGATATAATCCGAGCCCAAGTCCCCCGGGGTCACGACCGCCTAGGTTGGAGCCGCGATAGAAACCTTCGAAGACGCGCTCTTGATCGGCATATGGGATCCCCAGCCCCTGGTCTTTTACTTCGACCAGTGCCCGATCATGCTCGCACCGCAACCGAACCGTGATGTGCGTGTTGGGATCCGAATACTTCACTGCATTAATCACGAGATTCCGAAACACCGACTCTAGGCGAGCCGCGTCCCCCATGACCATGACCGGGCTGGCCGGCAGATCAAGATGGAACTGTCGTGCGCGGTGAGTTTCTTGAATAGGCGCGATGGATTCAATTAAGACCTGGTTTAGACGCGTAGGCGATGTGCTAATCAAAAACGAGGGGTCATCGGTACGATAGGCTTCCAAGACTTCCGTTAAAAGAAGACTTAAGTGATCAACTTCGTGCTCAAGCATGCGCAGCAACAGATCTTGGTCTTCTAGCATTTCTCCATCGTCAAAATGGTACCGAATCAGTTCGACCAAGCCGGTCATGCCCTGCATGGGATTACGAAGCTCGTGGGCGGCGATTTGAATAAAACGCTGACGAGCCCGTTCGCGCTCGCGCACCGCATCGCGCTCACTTTCCAGGCGCTTTGCTCGACGCCGTTCGGTGATGTCCCGCGTCACCTTAGTAAAGCCTTTGAGAGTACCCGCGTCATCCCGGATGGCGGTGACGACAACGTGCGCCCAAAAATGGGTGCCATCTTTACGCACCCGCTGGCCTTCTTCACTATAAGTACCGTCGCGGAGTGCCTGTTGCAGCACCCAAGCGGGCTTCCCCGAAGCTTGATCTTCGGCTGTGTAAAAGCATCCGAAATAACGGCCGATAATTTCTCCTCTGGAATAGCCTTTGATGCGTTCTGCCCCAGTGTTCCACGTGACCACATGGCCTTCCGGGTCAAGGGCGAAGATAGCGTATTCTTTAACACCCTCGATAAAGATGCGAAAATACTCTTCAATATCAACGACTGGCAATAAACAACAGTCCCTTCTCCAAGAGCACCATACCGTTTATGGCAGTTTTCAGCAATATTTTTGGGACGTTAGGGCGCGGTTCGGCATGCCTGGAAGTTGCCAAAGATTAGTCCGAGACAAATAAGCTAGTAACCGCTTCCCATTCCCCGGCGTTGTTAATCAGGAGGCATCCTATTATGACACGCAAAAGTTCAACCGCTGCGCTTATGGGATTGACGGCTGCCGCCGCGTTGTTGGCTGGCTGCGGTTCTACACCGACGCGCGTGGCAAAGAACTCAGCCACGACAAGTACTCCATCTGTGCCGCCAACTCAGAGGTCCAGCACGCATGTGCTAACCGCCGCGGGGCTCTCCATTCGGGTCCCCGACTCCTGGCAGTTGGGACGTCAGGTCATTATCCAAGCAACGTCCCTCACTGCGAGCCGTGCACCGAACTTGTTACCTATCGTTCCACCTTCCGAGGCGAGCCCAGCTAGTCCCTTCTTCTCTAAACAACATGGAACCACGGGCGGCATGAGCTACGGCCAGTTAACCGAAATCACGGCTAAGGGACAATACCTCACGCTTCAGATTCAGGTGCCGGCTCGAGATGCCGCGAGCCTGAAGACCGCCATGGGCTCCGTTAAGTCTCCTCCGGTGGTCAGCGCCTCAAAGGATCTCCGTCTCATTGAGACTACCGACACTGACCACATGTTGTCTTATCAAGCCGCCCGGGTGGGGAGCCGAGATCGCTGGGTTTTGGTCGGAGGAAATCCCGCCACCGCACAAGAGGAGTTCGCCCTCTATCGATCCACCGATGGCGGTAAATCCTGGAGCCTCCCCGTCTACACTACCTTTCGCGGTAACCACGTCTTCTTAGGGCTCGCGGGAATGACAAGCTTGAAATTTTGGAATCCTCACGATGGCATTATCGCGGAATCCTCGGGCTTTGCCCAAACGCTTGTCATCCTATACACGACCAACGGTGGTGAGACCTGGCATAACGCCAGCGTTCCTAAGCTTGGCGCGCCTACCGGAGATAGCCCCCCAACGATTCGCGAAAGCGCCTCGGGGACGCTCACGGTCAGCGCCACCTATCCTCACCGCTTACGGACGGTTCAAAGCACGGATGGCGGAAAAGAGTGGTCAATAAGCGCCATGTAGCATCCGGCTAAGAGCCATCGTACTGGTTTGACGGCGGGGGGCTCAGCGTTAGGGATTGGACTATCCCACGCATCTGACGGTTGCTTTGCCTGAGCCCATTGTTCGTCAATCGTGGGCCACTTTAACCCATCTGCCGTCATTTCTGAACGTAGGCAGGAATCGGGGAGCCACGTCGAGAAATGAATCGCCATTGCGTAGTCGTCGGTGTTTCGGTGAGAGGGGTGTCACATATGGCGGTGTCGTTAAACCACACCATTGTTCATAGCAAAGACAAGTATCTGTCGGCGGCGTTTTTATCCCGCATTTTAGGTCTTGCGGAACCGATGGAGGTCGGGCATTTTGTGACCGTCAACGTGGACAACGGGGTATCATTGGACTTCGACAATGCTCTAAACATCCGCCCTCAGCACTACGCGTTTTTGGTGGACGACCAAACCTTTGATACCATTTTCGCCCGAATTCGAGGGGAAGGAATCCCCTATTTCGCCGATCCGAGTCACCACCATGAAGGCGTGACGAATACCTGGAATCAAGGGCGGGGATTTTACTTTTCCGACCCGAGTGGCCATAATCTGGAGGTTCTGACACGGCCTTACGGATCATGAGCCTGGGCCATCAGTCGCCGTCTTCCTTGATGCCGCTCTCGCCTTGGGAATCCATGGAATGTCTGCTATCATTGTGTTTGTAGAAGAGAGGAGGGTATCGCCGATGAAGAACTTTGCCCCTCACGCGTAGATCCGGGGCAATCCATGATTGTTGGATCGCCCCATAACTTAAAGGGGTGATTTTTTTATGCCGCTCATACTCTCTCACGTGGCTTTCGGATATCCCAACGAGCATGAATTATTTCGCGATGTTAGCGCCCAAGTCCAACCAGGCGAAAGGATCGCCATCATCGGTGCCAATGGCGCTGGAAAATCCTCTTTACTACGCGTGGTTTCCGGTCAGATTTTGCCGACCCAAGGCCAGGTGTCCAACACCCTTTATCCCATGGGATACTACGAAGACCCGATTTCGGATCGGGAATCATGGGGTCAAAGTGCCTGGCGCGCATTGTCGCAGGTGATTTCCCTGAGACCCTCGCTTCTCATTCTTGATGAGCCCACACGCCATCTGGATTATCGCCATCGAGTGTTCTTGGCGGAATGGATTGGCTGTCTTGAGGATGCCGCCATTTTGGTCGTTAGCCACGATCTCGCATTTTTGGACCAGGTGGCAACACACACGTGGCACCTTCAGGATGGCGGAATGACCATGGCGGCCCTGCCTCCTCGTGCCTATCTCCGTCAACGCCAAGAAGATGAAAAGGGGTATCGACGCCGATATCGGGACCAGCAGGAAACGCTTCGCCGCTTGGAACAGGATATTCATGGCACAAAAGAGCAAGCCCGACACAGCGAACGCTTGACGCATGACTCCACTCAACGCCGCTACGCCAAGAAAGTCGCCAAAAAAGCCAAGGCCCGGGAAAAACGGCTCGATCATTGGAAATCCTCGGCCGCCTTTCTTGACGCCCCCCGTGTTCCCCATCAACTGCGCTTCGTGTGGGATCACGTAGCGCACGTCTCCGGGCGCCTCATCCATTTGGAAAACGTCTCCTGTGGATGGACGGCGCCCGTGCTCGAGGGCCTCTATTTGGCGGTCGTGGCCGGTGAGCGCATCGGCATCATGGGGGACAATGGGTCTGGGAAGTCCTCCTTGCTCGAGGTGCTCTCTGGATCCTTCCCCGGCTGGGTTTCGGGACGGGTCCATACATCCGCCCGGATCGGCATGGTGAGCCAAGTGTTTCAAGTGGGGCCGGACGTGTCGGTGTGGGGATATTTTCGGAAACGTTCGGTACTCTCGGAAGGCTACGGCCGAGCTTGGCTTCAGGCCTACGGCTTTTCGGAGAACCATTTGCCCCGTCCGGCCATGGACCTTAGTCATGGCGAAAAGGTGAAGCTGGAGGTGGCGTCGCTGGCTGCAGAGGGCGTCCCGTTGATGATGTTGGATGAGTTGGAGCACCACCTCGACTGGCCCAGTCTAGAGAGCATCGTCGAGGGATTGAAGGGCTATCCTGGCACCCTGCTGGTGGTCTCGCACCAACCCGAATTTTTGGCCAAGCTCGGCATGACCAAACGATGGTCGGTGAAGCAGGGGCAGGTTGCCGAGGAACCTTGGACCTGAGGGACTAAAGGCGTCGCAAGAATCCGACGAGATTCTCTAAGACGGCATCCGGATTGTCCAACAGGACATCGTGCCCGCTCTTCGGTATGAAGGCCGCGTCGGTGTGTGGATGGCGGGCCCGGAACCGGTTCACCGCCTCCTCGCGCGACATCCGTGCATCGAGGGGCTCGCCGGCTAGCAAAAGCGACATGGGTCGCGAGTCGGCGGGAAGTTCGTCGACATGATAGGTGCTCAAAAGGCTGGAGACCTGGTTAGCCGTAGGGACAGTGACAATCGGCTGAATAACACCACCACTCTCCACCATCGCCGATTTCAAGGCGGCTTCAGCGTATGCATCCCAACGGCGGGACTCAGCGCGTTCCGCCGCCAAAAAGGCGGACCAGGAGGGAAATTGGCGGGAAGACAAGTAGCGGGCGTTGGCCTCTTCGACCGCCGCCCTATCAAAAGAGGGGAATGGCTCGAGATAGCCCCCGTCTAAAAGGACATAGCCTTCTATCCGGACGTCTCTCCCAGCTCCGAGGGCTGCATAAGCACCATAGGAGTGCCCCCCGATTATCACGGTGCGTCCTCCTTGTCCCTCGATCCAATCACACGCGCGTTGCCAAATGTGCCGCACGTCATCCCATGTGAGGTGGTTAGCCTCGGGGGTCCGACCGTGTCCTGGCGGATCCAATGCCAGCACATTGGTGTCCAAGTTGGGGGCCTCGTCGAGGACGCGGAGAAACTGCTCGGCCGTACCCCCGAGACCTGGCCACAAGATTAACCAGCGGTCACTCTCGGCCCGGGCTCCCA
>DAHWKG010000113.1:0-3127 GCA_027343765.1 Sulfobacillus sp.
CAAACTTCCTGTAACGCTTCGTGTTCCTCGTGTGTCATGACCCATCACCTCATCCTATTTTGGGGGAATTATGGATCAATGTCCCCAAAATCAGAAGGTGGGGATTATTTGACGCTTACGTTTCTAAGGTGGTGTCGCGAACGGTGACCACGAGGCCGTGGTCGGCTAGGGAGACGGTGCGGGTTCGGGGATCAACAGTAATGGTGGACAAGTAGGCCATGAGGGATCAGCTCCTAAGGGGCCGTCCGCCCGCAAAGCACAATGGGCGGACGCACGGGGAATGGGATGAGGCAACACCAAGAAGCCCGCCGGGTTAGCTGGCTTCTTGGTAATGTTGGTGCAACCATTCGAGCAAGAGCACCATTTGATCAAAATGGAGCTCACGAATGTTGGTGATGGGCCACCCAAATTGGGAATGGATGAGCGGATACAGTTTTTCTTTGCTAATGTGATGGGCCTTCATAAAGGTGGCCAGGGCATTCAGTTGCTCTTGACTCGGTTGTTGGTCTTGGGGTGCGGTCGGTTCCGCGGCGTCGGGAGCGGGGGCCGGCGCTTCGGCGGGGGGTGCAGCGGACGGAGCCGGAGCGGATGACGCCGCTTTGGGCGACGACGCGGGGGCCGCGGCGGTGCGCGAGGCTTTCGGTGGTGCCGCGGATCGGGTGGCGGGGCTGCGGGACTCGGCTAAGGCATCCAAAGCCGTGTCGGCTTCGGGGTCATCGCCGGTGGCAATTAAGAACGTGGTTTTGAGAAAGTACTTGGTCGCGGCGGTAATGGCTTTGGGCAGTCCTTTGTCGAGGTTGTCAATGCCTTCGCCTTGGAAGGGGAGCGCAATGCTTTCGCCGGTTTCGGTGTCACACAGTGAGAAGACCAGGGTGACCGTCGTCTTAAATTGCGGGGGTTTGCCTTGGCCGACGTTCCAGGGCACTTGGCGCTTGTCGGCCATAAAGCAAAACAGGGCGAGGCCGTTGTCGGCTAAGGGACCGCGGACGGCCGCGAGAATATCGGCTTCGGTGGCATAGTCATATTTTTGATAATCGTTGCGGCCGCGTTTGGGGACGCGATGGATTTGACCGAGGGCCTTGGCCAGTTTGGTGAGGAACTTCGGTTCGAGTTTGAGAGATTGAAACGCGGGCAGCGCGGCTTCGGGCAAAATGTCGGGCATCTCGGCTTCGGGTAAGCGAGAAGATAGGTTGGATTCGGACATCATGGGCAAGCTCCTTTCTGATGAATACCAATGGGATTTTCACAGAGTATGGGCCACACGGCCGATGAGGCCGTGTGACACGATCGCCCGTCACGAGGCGGAATGGAGACGTTCGGGGTCTTTCCACGCCCACGAGACGCGCGGTTGCGCAAGTTTGCGGTAGGGCGCGATTTGATCGAGGGTAATCTGTCCATCTTTGAGGGCCGCTTTGACATCGTAGGAAACGGTAGGCTGACTCACGGTGCGAGTCAAAATGCCCCACGGGGTCGTCAGATGGGGTTGTTGGGTGTCATCGAGATAGGCTCCGAGGGCCTTTTCGTACGTTTTCTTCTCATCTTCTAAGGCTTTGAGTTGCGCTTTCAGCTGCGCGATTTCGGCACTCAGGGCATAATGCGCGCGGAGGGTCTCGTCCCAGGAGGGATCGGCGGTGGTGTCGGGAGTCGGTTTCGACGATGGCGAATGTGTCCAGCAGGCCCGCCAGAATTCGCAGCGACGCCAGCCGCCGGTCGGGGTGCGCCACGCGCAGGGAAACCGCGCCGGCGCGTAATCGTCGGGAATGGGTAACGGTTCTTCATCAATCGTCACGGCGATGATCATGCGTTGGAGGCGATCGAGCAAGACCGGAATGCGGTCGGGATCATAGGTGACGGGAAAGGTGAGGACTTCGCCCGTGTCTTTGAGGACATAGGCGATTTCGGCGGTAGCCTGATGATCATTCCCCCAAAAATGCAGATACAAATTGACTTGATCGAGGTGCTCTTCTAAGGGGAGATCATCCCGGCGTTTGCTGGTGGAGGTTTTGCACTCGACCAAATGATGGATCGGTTCGATCCAGAGATCGATATGGCCCGTGCCCCATGCGGTCTCGACCGTCACTTGGCGATTGATCTGACCCGGATAGCGGGCTTCCCACAAGCTGGCGAGATAGTCTTCCCAGTAATGCCCGGCGTGGAAAATGCTGAGTTGCTGGGCAGAGGGCGGATCGGCTTCGTAATCGAGGATCCGCAGCGTTTGCTGCCGGGGACAACCGCCGGTGGCGGACAGCCGGATTTCGTGGGGATCGAAGGGATTCTGGGCTTGCAGATCTTGGAGATGGACCGTATGCAGCCATTCAGTGGTCGGATGGGCCAGGGGATCCTGAGCACTCATAAGGTTTCACGCTCCTTTTTCCAGGGGGGAAGAGGTTTGGGGCGGCGCCGGGCTTGCCAGAAGGCGAGGAAGCGCCAAAACGGGTGACGGAGGTAGAGACGGCGGGAGCCGAGACGGAGGATGGCCCAGGGGAGATAGTAGGGCGGGCGGCGCATAGCATCAGTCCTTTCGGAAAGGTCAGGGAGGTTTCCATACGGAAAGAATTTTCCGTATGGAAACGGCGCCCGCCATTATTGGCTGGCCCGGGTGCGGGCGGCTTTTTTCGCCGGAAACAGCGGGGCGTGCAGGAGCCGGGTGATGACCCGTTGGCGGCTTAAGGTGTCCGCGGGCGGTTGGGTTTTGAGGGGACCGACCAATGTCCAGAGGTGGTGCCGCACGTGAGACAAGGTACTGGGCGTGGGGGTGATACGCCGCGCTTTAATGGCTTTGGTGAGGCGTTCGCGGATCGTATGCCGGAGGAGGAGCACCCAGAGCGCAGCGAGATCCGGCGTCCAGGCCTCGAGAACGGTGGTGGCGGTGGCGACTTGACTGACCGGTAAGGCTTTGAGTTCGGGAATCTGGCAGGCTTGGAACAGAGCCCGGTAGCCGGCATTAAAGACAGCGGGTTTGATGGGTTCAAAATCCGGATGTTCGGTGAGCCATGCGGCCACGCGCTGATGCAAGAGCGTGCGCAACATGGGGACATAATCGGTGGCGACAATCGGCCAACGGGCCTGGAGACGGTGGAGCTCCTGATCAATGGCGGCACAGCGCGTTTGCAGCTCGCGATGTTGG
>DAHWKG010000114.1:0-4642 GCA_027343765.1 Sulfobacillus sp.
GGCGGGCTCCCCGAAGGATGCCGACACAACCCTAGGCCGCAGAGACTGCCGGTACGGCCCGGGGGTTAATGCATCGACGCGTCGTAGTACATACGGGGCGGCCTATGCGTCAGACGTTAACTAATACAGCGCGAGTCCACCGCATCGCGGGCTGGCACATACACCGTGGTCCATTCAGTAGGATTGGTCCGGTCCCGGCGTGAAACCACCTGGCCAAACATCCGCCGTTGCGTGACCTCCATGCGACGACGGGACACCACGGCGGGCAAGGTAGGGGGTAAGGCCCCTGCATAAATCCAGGCCCCAGCGGCTGACAGCGCCCGGCGTTGGGGTTCAGACAATTGATTGAACGTGGTAATGAGGAGCCCGACGTCGTCGGGGCGTTCCTGCAACCATCGCGCCCGATCCTGGTCATAGGCCGTTTGAAATCGGCGCACCGCTTCGGTGGAGGTGCCCTCGGCCGTCTTCCAACGATGCGCTTCATTCACGTGCATTTCCCATAAGTGGGACGACACCGAGCCGGAATAGCCGAGCGCGCGAAGACGGCGCGTCGCCCACCCCGGAGGACTCGGTAAGACGTATAGGGCATGAAAGCCCCGCCGTTCCGCGAAAAACTTTGCGAGGCCTTCCCATTGCACGAGCCCCATCACCGCGAACCACAGACCATACGCCAGCCAAAAATTGATAGTGATGCCAAGAGCCATGCACAAAAGTAACACGCTTCCGAATAGGACGCGGCCATGATGATGTCGCCACACGGCCGATACGATGAAACGCATGGCACTCCCCTCACTTTTCGCAAATTCTCCCGTCCCGAGTTGGGCGTCGCGCATTCATGGACACGCCGCCAGACCCCTATCCAATCCCACTCCCTACTAAAAGTGCATAGAGAAGCACGCTCATTACGCCGAACGCCGCGATCACCGGCACAATGGTGGCCATGCCGTCCAAGCGGTCGGTCAACGTCCGGGTCCCTTGTTCGCGACTGGATTTGATAAGGGTGTCGAGCGGCATCAGGGCATCGGCATCGAGCCCCTGATCCCACCCTTGTGACAACGTATCAGCCAACAAGAGATAGTTGGTGAGGCCCGTGCGTTTGGCCCACGTCTTCAGCCCCGCTTGTCGTACCCCCATTTGGAGCGCCGACAATAGACGATTGAGCTCCCCTTGGCCAATCCGCGATAGAGCAGGGCGCGTGTGAGACAGCGCCTCGGCGAGCGGCTCGCCCAGGTCGAGATAGATTCGCAACATCAACACCAGAGGAGGAAAATCGCGCATCAGAGACTTTTGCCGTGATTGAAATTGCTTTCCAATCATCCATGCGGGCCCCTTCCAAGCGGCAAGCGCCGCCAGGATGAGAGACAACCAGATATGATGTCCTAAATCAAACCCGACGAGCCCGCCACCCGCCGCTGCCATGCCATACAGCCCGAGAACCCGCCAAGAGGGGATGGACAGAATTTCTGCTTGACGTTGCGTCTTGGGATTCCATCGGGCCCGCAATCGCCGATCCATTCCCGCTAACGCCCGCTCGAACCATGGGATCGACGACTGCCAACCGATCGCTTGCGGGGGCGTCATCGCTTTCCAGACGAACAGACCTCCGAGGATTCCGGATACACCCCAAAGTCCCATGATGAGCGTGTTTGTGGATAGCACCATTTAAACCGCCTCCGCTTGCCGACTGACCCGATTTTGGAGATAACCGGCCCCGGCAATCATCCAGGCTCCAATGCCCGTGGTCCACCAGCCGAGCCCATGGGAAATCCCGTGACGCACGACCGCACTCCCAATGACAATCCCCCAAAACGAGACAATTCCGAGAAGCACCACCCCGTAGCCAAGCATCGTGCTCCCGGCCAAGGTCCCACGTCGGACGGCATCCGCTTGCATCCGTTGTGACCAGAGATCTACCGCGCGGGCCACGATCGGAGCGGTCCGGCCGTGTTCCCGCTCCGCCGCCAGCACATCCGCGAGCGCGCCGAGTTCGACATGCTGAATCGGTGCGGCCCGCTGTTTTAATGTCGTCTCGAGCGCAATGCCCTTAGTTTCCCCGGTCAGACAGGGCTGAGCCCAAGTCCGAAACGGTTCACTAGCGTCGGGAATAAGGGCGCGAAACGCTTGCAGTACCGGCATTCCACCTTGGAGTTTTGCTTGAAGCATATGCGCTGCACCATAGGCGGCGAGGTCCAATCGTTGCCATTGCTTACGTGCCCAATACCGAATCGCCGCTTCGGGAACCAGTAAGCCGATCAATCCGAACGCGGTGCCGACTAAGGGATTGTGCGTGGCGAGTGTAATCCCGATGGTCGCGACCGCCCCGGTGAGCCAACCCAGATGACGAATATCGCGTGGCGTGAGTGGCAAGCCGGTTAAGGTGAGCCACCCTTGTTGAATGCCGTTGACGGTTCGCCGTTTTTGTTGTTCGATCACCGGGGCGGGCACCATGTGCTCGGCATGCGGCTTATGAAGAAGTTGCCAAAGACTCCACCCCACCATCCCCGCAAAGACGACCAACAAGGCCCAGATTGCATCGGATCGCCACATCAGGCCGTCACCTCCTCCTGTTGGCGCAGCCCTCCAGGGACCCGCGTATGCTCGTGAATCCAGGTCTGGCGTGCGGCCGACAGCGTCCCGACGGTTTCCACGCGGTGCGTTCTAGGATTCCAACGGAAGAGATCCGTCATCGACCCATCGCGTTCGACTTCCACCACCCGCGTCAAGTGGCGATGACCTTGCCCATCGCGTTCGACTTGCACCAAAAGGTCGATGGTGCCAAACACCATCTTTTGAATGAGGTCATAAGGGAAGTCCATCTGGTATTTGTGACTGATTTGATACAACCGATCGGCCAGCAGTTCCGGAGTCCGTAAGTGCATCGTGGACATCATGCCACCTTCCGAGGACATGGCAGCCTCCACGAAGTCCAGGGCCTCCGGTCCGCGCAACTCCCCCATGATGAGGCGGTCATAGCGCATTCGTAAAGTGTTCCGAAACAAGTCTTGCAGCGATACCGCCCCGCGAGCCCGCTCTTCGACCGTTGGCCGTTCGACTTGGCCGATCAACGCCACTAAGTGGGGCAAAGGTAAGCGGAGCTCCTCGGTATCTTCTAAGGTAATCACCCGCTCGGTCGGCAAGATGGCTTTCATGGCAATAGCGCGGACCACGGACGTTTTTCCGGCACCCGGCGGGCCCGAAAAGATCACGTTCAGCCGCCCTGCTAGGGCCGCGACGAGCAACGCCGCCGCCTCCTCCGAGAACATCCCGGCTTGGAGCAGATCCGGTAGGTCGAGCACACGTTCCTGATTCCGTTTGCGGATCGAGATGGCGACCCCAGACGGGGCCTTGCTGTGATGCACAATGTTTATCCGACTGCCGTCTTGGTCCCACGTGAAATTCATGAGCGGTTGCGATGATTGATATTCGAGGCCTTCATGCCGTGCGAGATGCTGTGCCACACGCACCCCGATCTGGTCAGAACCTAACGACACCGCCGGTTGAATCCGACCCTCCAGCTCCACGAAGACATCGGCGCCCACCACCATAATTTCGGTGACGGCCGGGTCGCGAAAATACGGAGCCAACGGGCCGGCGCCGAGCAGGCGATCCACAACTTGCTCTGTGAGCACATCCGCATCCAACTTACGAAGGTTCTTACTCATCACGGCCTCGTGAATGGCGGCCAACACGGCACTGCGTTCAGACTGTTGCGGGTCGGCCATCAGTGCGGCGTGGTGGTCTTGGAGCCATGTCAGCACCTGGTCTAATGCGGATCCCTGACTCACCGGAGCTCCAGCGCGCTCGGTTTCCAGCGCCGGTGTCCGTCCTGCTTGGCGTTCCATGTGGTCCCAGGGGTTGATACGTACTCCCTCCCGAAAGGGATGGGCAGGCGATTTATCGGTTGCCATATTGAATGGACTCCTCCTTCTCTGTCTGGTCTCAATCGCCAGAAGACCCGGTTCTCTGAGGGAGAGCCGAGTCTTCTGGGGATACAGTACGTCGTAGTTTATCGATCCCGCGTGAGAAGCCCTACCTAAAGGTATGGGCGCATGGCATGCAGACATCGCTATAATCTGTAGATCACCCGAACGCCAGAAGCCCTCCCAGAAGGAGGGCTTGCCGTTTCGGTGATTCGGATCGCAGAGTCCTATAACCAGTACTAATTCACCGGCGTTGGAATCGGGCACCCATGCGGATCATAGTAGGGTGTCGACCACCCGGAACAATTCGTGGTCCCGCCTAAGGGACTCGTGAGACACGTTTCACTCTGCGCATATCCGGGCTTAGCATAGGCGCATTGATGCTCCACCACGGATTGACAAGTGGTGCTAGTGCTCTGTGTCAGTGTTCGGCTGCCGTAAGACGTATACGACGGGCAGGAATGGTAGACCGTGTAACTTTGCGTCCCACTTTCCACACCTTGGCTCGCACAGCCGGTCCATGATGTGCCACCGTAACTGGTCGAGGCCGAGGGGGTACAAGAAGGAGCCGGCGGGGTGCTCGTGGGTGTCGGGTTCGAGGTCGTCGTGCTGCCACCACCGCTGGATCCCAGACAGGTTCCCGACTTGGCGTTGCCGGTATTTGAACTCAAAACCTGTCCGCACGGCCCATAATCAGTCCATATGGCTTGGCCCGGGGTACT
>DAHWKG010000150.1:0-23113 GCA_027343765.1 Sulfobacillus sp.
GAAGTTCTCCAGTCGATTAATCTGGAGTCGGTACAGTCCAGTGGTTATGGGTTCCAAATTGAACTCACCTATCGGGCGGTGGAGGCAGGATTTCGGGTCGTGGAAATGCCGATTATTTTCGAAGAACGGCGCGAGGGGCAAAGCAAGATGTCTCCCGCCATTTTTGCGGAAGCGTTTTGGATGGTGGCCCGCATGCGTGCCGAGCACGCCAGCAAGGAGACCGCCCCCGAGTGGGAGCGTCTTCGTCCTTAAATGATCCGGCGTGTGGTTTTCTATTTGATGGTGGGAGCGAGCGGCATCCTGGTCAACATGGTGGTGTTGACGGTGGCCCGCTGGCTTTTGCCGCATTTCCCCACCATCACCTACCTGTTCGCCGTGGAGGCCTCGATTATTTCCAATTACCTCCTGAATGCCCGTTTTACGTTTCAGGACCCATTCTCGTGGCGCGGCTTAGGGCGGTTCAACCTGGTCTCGGCCGCGGGAGCCATTATTCAGACGGCCATCTACAGCTATCTTTTACGGACCCAAGGTTGGTACTACTTGTTGGCTGACTTGGTGGCGATTCCCTTTGCTACCGGCTTCGGCTTCTTATTCTCATCGATTTGGGTCTTCCGGAAGCGAGAGGAGTCCAAGGGTGATCGAAAACGAGGACCAGAACCCCGACCCCAAGGTACTGAAGGTCATAGCTGACGCGGGCATGGCGCTTTTGGCCAGTGGCGCCGAGGTCGCCCGGGTTGAGGATACCATGCAGAGACTGGCCACGGCTTACGGGCTTCGGGCGGTGGAAGTGATTGTTCTTCCCACCGCCCTTTTTATCAATGCAGCCAATTCCGCCACCGTCATCCGGCGCATCCATGGCCGTTCCGTCAACTTGGCGGTGGTAGCGCAAATTAATCAGTTGTCACGAGACATCAGCCGTCATCCCGTGCCTGTGGAGGAATTGGAAGTCCGGCTAGACGGGGCCCGCCATGCGGCCCGTTATCGACCCTCGGCCAATTTATTGTTTGCTGGGGTGGGCGCGGCCGCCATCAGTCACCTGATGGGTGGAACCCAGGTCAACCTCATCCCCGCCTTTATTGCCGGGGCGTTGACGCAGTGGGTTCGGCAAACCCTCCGCAAACAGGGGGTGGCCGGGGGCGTGGCCGACATGGTGTCGGCGATGACGGCAGTGCTGCCGGCATTATTTGTAGCGGGCTTTCTCCAAGAACCTCATCCCGGCGCCGTGTTGGTTGGAGGCATAATGGTTTTGACGCCAGGGCTTTTAATTACCACGGCGGTGCGTGACGGGATTCAGGGCGACATCTTATCGGCGGCCGCCCGAATTTTGGAGGCGTTGCTATCGGGGGCGGCCATCGCCGCCGGAGCCAGTTTGCCCCTCTATGTGTATCTTGCCATGGGAGGGCACTGGGTATGATTCTGGGCGCCTTGTTATCGGGAGTGACCGCGGTGGCCTTTGGCCTCCTATATCAGGTCTCTGGATGGACTCTGGTGGTGGGTGGGGTGGTGGGGACACTCTCCTGGGCGGCCGCCACCGCTCTTGGCCACCTTCCCGGAGCGGGATTTCTGGGCGACTTCATCGGTGCTTTAATTGTGGGGGGGCTCTCCGAAATCGCCGCCTATTTTCGCCATGAGCCGGTGTTGGTATTTGTTGTCCCGGCGATTATTGCCTTTGTTCCCGGTGATCTGGTCTATCAAAGTATGGTGGCCTTTTTAAAGTCGCATTTTCAAGCCGGGCTCCAATCCGGGTTAAGTGCCCTGTTTTCCGCCGGCGCCATTAGTCTCGGTCTGGCGTTAGCGACGGCCGTGATTCGTCCGCTCATTCGGCGAACTCGCATGTGATCGACCCAAAATTGAGATGCTAGGCTCAAGGAGGGTCACAATGGAATATCGCGTGTTCGGAAGCGAGGAAACTCAGGAGCGATTCCGTCGCTACCTGGCATCTAATCCCGCCGCTCGGCGTGGATGGATTGAAATGGGCGAGGGGCCACGCGTCGGGGTGTCGGAGGACTACGTCGACGCCTTCAAAGAAATCGCGGCTAATTTTGGTCTGGAGGTGGCTCCGGAACTGGAGGGGCTTGAATGATTCCATGGTGGGAGAGGTGGTCTAAGACCACCTGGGGCTTTTGGGTTATCACGAAGATTTCCTGCACCGCACCACTTGAACGGCCGATGAGTTTGAAACCACTTTGGGTCAGATATTGAAAACGAAAGCCGACTGCGCCGCCGTTCTTGGGCCGAATGATGCCGGGAATAATGCCGTCCACGTCGGCAACCGACGCGATCATTTTAAGCCCCTCTTCTAGGGCGGCGACCACATGGTGTTGGCGCTTCACTTTGCTGCGGCGGAATTTCGCCACCAGGGCCCTCTCCCTTCGTGTCAGTTCAATTCATTTTAACGCCCAGCGGGAGGGAAAGACAAAGTGGCATCGGCATCCTATTGTGAGCGCTGCGGAAGCCCAATGACGCGGCGAAGGCTTTCGGAAAAGGTCCGACAGGTATGCACGGCTTGCAAAGGGGTCCGCTATCCCGACATGATTGCCTCGGTGTCGGCGATCGTGCACGACCAGGAACGGGGGGTGGTGTTGGTTCGGCGTGCCATCGACCCGGGGTTCGGACAATGGGTAGTGCCGGGGGGGTACGTGGAAGCGGGCGAAAGCCTCGAAGCGGCCGTACTCCGGGAAACTCGGGAAGAGGTGGCCATGCCCGTGGGTCAGCCCCACTTGGAGGCCGTCTATTCTTCGGCAGACACCCGGGTGCTCACGGCGGTCTACACGCTAGCGGGCGATTTTTCCCACGCCCGTCGGGGCATCGAAACGCTCCAGGCCAAGCTCTTCCGATTAGAAGAGATTCCCTGGAGCCAAGTCTACTTCGATTCCACCCGTCAGGCACTGGCTGATTGGGTTAGGAAGGTGTCGCCGAGGAAAAGCGATCGTGCCAACTGGCTTTCTCTTGAGTGATGGCCTCGGGAAGGCGCACATCCGTCCAGGGTTTGACCACCAGTTCGCCGTTTTCCACCACGGCCTTTTCCGGGTTGCCGCTGCCGTCGGGATTGCCGAGCGCCAGTGTTGAGGCAATTCGGACTTGGCTCGGGTCGAATCTTAAGGCGTAAATCACCCGTGCAGTGTCGTCCGGCTGTCCCGCGTAGACGGTGCCACGGAGCCATCCAAACACCATCACGTCCCCGCCGGCCGTGATGGTTGCGCCAGGATTGACATCGCCGACGATAATGAGGTCCCCGGCGTGAGATAGGCGTTGGCCAGAGCGAATGGTGTGGCGGACCACCTTTGGAGGGGCGAGAGGCTCCGCTGACCGATCGGTGAGCGGGGCGATGACCCCCTGCGACTCTCCTTGCTGAATACCACGAAGGCTTAAATTAGGGAAATCCCGAAACACCTCGGTGATGGCTTCAAATAGATCCGGGGTTAGGGCGTCCTTGGGGACCTCAATGAGGAGACTCGCCCGTCCCAAAAAATCTTCCTTATCGCGGATTGTCGCCCGAAGTTCTTTAATAAATTGCTCGCGCGATGAAAATTGCTTCGCAATGAGACGAAGCCCGCGCCGATCACCCTTAATTTCCACTCCACACACCATCCTCAACGCCGACAATTTCTCAACAATTTCGCGATGACACATGGGAATTCCTGCCGATTCGACGAAAATCTTTCGACAGGATCACGCTTAAGATCACGGCAAATGTGCCCCGAGATTCCCCGAAGGATTCCAGCTGGGTTTTCCAAATGCTGTGCGGAAAGTCCGACACCGATTGTGTGCATCTCTTCAGTCTATCCGGGCATATGCCCTTCTCTATGAGCCCGAAATTCCCACAAACACAGGGGTTTCGGGAATTTTCCGGTCAGCCCTCGATGAAAAATTCCCCAAGTCATTTGCCGCCATTTTCGGCGGATGTTGGGACAGGCCTTCAATCCTTCGAAAATCGTTCGCTTATGGTGAATCCCGATAATGCTGGCGATAGGTCCCGACTGACGGGTCAACGCGTGATCTGACACCATTCTCCATGTTTTTATACCATGACAAGGCCAAATTGTCATCGTCTGACAACCGGGGGAACCGAAGTATGGGGTGAATCGTACCATCGTAGGGCCTTTCCTCTCCCGCCCGAACCCGTCAGCTAACTCCGGAGGCACTACTTATTGAGAGGGGATTAACCTCGTGAAAATAGCGATGAAATACCTGGCCTTGGCGGGTTCTGGTGTCTTGGCACTGATGGGCGGGAGCGCGTTCGCCGCTACCACCCCGTCGACCGCCACACTAGAGTCCCAGCACCCGGCCATGAGGCAACAATTGCAATATGGTTCCCGTGGTCATTGGGTGGCCACCCTTCAGGCGGATTTGCAAGACGAGGGATTTCCTCAAGTGGGCCCTGTTGATGGGATATTTGGACCCAAGACCGAGAGTGGCGTCAAGGCGTTCGAGGCGAAAGAAGGATTTTCCGTTAACGGTGTCACCTCACCGGTGGTGTGGCAAGACATCCTGGCTGGATTTCACTTGGTGCCGGCTCCCAGTGGGCACTCGACCCCGTCGTTGGTGACGGGTGCTAAAGTGATTCAGACAGCCGCGACTCCGACCCAAACAGCTGCGACTTCGACCAAGACAACGATTGGGAGTCCGGTCGGGCACGTGCTTCCGGCCCACTTTCCGACGGGCGGCTCAGTGGTTCCGGAACCGTCGCTCGCGAGCGCCTCGTCGGGCATCCAAGGACAATTTCGACCTGCCGTCAAGACCATTGATGGGCGCCCGGTACTAAAGGCGTACCACATGGTGGCGACGTCTTATGGGCCGAGTTTGGCGGACAACTATCCATACGGTCCGACCGACGCCTTTGGTCAGCCGCTCCAAAATGGCATGGTCGCGGTAGACCCCAACGTGGTGCCTCTTCACTCGGTGGTCTATGTGACTGGATATCACGATAACTTCCTGCCGTCAGGAGGTTTCCTTGGTAAGGCTATGGACACCGGCGGCGCGATTCAGGGCGATCGGGTCGATATCTTTATCAACGCACCGTCAAGTGTCATCAATGATTTCGGCGTCCAACAAGTGACGTTATACGTTTTGGGAAACTAGCGTCACCGCTATAAAAGGGGGTCTTCGTCCGAGGGCGAAGGCCCTCTTTTTCTAGACCAGGCGAGGAATATGATGTCGGCACCGTGATGACGCTCCTGGTGTTGAATGTGGAGGGTTCCTTCTTTAAGCCCCGCCTCGGCCGCTTCCTGGGGTAGGGGACGCGTCTTCAGCATATATTGGATCGGGCGGGCCAACGCCCGTTTCGGAGGGAGCCCAACGACCGGGTTTTCAAAGTGAAACCGGGGCCGTGATGGTAGCGAATCCGCCGGCCACACGCTCCAGGCCCGAGGTGAGGATGTTTCAAGCCACGAGGTGAGACGGGTTAGGCGGACCTGACCGCCCCGAGCCACCACCAAAACCCGCCAGGCCGGGTCCGCCGCGGAATAGCGATGAAGTTTCTCCAGCCATTGGGCGCGGGTTTCTTTGCCGGTGTCCACTTCCAAGGCAATTTCGCCCGCGATGCCCTGAACTCTTAGCAACGCATCGGGCCGTACGATCCCGGCCTGAGGTTCTAAACACCATTCTTCCAAAATGGGCAGGAGGGACAGATAGATCTCGGTGCGCAGCAACCAATGGGCTTGCTTTTGTCCTCCGGTAAAGCGGCGCTTGTCCCAGAGAGCGTCTTGGTACCAGAGCATCCACGGTTCCAATCGAAGGGGCCTCGCGATCATGGGATACCAGCGTTGCAATTGTTCTTGGGTCAGGTATCCGGTCATGGTTAGGGTGGTGGTCCAGTCGCTATCCACGCCCACTCACCTCTCCCAGTCCGTAATGGTCTAAACGCAAAAGTTGTGGCTTTTTTAGCCGGCCGTCGATGGTGAGCTGCGCCATGGCTTGGCCTCGCCTGAGATACCTTAAGGGAAAAGTCCAAGCAAACGGTTCCGCCGCCCGATGAAAGCGGGCCACGTCGGCCTCAGCACTTCCGGGCAGGATGATCCGCTGGCGGGCGTTGGCGACCACCGCTTCTTGCAATGCCGGGCTTAACTGCCCCATATCTTGGTGGGCGAGCACCACACCCACGGAATAGCCGCGGGCCAGCGCCAGAAAGTCGCTCAAGTCCTCCGACACCCACTGATGGAACTCGTCGAGATACAGGTAGCAGGGAGGATGACGTTGAGCGGGATTGCGGCGATAGGCGGCTTGCGCCAGGCCATGCCACAGAAGGCTTCCGAGCGCTCGAGCGGACTCTCCCATCTCCGCTAGCGACAAGGAGATAGCCACCACCCATCGATCCGCTAAAACTTCGTCCCAAGTAAAATCTCCGGGCGCCGAAAGCACCCGCCGCACGGCAGGATTGGCCCAAAGGAGCTCTAAACGATTTAATAGACCTTGGCGGTCTTCTTTGCTGTTCCCCGCTTTTCGCGCCCATTGTTCGGTGAAGTATTTAAGCACCGACGGATCGGAAGAGGCGCGGACGATTTGCCGTTGCAGCGCGTCATCGCGGAAGAAGGCCAGTACGGAGCCGATGTCCGCGTCCTCTCCATAAAACGATATCACCGCCCGCACAGCATAGAGGAGTTGAACCCGGGCCGCTACGGCATAATACGGATGACCGGAGTCGCTAATTTGATTCAGTGTCCAGGCGAGCCCTTCGGCGGCCGCGTCAGGGGGGCCAGCCAGCGGGTTCATGTGGGGGCACTCGTCAGAGAGCGGGTCGAAACGGATGACGGAACGGCCGTGCTGAGCGGCTTCATGGTGGGTGGCGGCGGCCAGATCGCCCTTTGGCTCCATGACGACGAGGGCGTAGTCTTGTTGGATATCTTGGTGGATAAGCGGCATAAGCACCGAGGAGGACTTGCCTGAGCCTGTGGGGCCCAGTACGTGGAGATGCATGAAGCGATCGTGTGCGGATAAGGTGACCGCACACGGGGCCAGCCGATGCCAACCGAGGCGGGTGCCGCGCCCGGTGAACCGCTGGATGGCGCCCCAGGCGAGCATCGGTAGCAAGAGCACGAGGAACAGGGAATGCCAGTCGATTAAAAGTCCAAGAAGGGCAGCGACAGAGAGAACCCAGGAGATGCGGCCCGGCCAAACGAGGGACCGCAGGGCCACAATTGTGGTGATGATAGCCACAGGGCCAGTCACGGGAGAAGGACCTCCGTGAACCCCGCGTAAAACGGCGTCAAGCCAGAGAAATAGCGCCAGATAGGTGAGGATTACATAACTCCCGATCGCGAAAATTTTGGGCCCGTATCGTCGCATCGTAGCCTCCTGGTGGGAGTATTCGCGCAAATTCGACACGAATCCTTTTTTCGCCAAGCCGATCATTGTTCGACGGAGCGTGGGCAATGTTGGCCGGGGTCTACTCCGGGCATGGATGCCACCGTCATTGCCGACACGCTTCGTCAGTCATTGTTGACAAGGGATGGATGGCGATGGCAGAACGCGTCGAAGAACCGCAGGTCGGTCAAATCGAGCCCATTGGGGTTGAACACATGAACCCCTCGGAGAGGCATGGGTTTTCGCTAACTCATATTGACTAGGCCACGACTAATGTCGTTGATCATAGTTCCCCCGAGACGGGGGATTTTTAGTGCCATCCGTGGTGTCTACTTGGGTTTGCACAAAAAAAGACCGAGGGTTGGAGGTTGGACGCCCACCCTCGGTCAGATCGGTTGATCTATGGCTACTATACATTTAACCCAATTTAGCCGCCATGCCATTCACGGCGTGGCCGTACTCCGACCAGATTGCTTGGTCGATTCCTCGCATTGGCTCGTTCGCAATGGGACCCTAACGGCTAACGCCCTGACGGCCCAGGGACTGCGGGTGCAACGGTAGCTCTGTCGGACCTATCATTGCACCTAGAGTGCTTTACCGTTCTGATGGACTTATCCAAGTCTGATCATCGTTAGTCAAGTGATCAAACGGAGCCACCTTCCTGTTTCATGATGCCACCGCTTCTTAGGGCCATTGGCCGGTCGTCCCCCTTCGGGGATTTCCGGGGGTCATCCACGGGCGGGCACTCCACAGGCTGTCATCGAGCGGTGCTGTGGTTACACAGCCATGGATGGGTAGCCACCCATCGAACTCTCGGCCACTCGGCGTAAATTACCCGCCGCGTGGACGTCGCGACCATGATGTGTGTGACATTCTAGGCACGTCCACTCCCGCACAGCCAGCGGCATACGCGGCATTTTGTATCCACACCGGGAACAGAGCTTGCTACTGGGATACCAACGATCCACGACGATGACCGTCTTGCCACGCTGGGCCGCTTTGTAACCGCAGCAATATGCGGCGTGGAAAGACGACCCCACGTTGCCGAAGCCGTCCGAGGCGGCTCTGCGGCGTCAACTGAACGCCATCAAGCGCGACGCCTTTCCCTGGATGCTGGAGGTCACCAAGAACGCGCCGCAGATGGCCATCCGGCATTTGGGCCAAGCGTTTAAGAATTTCTTCGCCGGTATCGCGGAGTATCCCACGTTCAAGAAAAAGGGCCGTCGCGACAAGCTTTACGTTAACCAACGACCAATTCACGGTCAAAGGGCAAAAAGTGCATATTCCGAAGTTAGGCTGGGTTCGGATGCACGAATCGTTACGCTTTGTCGGGAAAGTGCTGGACGGCACGATCTCCCGGACCGCCGACCGCTGGGTTGTGAGTGTCCCCATTGAGATTCCCGATCCGCCCCGTATCCGCCGTGAAAACCAAGCGGTGGTCGGCGTGGATTTGGGTGTGTCGGCGTTGGCTACCCTCTCGACCGGCGAGAAGGTTGCGGGACCGAAAGCCTATACGACGGCCTTGAAACAGCTCCGCCGGTTATCGAAGCCATTCAGTCGCCAGATGGAAGCCGCCAAAGTCCGTACGGGGCTCAAGCCCGGCCAACCCATTCCGAAAGGAATGCACGGGCCGTGGTGCCAGACTATGCGAAAAACGCAGCGGCGCATCGCCCGGCTTCACGCCCGGATTGCGAATATCCGGCAGGAGGCGTTGCATCAACTCACCACCGATCTGGTTTGACGTGATCGCCATCGAAGATTTGAACGTGGTCGGGATGCTAAAGAACCACAAACTGGCTCGGGCCATCGCCGACATGGGCGTTGGCGAATTTCGCCGACTTAGGGGACAACAAAGGGCGCGTCGCCCGGACGCGCCCTTTTAGACGACGGTGCCTTTACATGGAGTTTCCTGACCAGTCGATGCGCGCAAGGAAGGAAAAAGGCGAGAGAGCCTCTTGGAGTGCCCCGGTGATATCCTCCAAGTGCGTCTCGTTGTCGGCTTCCGCCCGAGCTACCAGGGCGGGCTGGGTATTCGAGGCTCGTACCAGTCCCCAACCATGGGGAAAGACCACGCGCACCCCGTCGATGTCTATCACGCCAACCGTGGGGTCCTTCTGGAAGTGTTGCTTCAACTGCTCGACGACTTCAGCCTTCTTGTCATCCGGACAATCGATGCGAATTTCCGGAGTGGACGGCAAGTTGGGGACGGTTTCAAGCAATTGAGAGAGAGGCTTATCTGTGTTGGATAAAATGCGGAATAATCGGCCCGCGGCGTAGAAAGCGTCGTCATAGCCATAGTATTCGTCGGCGAAGAACATGTGCCCCGACATTTCGCCGGTAAACACGGCGTTCAATTCCCGCATTTTGGCCTTAATCAGCGAATGGCCGGTCTTGTAGAATTCAGGCTTGGCGCCGAGTTTCTCCAGTTCGTCGTAGAGAGTCTTTGAGCACTTGACCTCAACGATGGCCGGAGTGCCGGGATATTTGGCCGCGATTTCTCGCCAGTAGAGGATCATGAGGCGATCGCCCCAAATAATCTGCCCCTTTTCGTCCACCACGCCAATGCGGTCGCCATCGCCGTCGAAAGCCACTCCCAAGTCGGCGTGCTCCTCTTTTACGGTTCGGATGAGGTCAACCAAGTTTTTGGCCACCACCGGATCGGGGTGGTGATTGGGAAATGTGGGATCGGGGGTGCAGAAAAGGGGAATCGCTTCCACCCCGAAAGCCTTCATGACATCTTCAGCAAAGAGGCTCGGGGTGCCGTTTCCGCAGTCCACGACAACTTTCAAGGGGCGGGGACCGAGACGAATTTTTTCTTTCAGCATCGCGAGGTATGCGGGAACCGGGTTGGCTTCGGCCCGTGAACCACGTCCCTCCACGAACTCGCCCCGCTCCATGATGCGGCGTACCTCTTGGATCTCGTCGCCGTAAATCGTCGATTTACCGTAGGCGAGTTTAAATCCGTTATATTCCGCGGGATTATGGCTGGCGGTGATCATCACGCCGGCTTCGCGGTTATAGTGCACGCGGGCAAAATAGAAGATGGGCGTGGTGACTTGACCAATATCAATCACGTGGATGCCCGAAGCCATGAGGCCTTCGGTCATGGCATCACGGTAGGACGGCGAAGAGGCTCGGCTATCCCAACCTAAGAGCGCTTCCTCAACCTTTCGCTCAGCCAGATATGTACCAAAGGCTCGTCCTAAGCGTTGGACGTCCTCGACGGTCATGTCCACGTCGACCAGACCGCGGATATCGTACTCTCGGAACACGCTGGAATTCACCGAAATCCGTCCTTTCCTGAACTCACGCTTCCTATGACGCATGATACCGCTTTTTTATCACGGGGATACGAGTCCTACGAATTTTCACGGAAAAAAGTTATTGGCTTCCCGAACGAAGTATTGTATAATCATGTCGAATGTTCGGGTTTTTATTTGGGCATAAAACAATTAAGGAGGGTGTCATGGCGGCAACAGATACCGCGGAGCCTCGCTACGGTGAGGAAGTCGCCCGCATCGAGCCCATTGGGATCGAGCATGTGAACGAATCGGAGCGCCACGGTAAGGTATCATCCGTATTTACATTGTGGTTTGGCGCGAACGTAGAACTGGCCACCTTGACGACCGGGGTGGCGGCCGTGGGGCTATTTGGCTTGTCCTTTTGGCAGGCGGCCATCGGACTTCTTATTGGGAACGTCCTCGGAGCCATCGTTTTAGGATTGGTTTCAACCTATGGCCCGCGCCTGGGCGTGCCGCAACTTGTTCATTCGCGGGCCCCGTTTGGCTTTTTTGGCAATTTCCTGCCGGGAGCCTTTAATTTGGTGGCAGGAGCGTTGTGGTTTGCTGTGAATACGGTATTAGGCACCTTCGCCTTTACCGCCCTCTTGCATACTAGCTTTTTGGTGGGCTTGATCATTATGGTTATTCTGCAAGTCATTATCGCCGTGTATGGATACAACATGATTCATGCCGTGGAGCGGGTGATGGCGGGGCTTTTGACCCTAGTATTCATTGGGGTTTCGGTCTTTGCCTTCGCGCATGCCCACTACAGTGCGCCGTTTGACCCGCACTCGGCGTTGGGCCAATATACGGGAATCGCGGGTGGCATTATTGAAGCCGTGGGATTAGCGGTCTCGTATCTTTTCGGATGGACGGTGTTCGGATCCGACTACAGCCGCTATTTGCCGAAAACCACCAAGCCATCCAGCATTTTTGGCCATGTGTTCTCGTCCAACTTTATTGCCGCTATGTGGCTGGAATTGGTGGGGGTGGCTTTGGCGGGCATTTTCCCTCAGGCCGCCAATGGCAATCCGATCGGTTTGATTACGGGTATTCACCCGGCATGGTTGGTGGATTTGGCCCTGCTGGCGGTCGTCTTTGGTACGATCACTGCCAACGTGCTGAACATTTACTCCGGGTCGCTCTCCGCGCTGGTCATCAACGTGCCCGTTAAGCGTTGGGTGGCGGCCGTGGCCGTCGGTATAGTCGGTGCGGTGGTCGCCTACATTGGACACACCGCCTATTACGTGGACTTCGAGAACTTCCTGTTTCTCTTGGCGTACTGGATTGCGCCGTGGGCGGCGGTGGTGCTGGTGGACTACTTCCTGATTCATAAGGGCGCGTATCCGGAGTCCATTTTCTATAATCCCCAGCGTGTGCTGAACCGGGGACTTTGGGCGTGGGCTATCGGTATTGTGGTCTCGATTCCCTTTTTCAACCAGAGTCTTTACGTGGGGGCATTTGCCTTACGCCATGGGCATTGGGGCGACATCTCGTACTACGTTAGCTTTGTGGTTGCCGGTGCCATCTATTGGATTATCGCCAAAAAGCAAACCGCATAATGTAACCAAAAAGGGCTTCCCCTTGGGGAGGCTCTTTTTTTCGTGCCAAACGGGGATGGAGCATTGTAAAATGGCGAGGAGAACAGGAGGGAAGACGTTGCAGGTGCGTTCATATCGTCCCCACCAAGATTTTCGAGCCGTTTTAGATGCCCAATGCGATTTATATCAGATTAATTTTCCTCGGTTTGTCTGTACCCCAGCCTTTTTGGCGGATCAGGCGCAGCGGCTTCGAGTTGCTGGCCGCCGTCCGTTGGAAAACGGGATATTCATTCTGGACGAAGAGGGGACCGTTGCCGGCTTTGTGTGGGTCGCGATTCGTATGGATTTGCAGGGGGCCTATGGCTCCGTTGACCAAGTGTATTTGAAACCCCCGTATCGCCGCCAAGGGTACGGCCAACGGCTCATGCAGGCGGCGGAAGAATTCATTAAGCGCCAGGGTCTTCAAACGGCGCGGCTCTATGTTACCCGGGAGAATCGCGATGCGGTCAACCTCTATCAGCGCCTTGGTTACGATGTGACGCGTTACGAGATGGAGCGTCCGCTGTAGGGGCTGTTTTTTCCATGAGCCAGCAGTCTTCTAAGTGGCCCTCATGAAGTTCGTGGCGGATGAGCCGCCTTTTAACGCAAAATCCACATTTTTGGTAGACGTGGACGGCGCGTGGGTTGTTCACCCGTGGATCAATCAGGATGCGACAAGCGCCCATGTGGTGAAAGAGGGCTTCTGAGAGCGCGGACACGAGCTCCGTGCCGATTCCACATCCCCAAAGGTGGGTTTCACCGAGAAAAAGGTCCATGCCCCATGCCCCCTCCGAGGGTTCTTGATAGGCTTGGGCCGCTTCCTCGTCTAACGGGTAGATTTGTGCATAGCCTACCGGGGCGTGACGCCAGCTGACGAGACATGCCAACACGGGCTCCCCGGACTTGGTGAGGAAGCGCTGCCGAACGAGCTCCGGAGATTGGGGCTTGTCCCGGCCCTCATAGTACTCGAGGACGGTTGGATCGTTGAGCCAACGGGTGAGGTACACTGCGTCGGATGGGATGAGGGGTCGCACACCGAGGTCGCCCTTACGGATAGAAAAATGGTGGATGTCCATACCACGATTATCGCAAAATGATCAGGGCCGCGCGAGGCGGCCCCAAACTTCCCGTCATATTACGGCGCCGTGGCCGTGGATGGTATGGTAATGGCCCGATTGGGTTCTTGGCCTAAAGTAGCCGAGGCCGTGACCGTCTTTTTTTGCGGCGTGACGGCGGTGATGGTGACGCGGCTTCCGACCGAATCTTTCTCGATCAGGGACTTCAATTGCGAGGCCCGCGTGACCGAGTGGCCATCTATCTTGGTAATGACTTCGCCTGCCGAGAGTCCGGCCCGGCTCGCCGGACTATTGGGTTCGACATAGTCGATTAATACCCCCGACGCAGTTCCGAGACTGTAATGTTTTTGCACCGCGTGGCTATCGGTGGAGATGAATACGCCTAACCACGGACGGGCAACGTGACCGGTCTTCATGAGTTGCGGCACAATCTGGTCTACCGTCGAGGTGGGGATGGCGAAGCCAATTCCTTGACCTTGGGTGGATACGGCAGTGTTAATGCCGACTACTTGCCCTGCGAGGTTGAGCAGCGGGCCGCCGCTGTTGCCTGGGTTAATGGCCGCCGAGGTTTGTAGGAGGTTGGTGTAATTGCGCGAACCAATAGTCAGCGGCCGTCCTTTGGCGCTGATGACCCCCACGGTCACGGTATCATTGAGGTCGTAGGGATTGCCGATGGCAATCACCCAGGCGCCTGCCGGAGTCGTGTTGGAATTGCCCAGCACTAAGGTGGGCATGGGTTTGGGCGCATTAATTTTCAATACCGCCAGGTCCGTTTGATAGTCGGACCCGACGACGGTCGCTGTAAAGGGTTTGGAATAGCCCTTAACGTAGACTTTGATGTTGCTGGCGCCATTTATGACGTGGTCATTGGTGACAATGTACCCTTGGGAATTAAAGAAGAAGCCGGTGCCAATGTCGGTCTGAACCTCCGTCTGAGGGATCGTCGGCTGACTACCGAACAACGAGCCAAAGAAGGGATTAAAGTATGGGGAATTGCTTACGCTGCCGTTTTGTTTAACCGTGGCCACAATTTTGACAATCGCTGGGCTAACCCGTTTGACCACGTTGGATATCGAGTTGGGGCCCAAGGGGACTGTCGAGGACGACGACGTTGAGGCAACGGTCGCATATTGCCGGATGTTGGCTGAAGCGTCGGCCTGCGCTTGAGCACCCGGGTTAAGGTCGTTATAAGCCCAGAAGCCTCCGCCAACAGCGCCAGCGCCCACCGCAAAGCCGACAATCGCGGCAGCCACGGTTCGCTGAATGCTAGCCATAACCCCTGCCTCCTTTATCGCGGAATTTTTTTCTTAGTGTATCCCGAACTTGTTACAAATACGTTACGATGTATGCACTGACGAACTTTCCCCTCGCACGCTGCGGAGTCTTGGGATCTAAAGAGGAATGCTAATGTATGTGTGGATTATTGACGATGATGCTGCCATTCGTGCCCTGATGACCACGGCCTTTCAACACTTTGGTGTCGATGTTTCGGGGTTTCGGTCGGTGGCGGAAGCCATAACGGCCCTCGAAGGGCCGGGCCCTGGGCCAGACGTGTGCTTCGCCGATTGGACGCTTAAGGATGGCCCGGCGCTCCGGGTTCGCCCGCTGATGCCCGAGACCGCCTTCGTGGTGATGTCGGGCAATCCGGACGTAGAAGCGCTGTTGCCGTCGGACGTTCAGTGGCTGATGAAGCCATTTCACCTGTCCGAATTGGCCCGCCTGTTAAAAACTGCGGAAGCCGCCGGGCGCCGCTAGCTTGCGTGAGAGATGTGATTGTGCTACGATTCATGGGAATTCTAGACACCCTTACAGATAAGATCTTCAACACGGTTAGAGGTCGGAAATGCCGGGCAAGATATGAAGTATTCCCCCGATAGGTACCCGTTTTTTCCACACACTATCCCAAATTTCTCAAGTTGCTGGAGGCCTCACATGGAGCGCGAACTTGCGCTGGAGTTTGTTCGAGTGACTGAAGCTGCCGCTATCCAAGCGGGACGGCTTATGGGTCGCGGGGACAAGAACGGCGCCGACAAATTAGCGGTTGATGCTATGCGGGCGATGCTCGACACCGTCGACATCCGCGGCCGGGTGGTGATTGGTGAAGGTGAGATGGACGAAGCGCCGATGCTGTACATCGGCGAGGAGATTGGCGATGGACAGGGCGATCGGGTGGACATTGCCGTTGATCCATTAGAGGGCACCAATTTGGTGGCCAAAGGGCTCCCGGGTGCCATTGCCGTCATGGCAGTAGCTCCACAAGGCTGTCTCTTGCATGCCCCCGACATGTACATGCAGAAAATCGTCACCGGCCCCCAAGGCCGCGGGGTAATTTCCCTGGATGCACCGATTGAAGAAAATTTGCAGCAATTAGCGGAACGCCTGGAGAAGCCGGTGAGCGACTTAACGGCGGTCATTTTGGACCGGCCTCGCCACCAGGAACTCATTGAACGGATCCGCCAGATTGGCGGCCGGATTCGGTTGATTACAGATGGCGATGTATCGCCGGCAGTGGCGGCGTGCGTGCCGGATTCCGGGATCGATCTGGTGGTCGGATCCGGGGGGGCCCCGGAAGGAGTGATTGCCGCGGCAGCGGTCAAGTGTCTCGGCGGCGAGATGCAGGCGCGGCTTTTACCCGAAGATGAGGCCCAGGAAGAGCGAGTCCGGGCGATGGGGCTTTCAGATCCTCGGCAGTTATTAACCTTGGACGATCTGGTTCGTGGCGATGATGTTCTTTATGTTGCCACCGCTATTACCGATACCGATTTGTTGGACGGAGTTCATTATGGGCCGCGCTATTGTTCCACGCATTCCGTGGTGATGCGGTCTAAGACCGGTACCGTGCGTTTTGTCCGTGCCGATCATCAATTAAATCGCAAGTGGCCCCAAGGGCGACCCGTCACCCAATTGAGGAGGAAAAACTAGTTCGATGGCTGATGAATTAAACAAAGCGGTTGAAGCCGCTGAGGAAACTCCGAAGCGCACGCGGCGCACCCGCACAAAAAAGGCCGAGGCGGCCATATCGGATACCACCCCCACGGAAGAGACCCCGAAACCGAAGCGCGGGCGAAAAAAGGCTGTCGGAGCACCGGAGCCCAATACCGATCAGGTGGATGTCGCTTCGCCGATGCCGTATCCCAACACGACTCCGGAAGGCCCGGCTTCCAATGTTCCCGAGGGGGAGACGACCCCGCCCAAAAAGCCTACCCGGCGGCGCTCAAAGAAGGCCCCCCTGCCCCCATCGGAGGCTTCAGCCGATAATAAAGCTCTGGGAGAGGTTCCGAACGACGAGAGAGACCAGGGCCTGAAGGTGGAGTCCAAAACCGCTCCGAAAACGTCTGCCCATCCAAAAGTCGAGTCGTCAAAAACCCCGGAGCCTTCGGAAAGTCCCAAAATGGAGCCCAAAGCTGCTCCAGAATCGTCCGAGAGTCCCAAAAAAGACGAGCCGCTTTCCGCTCAAGTGACACCGAATCCCACGAGTCCGAGCGCGGAATCGGCAAAAGTCGCGACACCGCCTATCGAAGTGGATGTCGCCTCGCCCATGCCATTTCCCGTCCCGGTTCCCAAACCCGCCATACCGGAGGCGGCCTCCAACCGGCCGGTGCCCCCGCGCACCCAGGAAAGCGGGGAGGGACGACCACGCGACAATCGCCGTCCGGACCATCGCGATCGTGGCCCCGCCAATCCGAATCGCCGTGACATTCCTCGCCAACGCGAACCCCAACTTACGATGGCGCAATTAGACGGTATGACGCTCTTGGAACTCTACAAACTCGCGCGCCAGTTAAACATTGATAATTTCCGGCAGTACAAGAAAGGCGAACTCATCTGGGAAATACTACGGGCCCGCACCCACAAGGACGGATTTGTCTTCGTGCAGGGATTGTTGGACGTCGTGGGGGATTATGGGTTTCTCCGTCCCACTGACTTTCAGCGGAGTCGCGAAGATGTTTACGTGTCGGCGTCGCAGATTCGCCGCTTTGACTTAAGATCCGGCGACCAAGTGTCCGGGCAGGCTCGTCCCCCTAAAGATGGTGAGCGTTACTTCGCGCTGTTGCGGGTTGAGGCGGTGAATGGCCTGTCTCCGGAGAAGTCGGCCGAACGGCCTGACTTCGATGGACTTACGCCTATTTTCCCGAACTCCCGGTTCCACCTGGAAACGTCACGTGACGACTTAGCCTGTCGCGTGGTGGACATTGTCGCGCCCATCGGCCGGGGTCAGAGAGGGCTCATCGTGGCTCCGCCCAAGGCCGGAAAGACGGTACTCTTGAAGAAGCTGGCCAACGCCATTGCGCAGAATAGTCCGGAGACCCGCCTGATGGTGCTGCTCATTGACGAGCGGCCCGAAGAGGTCACCGATATGGAACGATCGGTGCGGGGAGAGGTGGCCAGCTCCACCTTTGATGAGCCGCCGGAGGACCACATTCGGGTAGCGGAAATGGTCTTGGAACGGTCTAAGCGGCTCGTGGAGATGGGGCTTGACGTGGTGATTTTACTCGATTCCATTACGCGTCTGGCCCGCGCATACAACCTCACCATTCCGGCTTCCGGAAGAACCCTCTCGGGTGGGATGGATCCCGCTGCCCTACACAAGCCCAAACGCTTTTTCGGGGCCGCCCGCAAGGTGGAAAACGGGGGTAGCTTGACGATATTGGCGACGGCGTTGGTAGACACCGGGTCGCGCATGGACGATGTGATTTACGAGGAATTTAAGGGCACCGGCAACATGGAGCTCCATCTGGATCGCAAGCTCGCCGAGCGGCGCACGTTCCCGGCGTTGGACATTAAACGTTCAGGCACGCGTCGCGAGGATCTGTTGATGACCCCCGAGGAATTGGATGTGGTTTGGCAGGTGCGAAAGGCCATCCATAATTTGGGTAACCAAGAGGCGACGGAGCTTTTGCTACAGAACTTAAAGCGGACGCGATCCAATGCCGAGTTCTTCAAGCTGTTTATGGCTAGCCAAGGAGGTCAGGGATAGGTGGTACATCGGGTATTGGTGGTCGATGACGATGCGCATATCCGCGAACTCTGCCGCCTTTACCTCACGCATGACGGATTCCAAGTGGACGAAGCGACAGACGGCCAGGAAGCCCTGGATGCCATCGCACAAAACGCCTATGACCTAGTGGTGCTCGATTTGATGATGCCGCGCGTCGATGGGTTCGATGTCTTAAGCGAGGTGCGTGGACGCGATGGGTGGCTTCCGGTCGTACTGCTCACCGCCATGGGTGACGAAGAGGATCGCATCTTAGGGTTGGACATGGGGGCTGACGATTATGTGATTAAACCGTTCAGTCCCAAAGAATTAGTAGCGCGTGTCAAGGCGGTGCTTCGGCGGGCCACCGCCGAGCCTCCCGCTAATAACTCAGCGGTCATTCGACACCCTGGACTTTTCATTGATGTGGAGAAACGGACCGCCCATGCAGGTCAGGAAGTGCTGACGCTTACCCCCCGCGAATTTGACTTGTTGGCCTTTTTAGCCAGCCATCCCCGGCAAATTCTCACCCGGGACGTGCTGCTCGATCGGGTTTGGGGGTTCGAATTCGAGGGAGACAGTCGGACCGTGGATGTGCATGTGACCCGACTGCGGCAAAAGCTGTTGGCGACATCGGCTCCCTATGAATATCTGGAAACGGTGTGGGGGCAAGGGTATCGCTTCCAACCCACACCGAGGTCAGCCTAATGCGCTTTGGATGGCTAAAGCGGCTGTCCAGCCAGCTGGTCTTAAGCCACGTGTTTGTGGCTGTGGTGGTGTTAGTGTTCGCATTCGGGGTGGCGCAATTAACCTTCCGGCATTATTTAGAAACCAGCCAACTGACGCAATTGGCAAAGCAGGGTGAAGTGATCGCAGGCGACGTGGGTCCGCCATTCTTTACCGGTTCCATGTCGAACTATGTGGCCCAGGAATATATCCATCTGTTGCAAGGGGCATTAAAGGCTCAGGTGATTTTGGTCAGTGATACCGGCGTGGTTCAGTTGCCGCCCACCGGCAACATTCGCTTTCGCCCGGTTGGAATTCCGCGCGCCGCGCTTGCCCATGTGTTGGAGTCCGGTAAAAAATACCGCGGTATCGTCCACGACGTGGCGATGGTGGGGGTGCCCGTCAAAGTCGGAGTGAGCGATTTAGGTCCGGCATACGGCCCGGATATCACCGGGGCGGTATTTGTCGAGTCCCCCCTGTCTATCTCGCAAGGGACGGCCAGCACCCTCACGCGACTTTTGCTATTGGGGGAGTTGGGCGCCGTCATTATGGTCGGAGCGCTCGCCTATGCCATTAGTTGGCGCCTGTCCAAACCCTTGCATGACCTTCGCCAAATTGTGGCGGGTGCGGGTCGCTCGGACGAGGCACCTCGTGTCCGTGCCGCCGAAGGCGAGGGGCCTTTGGAAGTGCAGGAATTAGCCCGTGAATTTAATCGTCTGGAGGACCGCATTGAGAGTCAGGTGGGGCAGCTGATATGGGAGGCGGAGGCCCGGGACGCGCTCTTGGCCCATGTGGCTCATGACCTGAGAACTCCGCTCACGTCCATTCGGGGGTTCCTTGAGGCGGTAAAGGACGGGGTGGCTACAGGGGAGGCCCAGGATCGCGCCGTCAATGTTGCCTGGGAGGAGACGTTGAGACTTCAGCGACTCGTCAATCGGTTGCTTCGAGCGACCCGCATTCGTAGCGAAGGAGGACCGATGGTGGCGCTGTCACTGTCCCATGTGGTGGGAAAGACGCTCGAGCGGTTCATGCCAGTGATGGATGAGAAGCAGCTTCACCTCGATTGGGAAAGCCGGGCGGACGCTGTCATTTTGGCTAATGAGGATTACCTGGTGGAAGCGCTGGTCAACGTACTGGATAATGCCGTGAAGTGGTCTCCGAACCACGGCACAATTCGGGTCGACACCCTGACCGAAGACCAGGTGGCACGGATCCGGATAACGGACTCGGGTCCAGGCATTCCTGAGGAGTTATTGCCACGCGTGTTCGAGCGTTTCGTGACCGGCGATGCGTCACGCCAAAGTTCGAATGGTCTGGGCCTTTTTATTGTCGACGAAGTGATGCGCCAACATGGGGGTGGGGTCAAAATCACATCCCAAGAGGGCATTGGCACCACGGTCGAATTATGGCTTCCTCTCCACGAGACCACGGAATCATGATGACGGTACACGCCACGCCGTTTTTTTAAGCGGTACTGGGTTTCTGTTTCAAGCCTTGAGGTTCAATCAGGGCACCTGACGCTTGCGTTGGGAGGGGTTGTTTGGTAAAATAGCCGTTGATGCTTAAGTGAGCGGGAAGAAGGTGATTTCATGAAGGCCGACATTCATCCTCAGTACCATCGCACCACGGTCACTTGCTCGTGCGGCGCGGTCTATCACATTGGTTCGACCCGTGAGAACTTGAAGATAGAAATCTGCGGGAAGTGCCATCCCTTATATACCGGACAACAGCGCATTGTTGACTCGGGCGGTCGCGTTGAGCGTTTCAAGAAGCGCTACGGCATGAAATAGGGGAAGAAAAAGCAGAGCCCGGTGCTCTGTTTTTTTCTTGTATAAGGTAAGGTGGGACGGATGGACGATACGATGATAGGCCGCCTGGAGTCGGCCAAAAAGCGCCAGATAGAATTGCAGGAAGAAATGGCCAATCCGGCGGTCCTGTCCAATCCCGACCTGGCCCGGAAGTATGGTCAGGAGTTGGCCGAATGGGAAGAGATTGTATCCCGTTACGACCGCTGGCAGACAACGCTGGAGGAATTGGACACCGCCCGTGAATTCGCGCGTGACGATGATCCGGAAACCCGTGAGTGGGCGCTTTCCGAGGTGGACCGTTTAAAGGGCGAACTGGAATCTCTGGAAAGCCAGCTCGCGCGGCTTTTGACCCCGTCGGATCCGAACGACCAAAAGAACGTCATCATGGAAATTCGCGGCGGCGCCGGTGGAGAGGAGGCTGCCTTGTTTGCCGCGTCTTTATTCCGCCTGTATGCCCGCTATGCGGAACGTCAGGGGTGGCGCACGGAAGTGCTGTCTTCCAGCCCCACCGATATTGGCGGGTATAAAGAAGTGATTTTCATGATTGAGGGACGCGGAGCCTACAGCCGTCTGAAGTTTGAAAGTGGGGTGCACCGCGTGCAACGGGTGCCGGTGACGGAGGCCCAAGGACGGATTCATACGTCCACGGTGACGGTGGCCGTATTGCCAGAAGCGGAGGAGACGGAGTTGACGATTAACCCCGACGACTTACGCATCGATACCATGCGGGCTTCCGGGGCGGGCGGTCAGCACGTCAATAAGACCGAATCGGCGGTCCGCATTACGCACCTGTCGACCAATATTGTGGTCTATTGTCAGGATGAAAAATCCCAGTTAAAAAACCGTGAGAAGGCGATGCGGGTGTTGAGAGCCCGGTTGAAAGATTTATATGAGTCCGAGGCCCACAATGCGGAGCAAGCCGAACGCCGATCGCAAGTGGGTACAGGCGATCGTTCTGAGCGTATTCGGACTTATAATTTTCCCCAAGGTCGGGTCACCGATCACCGTATCGGCTTGACCTTGCATCGTATTGACGCCATCATGGATGGCGACTTGGACGAACTCATCAACGCCCTCATCGCACAAGATGAGGAAGAACGGCTGAAAGAGGCCTAATCTTGGACTGGAAACGTCATCTCAGCGAGGCTTCCTCGCGATTATCTCAAGCGGGGATTTCAGATGCGTCCCAGGAGGCCGTGATTCTTCTGGAATGGGCCAGTGGTCGGTCATTTCACGATTGGGTAATCCATGGTGGGATGTGGAGCCAGGTGCTCGACCACCGCTTTCGCCAGGCGGTCGATCGGCGCTCAAAACGCGAACCCCTCTTTTATATTACCGGGGTCCGGGAGTTTTATGGGCTTTCTCTTACCATATCGCCGGCGGTTCTCATTCCCCGTCCGGAGACCGAAGGGCTAGTCGATGCGGTGCTCAGGACGCTCAACCAAGATGAGGCATTTTTAGTGGATGTCGGTACGGGTTCGGGTGCCGTGGCGCTAGCCATTCAGTCGGTACGGCCCAGATGGCGCGTCTTGGGCGTGGATATCAGTGATGAGGCTCTTCGGGTGGCAAAGGGCAATGGAGAGCGGCTGGGGCTTTTGGTCGCGTTTCATCACTCTGACTTATTAGAAGCCATTTTGGAACCCTTAGACGCGGTGGTGGCCAACCTACCCTATGTGCCGGATGCGTTTCAGGGAGAGCCCGAGTTGGCCTACGAGCCAGCGACGGCCCTCTTTGGCGGCGCGGATGGACTTCGCTTTATTCGTCGGCTGATTTCGGAAGCCTGGGCTAAACTCAAAGCGAATGGTTACATATTTTTGGAATGTGGAATCGGGCAGGCGGAGGCGATTTCTAAAGAATTGCTGGCCCAGGGCTTTACTTCCGTCGAGGTGCAAGCCGATTTGGCGGGAATCCCGCGCGTTATCCAGGGTCGCCGGCTATAATTGCGACAGGAAGGAGACAGTATGGCCGAATATATCGAACCGGAGGAGTTGCTCCAGCGACTCCAGGAATCCAATCCGCCATTGGTGGTTGATGTGCGCATCGGTCAAATTGGTCAAATTCCCGGAGCCATTCACGTACCCGTTTTGGATCTGGAGGATTCGCCGCAGGATTGGGATCGGGAACGGGAAATTGTAGTGTTTTGCCAATTTGGGAAGGGCGCCAGTGAATACGCGGCTGAAGTCTTGGAGGAACAGGGGTTTACCCAGGTGTTCAAGTTGGTCGGCGGAATGGATGGCTGGAACGCCTACCTGAAAAGTCTGATCGAGCGGGGGTAACGCGTATAATCCCCAAGGATGGGGGGTTAGCATGTCGGGACCGCAATGGGTGGCGCTGCTGGCCATCGTCGCGCTTTATGTGCTGTTGT
>DAHWKG010000162.1:0-5075 GCA_027343765.1 Sulfobacillus sp.
AGAAGCGGTGGCATAATGAAACAGGAAGGTGGCTCCGTTTGATCAATTGACTAACGATGATCAGACTTGGATAAGTCCATCAGAACGGGTAGCCGTTTCGGTCGCCTTGGGAGTTTTGACCGTCACTTTCACGCCCACTCCCTCGCCGACCGTTAAGGCCCGGGCCGGGCGGTGCAGGACTCCAAGAATTCCTTGATCGCCTTTAATCGAGAATGCCTGACAAACCGTGGTGGGAGAGGGTGTTTGTAAGAATTGGGGGATCGCGGGGGCATTCCCCGAAAAAATGGGAAAACCCTCGGCCGTAAAGCCGGGGGTTTCCGGAGGCGGTTCACCGTTGGTGCCTGATTAGTCCATGATGGCCGCTCTTGCGGGTGCCTCATCTTCTATCTGTACGAACTGGTAACCGTAGCGACCCTTAACGCACAGCATACCGTGGGTTACCGGGTGGTCCATGGGGGATGTCACCTTGACCACCTTGTTGTCCAGTACGTGAAGGGACAAATCGCATCCCACGCCGCAATACGAGCAGATCGTATCTGTCACGGTAATTTGTTCGTCGTTCCACTCCCCAGACTGGCGGAGCGTATACTCCGTCCGGTCGATTAAGGCTCCCGTGGGGCACACTGCCACACAGTTGCCGCAGAAAACGCAATCCGAGTCTTTCATGTCGCGGCCGAATCCGGCATCAATGTGGGCATTGAAACCACGGCCGGCAACGGTAATGGCAAAGGTGTTCTGTGCGTCGTCCCCGCAAGCCTCCACACATCGATAGCAGAGGATGCATTTGGCATAGTCTCGTATATAGAGATTATTGTCGTCCTGCACCGGCTGGTCCCAGGTGGCCCCGGTACGAAACCGGTCAGCATCCCCACCGGTACTGCCTAGCAAATCCTGTACAGAAGGGGCTAAGGTGAGATCGGAGGTCGATGCCAAAAGCTCAGAGACCACGCGCCGCGAATTCATCACCCGCTCTGATTGCGTGTGTACCACCATGCCAGGCTCGGCCTGGCGGCTACAGGAGGCCACTAGTGCACGACTCCCCTCGACTTCCACGACGCAGGCTCGACAGGCGTTTGCTGGAGTGAGATTGTCATGGAAGCAGAGCACCGGGGGTTCTTCCCCGACTGCCCGGCAGGCCTCTCGCAAGGTCGTTCCCTCCGGCACAGTCAGCGACATGTCATCGATCGTCAACGTGATGTTGCCCATCAGCCCGCACTCCTTTCTGAGTCCCAGAGGCTTGCGCGATCCATAAGAGACAGCAAGGCGACGGGTGCTGTCTGGCCCAGACCGCAAATGGACGCATCTTGCATGGCGTGGCCTAAGTCCCGAAGCCGCGTTTCGTCATCATCGGACCGGAGAACCTCGTCCTCAAGCATCTCCAATATTCGCCGGGTACCAATGCGACAGGGGACGCATTGGCCGCAGGATTCCTCCGCGAAAAAGTGCGCGAGTTGTCTCAACACCGCGAGCAACGAGACCGTCTCGTCAAACACCATGACCGCACCCGATCCGATGCTAGCGCCTAGCGTCCGCAAGGGCGCATAATCGTAAATGGCCTCTTGGGCTTCCTGAGCCGTCATAAAAGTGCCGGCCGCCCCTCCAAGTAAAACCGCCTTGAGTCGCTGCCCCGAAGCTATCCCTCCACCCCACAGGGGGTTATAGATTAGGTCTCTCAACGATACCCCGAAGGGCACCTCATAGACCCCGGGACGCTCGATATGCCCACTCAGGCAGACCAGCTTAGTCCCGGGCGTTTTGTCCGTGCCCAATTGCCTGAACCAGGCCACATCGTGGGCGAGCAATACGGCAACGTTGGCGAGCGTTTCAACATTTTGGATCAGGGTCGGGCGACCGAAAAGGCCATGCACGGTCGGAAACGGCGGCTTGACCCGAGGCTCCGGACGCCGGCCTTCGATTGAGTTGAAGAGGGCGGTCTCCTCGCCGGCGATATACGCTCCCGCACCCCTTCTGATCTCAAAGGTCAAGTGCGGTCCAAAAACCCCGCGGCGGTAAAGAACCGCCGCGGCCTCTTTCACTACCGCTTCCACATCCTGATATTCGCCGCGAATGTAGACATAGGCATGAGAAGCGCCCACCGCACGGGCGGCGATAGCCAATCCAACCAATGCTCCGAACGGATCCTTAGCCAAGAGTACCCGGTCTTTAAAGGTGCCGGGTTCACTCTCGTCCGCGTTCATAACCACGTACTTGACGTCCCCGGGAGCCGACGCCACGCTGTCCCACTTGCGCCCGGTGGGAAATGCGGCGCCACCCCGACCCAAGATTCCCGCGTCGCTAACTTCCCGTCGAATCGCTTCCGGCGTCATATGCTCTGCCCGTTCAAGCGCACGCTCAAATCCCCGCTCAACCAGACGTGCCTCACTCGTAGGCGCGGTCCTCGTTTCTGGGTCTGGGAGCAGTCGACGCTCATTCACCGCCGTCCCCCCCCCCCCTTTACCACGAACCCGATTTTGTCCGCGGTCGCACCGACCACTGCCTGGGATCCTACTAAGGCTGCGGGTGCCCTATCGCATCGGCCCAAGCACGGCCACACGACCGCCTCGATCCCACGATTATTGAGTTCCGCAAGGAGAGCCTGGCTGCCTTTTAACCGACACACGATGTCATCGCAGACCCGCACCGGTTCCTCTGGCTTAGTGGGCAAAAGCGCATAGAACGAGGCCACCCCGTACACCTCGGCAACCGGTTGACCCAAGCACGTTGCGACAGCTTCTGTCCGGTCTTCATCGATCCACCCCAAGCGGTCTACGACCGCCCAGAGGGCCGGAAGAATGGATGAGCGTTCCTTGGGCAAGTCCTTGATGAGTTCGGTCACCTGCTGCTCGATGTCTTTTGTCAGCATCATGACCCCTCCCATTTGGCGATGCGCACCGCGGTCGCCTTGAATTCAGCGGTTCCCGACTTAGGATCGGTCGCGTCGATGGATAGGACATTGGTTTTCACGTGGTCCGGGAAGTGGAATGTCAAGAATACCACCCCCGGCTTGACTGCCTCCGACCGTCGTACCGGGACGGTGAGTTGGCCCCTACGGGATGCCACCGATACCACATCGCCGTCCTGAACCCCCAACCGTGCGGCGTCCCCCGGATGCATCTCCATCCATTCCCCAACACGATGCGGATGCTCATACACGTCGGACTGAACCCCGGTATTGAAGAAAGCCAGTCGTCGTCCGGTCGTGAGCATGAATGGGTAGTCATCATCGGGTTGTTCGACGGGCGGTTCCCACTGCACCGGGTTAAACGGTACCTTGGGGTCGACCACCTCGTCCCACAGCCGGGTGTGCATGACCTTGGTGCCTGGGTGCGTTTCATCCGGACAGGGCCACTGTAGCCCGTGATTTTGGCGAATGCGCTCATAAGTCATGCCTCGAAAATTCGGCGCTAGATGGCGCATTTCGTCGAAAACCGCTTCAGCGTCCATCTCCGGCCACGAGGCTCCGAGGACATTAGCCAATTGGGTGATAATCCAAATATCATCCTGGGCCTGACCTGGAGCTTGTCGTGCGGGCTGCACCAACTGGACTCGACGCTCGCTGTTGGTATAAGTCCCAACACTCTCCGCGAAAGATGCGCGGGCCGGGAAAACCACGTCCGCCAATTCCCCCGTGGACGTGAGGAATATATCTTGAACAATCAAAGCGTCAAGCCCTTCGAAGAGCTGGCGGACATGGTTGCCGTTAGCCTCCGATTCAAGAGGATTCTCCCCGATGATGTAAAGGCCACGAACTCGATGACTTTCCATCGCTTCGAAAATTTGTGACTGATTCAGTCCCGGCATAGGAGAGATCGGCGCTCCCCACGCCTTCTCAAATTTCTCGCGAACGGCTGGCTTCGAGAGGTCTTGGAATCCCGGCAAACGATTCGGGAGGGCCCCCATATCCCCGCCGCCCTGCACATTATTCTGGCCACGGAGCGGATTCAATCCCGACCCGTAGCGGCCGACGTGCCCGGTCAAAAGCGCCAAATTAATCAAAGCGAACACGTTGTCGACGGCGTTATGATGCTCCGTGATTCCGAGTGTCCAGCCGATCATGGCTCTAGGTGCCGTGGCATACTGACGCGCAATCGCTTCAATCCGCTCCGGTTCAATCCCGGTTATGAGGCTAGCCCGTTCCGGGGTCCATGGTGCCACCGACTTAGCAAAAGCCGAAAAGCCTTTGGTGGCCCGGTCGATGAACGCCTGATGATGCAGTCCGTCCTGGATAATGACGTGGGCCATAGCATTAACCAGCGCAATATCGCTCCCCACCGCAATCTGTAAGTGCTCGTGTGCCCGTTTGGTAGTAAGCGTCCGACGAGGATCGACCACCACCAAGTGTGCTCCATTCTTGACACCCTTCATCATGTGGTGGAAAATGATTGGGTGCGCTTCAGCCGCATTCGATCCCACTAACAGGATGAAGTCCGTGTGTTCAAACTCCTCATAGGAACTGGTGCTTGCGCCACTTCCCAACACTGCCGCGAGACCCGCGACAGAAGGGGCGTGTCAGGTGCGATTGCAAGAATCCACATTATTGGTACGAAATACCGCCCGGGCAAACTTCGAGGCGAGATAGTTCAATTCATTGGTCGATTTAGAACAGCTGAATACGGCCAAACTATCGCCACCCGATTGCTCCATGATTGGCGCCAGCAAGTCACGGGCTCGCGCCAGTGCTTGGTCCCAAGTAGCCGGGACAAGTTCACCGTCCACTCGAATAAGAGGGGTCGTCAGGCGCGCACGGCGCTTGGCTAAAACCGTTGCCATGAGTATCACTCCCTTCAAAACGTGGGGCCCGTTCGCCCCGAAACTCCCGGGCCCCAACCTCCTCCACTCGCTTTTATGCTAGCACTACCGGAACTGCCTGGATCAGTGAAGATGCCGCATTAAATCCACCAGTGCTGGCTTAGGGCGGTATTGAACACCACCCCATAGGTCAGGTACATGAGCCAAATACCGCCGATAAACTGCCACAACCCCACCAGGCGACCACCACTGGCCCATCCTCCAAGCCGGGTCGGGATCTCTGTCAAGTGAGGGTTTTTCATAACTGGACAAAACACGGCTGTGGA
>DAHWKG010000171.1:0-10839 GCA_027343765.1 Sulfobacillus sp.
GGGACGTCCGACGGCACGTCCGGGCCGCGATGATACCGGTCACCGCTATAGCGGGCTAAGCCACCTACGACTCCTGGTACCCACAATTCCTTCATGATCCAGTCCGCGGTGGCCTCCATGACGGGATGGTCGGGCGCCAAAAACCCTAATTGCGGCAACAGCAAAAGACTGGCGTCGGGCGTGGGATCGGGGACCAGAGTGCCTTTAGGATCACCGTCCGCGAACCGTACGCCACGATAGAGAAGTCCCGTTTCTGGGTTGACGAGCCGTGCCAAGGCGGCCGCTCGAATTTCCTCCGCCGCTTGATGGAAGAGGGATGCGTGGGGCTCACGGCCAAAGGCTTTTGCGAAATGGCCGGCGGCCATCAGCCCCGCCCACACGGCTGCAGTGGTGAACGTATGGATACCCCAGCGCTCTTCCCATAAATCCCACGAAGGCCAAGGGAGATCCGTCTCGGGATGACGAAAATCGGTGAGAAATTGTCCAGCCGGCAACACCACATGGTTCAGCCAGGTCTCAGCCTGGTCGACATTGCGAAAGGACCGGAAGTGCTGCCACATGGCCCAAAGCACCGTGCCGGTTTCGTCCTCTTGGATGGGCAATTCGGGACGCCCATGGAGAATCCAAGGATGCCAGGAAGAGGATAGCGAGCCGTTGGGGTTATATTTGTGGGCAAAATATCCCCCCGGGTCGAGAAGAGGCGCCAGAAAGTTGAAAAACCGTTCTGAAAGACTTGGGTAGCCCGCTTCGTCTAACGCCCGACTGACAAAAGCGCCGTCGCGGGGCCAGACATATGAATAGCTGTCGCGGCTGATCACGACGATGTCAGAGTCGTTGGCGGCCACAATGCCGCCGTGGTTGTCGAGATTGGTTCGCAGGATGAGCAGGGATCGGGCGCACAGATCGTCGAAAGGAGGTGTATCCTCGCTGTCGTGGCCGCGCCGCTTAAGCCAAAGGGCCCAGAAGGCCCGTGTACGCTCCATTAGCACTTGGGGTGTTTCAAAACTTACCAGCCCGTTGAGGGCTCGCACTTCCTCGAGGGTCTTACCAGCCGCCACCCAACTGTAAAGGGTCGAGTCGGCGTTCGGGCCCAGGTAGGCAGTTAATGCCAACGTGGAGTCGACAGACCCCTGCGTAATGGGCTCACCTTCCAAGATGCCATCCTCGGCATCCCGCCAGGTTCCCTCCAAGCCCTGCACCTCTTTTCGGCCGGTAGCCCAGGACTCAATCCCTGGGTCCTGGCCAGGTTCAATCCCTGACATGAGGAAATAACGACGGCCTTTGTAGTGGACCAGGGCATGACTCATCGGGTCGTAGAAGGCGGTGTCTCCGACATCCACGCCGTACACGTGAAAGTCGTGGTGGAGGAAAAGACGGACCTCTCGTGCGTTCGGCGTATGGTTCCGGATGCGGAAGCAACGGATGAGGACATCTTCCCGAAAGTCCACCACATCTTGAGCCCAAATGGTAAGACCCATGGGCTGGCAGGTGAGCTCAACATTGGTGGCCAAGGTATTCTCTTGATATCGTAGTGTGCGTTCAAAGGCCGGGTCATGGACCCAGCGAAACACTCCATCGACCCAGACGCCCATATGAAAGCGGTGGCCGGCTGTATGATTTTCCTGGCCGACCAAGGGATAGTACCAGTCTCGGATAGTGTAGTCGGCGTCGAATGAAATCAACAGACTCCCATTGCCAATGGGGATATCCTTTGCCACCGATTCCTTGCCCCCTGTCGCGATCGCTTAGACCTGACGTGCCGTCGAAACCATGACCTTCGTGCTTAAAAGCTCGTCTAAGGCTTCATTCACGGCCAAGAATACGGCGTCCAAGCCCTCTAAGATTTTGTCGCGTCCCTGCGCCCACCATTCCCCGGGCGTGAAATACATGGACACATCCGCTTCCGGACCAGAACTCTCATACCAATGCAGCATGTGCAGATGGTCGGATTGCATGAGGCGGAGCGCGAGGTCGATCATGCCGGGTTGACCGGTGAGTTTCGCCTTATGGTAGATCGAGATCATGTGCATGAAAAGCCGCCATTGCGGGTGGTTTCCCAAAAAGAAGTCCAGTTCTCCTGTGCCAGCCCAGGTTAAAGGACGGAGGGGGGGCATAAGCGTGCCTGTGCGGGGTAGGGTGAGAGCTTCACTGAAACGGACCGGTCGGATTCCTCGGCGTTGAAGTTCTTCGGGGAGTTGCCTCATAAAGGAGAAGATTCCCGTGCCCGCTCGATGATGTTCGCCGAAGGTTTCAAAATCCCAGCCGACGGTTGTCACAGATCCGGGCGTGGATCGAAGCCAGTCGGCATAGGTGGGGGCCATGAGCGGGTACCCCTCCCAGGCGGTGTTGCTAAAGCGGTAGCCTACGTCATCGGACAGCTGCCAGTGGCGTGGGACCAGAGCCAAGGGGGCAGGGCCGGAATAAATGCCCTCGGGGCCGGCTGGTCCCACGACTTGAGGGCGCCCATCCATTATTAGGCCTTTGAATCCTGCTTGGTTTATGGCCCAGTAGAGTGAGTCTGAATAGAGCATTTCCGTCGTGTCGGTAACCCGCACGGATTTCTTGAAGCGTCGCTCCAGACGACGCTTGATCCAGGTCATGCGGCGAATAAAGAGGGCCGGGTCAATAAGCGGCAGTAAGCTATGGTATGGCTCCACGCCTACGATTTCGACACCCGGGTGGCCCAAAACCCGCGACAGAAGACCCATTAATGGCTCCCCGTATTCTTCGGCTTGTTCCCAAAAGGTCCAGGAGAGGCTCAAGTTCACCTGAAACCCCTCGTCCAAGAGTTCCCCCAAAAGGGTTAGCATGGGAATGTAGGAGCGTTCGGCGACACCTTGGAAGTATCGCGCATTGAGCGGCCGATCGAAGAGTACGTCGTGCCAATCGCTTGGCGGTTTACGGGGATCGAGGCGACCATTGAGCGGGATGCTGAACCGCCAAGGCTGATGCATCAAAAGGTAAAAGGCCACAGTCTCTGCCATCTTCTAACGTCCTCCTTGGCGGGTGAAGGCCAATGCTACTTGTGCGAGCAACTCATCGAGAACCCGGTTCCATTGGTAGCTCTTGGCGGTGCGTCGCGCTTCCCGGGCAACATCGCGGCGCCACACTTTCTTGGTCGTGGCTAAGGCAATAAGATCCGAAAGCCTCTTTGGATCATCATCATCGGCAATGAGCCCATTTCTGAAGGCCCGCGCATAGTCCTCGCCTGTGCCCCCGGTAATGGCGATGCCGCCCGAGGCCATCACTTCCAGCCCCACCAGACCGAAGGGCTCGAACCCACTTTGAACCAAAACGGCATCGGCCGCCCGGTATAACAATTGCAGCATGTCTTGGGGGAGAAAAAGCTTAAGGTGGACGATGTCGGCTTCGGGCTTTCGGCGCTCTAGCTCGGCGAGCACGTCTTCGCGACTGGGCGTGCCAGCCATGCGGACCTCTGCCACCGTGAGATGGAGACTTCGGGCGCGGCCGAAAACTTCCGCCCCATGTGGCTCCATACCGCCGCGGAGAACCAGCGTCGGCTGAAGTCCGCGTCTTTTTAGGGCGGCGACCGCTTCTACGGCAGAAATCCACCGCTTATCAGGGTCGAACCGACCGACCTTGACCAGCATGGGGCGGGAGAATAGGCGTCGTACGCGCTCAATCTCGGCCCGTGGCGGATCACAAAACCAACTGGGGTCAATGCCGTTGGGGATAACGATTGGATTCACCCCATGCTGCCCGAGGATTTGCCGCATGAATCGGCTGACGGTGGTAATGGTGGCCACATAGCCGAGACGCGAAAAGTCTACGTGTGAGAGTCCAATGCGGTGATTGGCATTCCACAAGAGGGCTGTCTGGTCCCGAAGCCCGGCCTGGTGCAGCAAATCCGAGAGGCGGATGGCGGCATCGGCCGTCTGCCACTCCTCTGCTAAAATCACCAACCGACGACCCCGACGGCAGGCGGGCTTCGCAATCTGTTCCAGGACATAGGCGGGAAGGGACTGGTCGAGGTCAGCCTTCTTCTCGTATTCCGCAGCATATACCCCTTCTAAATGGTAGCGGCTAATCCATTGACCCCAGCGATAGAGGGTCAGGCGTGCTTTGGTTTCGATCGCGGGGCGAGAGGGATCCCCGACGAAGAAGAAATGCACCCGAAAGCCCCGCTGTGCCAAGGCTTGGGTTAGCCCCGTCATCCGCACCCCAAGGCCGCCGGCTTGGGCGTAGGGGTCGGGCCCTTCAAAGGCTATGGCCACAAATTCGACCTCCTCGGGATGAAGGTCGGTAAGAGCGTAAGAATCCCAGACATGGTCCGTGGTAGCATTCGCGTCGATCATGAGTTGGCGTAGCTCCCTTCGGCGGCCAAGCGATGAACCTCAGAGAGTTGTGCCACGGGAGCGACACGGGTAAGAGGGGCCAAACGACTTCCGGGTCTCAGGTCTGTACCCCAGCCAATCCGGGAATCAGCACCGACCGCGGATTGGCCCCCGATTCGGCACCGCCCGCCGATGGCAACCCGATCGTCGATGGTCGCATCGTGGATGCGCGTTCCGGCGCCAAGAAAGGCGCCGCGGCCAATTACCGCGTGTTGGATGTGGCTCCATGGTCCTACGTAGGTTCCCGCTCCCACCACCGCATAAGGGCCCACAGTAGCATGGGCGTCAATGGTCACATGATCGTCAAACCAAACCGGCCCGATTACGCGAGCGGAATGATCAATCATGATATGATCGCCGCTCCGAAGGCCACCGTCGATGTGGACTCGCCCGGCCAAGGCATCAAAGTGGGATTGACGGTATTGGTTTAACGTGCCCAGATCGGACCAATAGCCGTCGTCCTGCAAGGCGGCCAGGGCGCCATCGTGAATTAGGGTGGGAAAGACATCGAAGGCGAAGTCGAGCGGGCGCGTCGTTGGCCAGGAGAGTTCGGCGTTAGTCTTCAGGAGGTAAATCCCCGTATTCACTAGATGGCATCCGTCCATGGCGGGCGACTTTTCGACTAGCTGTAGAATTCGTCCGTTGTGCACTTCAACGGCACCAAATTGACGCGCGTCCTGAACGCTTCGAACCACCATGCCGAAGCTTTCGGGCATCCGAGAGAAGCGGTGATATAGGGCACATAAATCGAAGTCGGCTAGGCAATCGCCCGGAATGATAAGGACGGGCTCTGGCGGTTGCTCGCGAAAAGCCATGAGGGCATGCACTGCAGCGCCGGCCGTGCCCAAGGGGCTTTCTTCATAGACATAAGTGAGCTTGGCGTCACATTGTGCGGGACCCAAGGCGTTTTCAATGAGCGATCCAAAGTGACCCAGCGACACGACAATGTCGGTAAAACCATGGGTAGCGAGCCAGTGAATTTGATGGGCAATGAAGGGGCGGCCGAAAAAAGGGACCAGGGGTTTGGGCAGGTGGCGGGTCAAAGGGTCCAGCCGGCTTCCACGGCCTCCCGCAAGAATTATCGCGCGCATGTATAATTATCCTTTCCTAACCTAACATGAGGATCGCTGACGGTCGAGTTGAATGGAAATCTGTGGGGTTGATGGCGACGGGTGAGAGTGCTTGCGAGAAAGCTTTGTGATGTACGCATCATATCGTGTGCGAATGCGAAGTTCAAGGTGGGTTTCTAATCTTAACCGGAAATTAATAGGGGCTCGAGTGGCATTTGCCCGAGTTTTTCCGCTATGTATAAATATGCAGAATCCCGTCGAATCGTGTCAACGAGCTGATGAAGCCCCGGAGAATTCTCCGGGGCAACCTTTCATGAGGGGGTGATTTCGACGCTCCCATATTGGCCAATCTGCGTATGCTCGGGTTCCGGGCAAAAATAGGTGTAAAAGCCCGGCTGGCTGGCCGTAAATTGGGTGCTAGCGTCTTGATTCGGATCGGCCTTGACATTAGCGCCTGGAAAAGCCGGCGCCATGTTGGTGAGCTCGCCGGGATAGGCAAACGGCGGGCGCGCATCAACCAATCGCCACCCGTGAGCCTTCTGGCTATCCCAGTTGTGAAATTTCAGCGTGACTTCCGTGCCTAGTGGAATGACCAGCCGCGGATCGTCGAGTTCGCCAATGTGGAAGGCGCCGGTTCCTTCTTCGAGGGAGTGAGCGCCAATGTCCAACGTCACTCGCTTCCTTTGTACCACCAGGCGGCTCTCCTCGCGGTGGATGCTGACATCCTGAGGGTGGTCGGTGACCAACGCCTCTTGGGTCAATGTTTCGCGCTCCTCATTCGATTCTCTCATGGGACACCTCCCATGCTAGTGTCTTTATTCTGGGGAGACCCTATGCGTTTCTAGTGGGCGGGCCGTTTTTTCAACCGGGGCAGCCGAAGTTCCCGTCCAACCCCGGGCGGCAAGGCCGAACGGCCGATAATCCATGGGCTTATGGGGGTTCGTGAAATGAGCCACGAGGCGCCCGTGGATGCAAAGACCAATAACGCGAGAGTTCCGGCGTCCAAGAAGTATGACGGGTGGTACCAGTGGAGTTTGGCCAAAAGATTGGTCCATAGTTGCAGGAACATGGGGTGGATAAGGTACATGCCGAAACTCAAGTCCGCAAAGATTTTAATCAGTGGCCATCGCCCAAGGCCCTGCTGCCGTCTCTTTTCATAGCTCACACCGATGGTGGCCAGAAGCACAATCACGGCGACCGCCCAGGGAACCATGGCGGGCTGCAACACGGCGTCGGCTTTAGCCATATTGTGGCCAGGAAAAGTTTCCCAGAAGAATTGCGCCATCATGAGGCACCCGGCGAGCGTCGCGAACAGGACTACCCGACTTGGGTGGTGGCTTAGCCAATCAGCGACCCTTGGCCAAAAAAGGGCCGCGACACCGCCCACCACGAAATAGAGGGTATAGGTCCACACTTCCACGGTGATGTGGGCATTCATCCCGCGGGCCCGGACAATGCCATATTGGTCATAGGCCATCAAGAGCAATTGAAAGCCGGTAGAAATCCCTAAGACAAGCCAGGGGCGACGTCGAGCCCTACGCATCAATGCCAAAAATAACGGCAGAAGAAGATAGAATTGCATGGTGACCAAAAGGTAATAGAGGTGAAACCAAGCTCCTCCGTCTAAGAGGTTTCGACCATAATGGCGAAAGAATTCCCCGACCCCATGATAGTGATGAAAGCTCAACATATAGGCGGCGCTCCAAATGAGATAGGGGAAGAGCACTAGGCGGTATCTCCGCCAAAGCATGGGGACCCAACTGATTTTCCGGTCGATGAGGGAGTATGTGAGCACGAACCCGGTGAGCGCCATAAAGGATTCACGGGTGAAATGGAGGAGGGCGAGCAAAGCCCCAGACCCCACCCAGTGTCCTCCGTCGGCCATGTACCAAGTGGTATGCACGCCAATCATGGAGACCACCGTGACGGCTCTTACCAAGTCGGCGCTCTCGACGTAGGGGCGGCGCGTTTGGGCCCTCACTTAGGAGGCCTCTCGCGTCGCAGTACCTGCTTCAGAATCTTTCCTGTTGATCCCTTGGGAAGCTCCGGCAGAATGACGAAATGGGAAGGGCGCTTGAATTTGGCTAGTCCGCGCTCGGCCCATGCCTTGAGGATGTCCTCGGTCAGACGTTTGCCCGGCAGTGGGGCCACATAGGCGATCGGTTCTTCACCGAGGACCGGGTGAGGGTGCCCTAAAACCACTGCTTCGGCGACGTCAGGGGACGTCAAAAGCCATTCTTCGACCTCCCGAGGGAAGATTTTCTCTCCTCCACGGTTAATGGTGTCACGGCTCCGACCCACGAGATAGAGGTAGCCGTCCTGATCTAAGCGGCCCAGATCCCCGGTGCGATACCACCCATCATGGAAGGAAGACCAAGCCCAGCCATTAGGCCCCCAGAGAGGGTCGAGAACACCCGGACCGCGAATTTCCACAAAACCGCGGACACCCGGCGGGAGAGGCTCACCCTTCTGATTGACCACTCGTACCTGGATGCCCCATGGCCGTCCGACCGAACCCGGTCGCCGTCCTTCCTCGGGCAGTGGATTGGCAGTAATTTGGCTTCCGGCCTCCGTCATACCATAAGTCTCGACGATGGCAATATGGAATAACGCTTCGGCGCGCCGCCTTAAGGAAGCAGGGAGTGGTGCCGATGCGGAGCGCATGAAGCGAATCCTCTCGGGATGTTGGGGCTTTTCTTCACGGGTCGCTAGCACACCGATGATCGTGGGAACCGCGTTAATCCAGGTCACATCGGCGGACTCCGCCACTTGCCAAAAGTTTGAGGCATGAAATCGTTCTGGGATCATCACGCTAGCCCCTTGAGACAGCGTGGACAGGACCCCCACCACCAAGGCGTTAATGTGAAACAAGGGCAGCGGTGAAAATCCCCGATCGGTCCGAGTCAAGTGATGTGCCCGCGCCACCCCTAAGGCAGCGTGCCAGAGGGACCGCCAGGGAAGCCCCACCGGCTTCGGCTCTCCTGTCGATCCAGAGGTCAGGAGAATAAGCCCGCCTTCGGCAACGGACGGTTTCTGCCACGGATCGGATAACAATCGGGGCACCGCGCCACCGTCGTAAAGGAAGGTTGCACCGGCTCGGCTCAGATTCCGCCGGACGTCCGTGTTGGGAGAATCAGGATTGACAGGGACAACCACGGAGCCGGAGGCTAAGAGAGCCAGAAACCAGAGAATGAAATGTTCTGGGTCCCCCATTTTGGAGGCCCACGCGGTGGCCTACCATGATTCCCCAGCCGCTCAAGACTTGCCGCCGCTCTAACACCTCCGTGAGAAGGGATGCATAGGACAGATGCCGGCCGTCGGCTTGTAACAAAAAAGGCTCTTTTCCGAGGTGTTCACGGAGGACACTATCGAGGGGTTTGGCGGGCGTGGTCGCCTCCATCAAATCCGATGCCTCCTTCTTGTGGCAGAGATTTCGGCGGGCGTGTCGGGGAGTGCTTGGCCACGGGTTTCTGTGCCGAGGACGCCCACCGCGATGGCCCCAGCGATCCCGACCAAAGCCACAAAGAGGAAACTCCCGACGATGCCCGCGAATGCCAGGAGAACACTAAAAATGTAGGGCGCGAGGGCGCCGCCAAATAGGCGCGCCATTCCCTCGGCGAGGCCCACGCCAGTGGCCCGAAATCTGGTCGGGTATTGTTCGGCGGTGTAAATTTTCATGGCCGGATCGACGGCAATGCCGAAGAACGCTAACGCCATTCCCATGATGACCAAGGGACCGGTTCCACGGACCAGTGGGAATAGAGCGGCTGCGAGCGATGCGGTCACGGTAAAGCCGACAATGAGGGCTTTTCTGCCGACCTGCTCCACCAGCCAGGCTTCTGTGAGTTTTCCGGGAATGGAGGCCGCCATAATGAGTGCGGAGAAGTTGAGCGCGGCGGCGTCGCTTAGATGTTCTAGTTTAAGCACTATGGGCATAAAGTTCATGATGGCATAAAAGAGAAAAAGGATGCTGGGGAAGGCAATCCATAGCATTGCCGTTCGCGTGCGATAGACGCCCCGGAAAACATCGGAGAAGCGATAGGGGGCGGGCGCAATCCTTGCCGGTCGCATCGACCGGCCGATGCGATGAAGAATCCGCCAGGCTTCTCGTGGGCGGTTATTGGCCAAGAGCCAGTGGGGCGACTCGGGAAGCCAGAGGGCTAGCGCGCCTGCGTAGAGAATGCCGATGCCGCCCCCGTAAAATAAGAGGCGCCAGCCATTCTGAAGCCCCAAGTGTCGGGCCACGAGGGCGCCCGCAAAAGGGGCGGCAAAATATCCAATGGACAAAAAGGCATCTAAAATGCCGGCCACCCGACCACGCACCGGGGCGGGGCTAAGCTCCGCCAAAAGGGTGTAGGGCAGCGGAAACATGGCGCCTAAGCCGAGTCCGGCGACAAAGCGGAGGAGTGCGAGAGTCTCCCAATGGGAAACAAAGCCACTGGCGAACGTCCACAGCGAATACCAGAGCATCGCCCAGGCGAATAGGGTCTTTCGTCCCACACGGTCAGCGACCACGCCGGACGGTACGACGCCGAGCACAATCCCAACGGTGGGGGCCAGAACCAAAAGCCCTCGATCACTCGAGGTGAGGTGAAACAGGGTGCTAAAGGGTAGAAGAATGACACTGGTGAGCCCGATGTCGTAGGATTCGATGAGCCAGGCGAGAGCCGCCAAAACGAGCCAAAATGTCTGCTCGCAAGTCATATCCCAATGCTTCACGTCCTCACCCCCTACGTGTCACCCGTAATGTTTCCGCGGGCTTTCAAAAATATCACTAGGGCTTGTACATATTCGGTCATCGCCCTTGTGCAGCCGTCAGTTTCTCGCGGAATCGCGGATCCAAGGGGTAAAGAAAGATGGCTTTAACCGGCAGTGCCCGTTGCGTGTGACGGTCGAGCTTCCCCCGCCCTTGGGTCTCCCCGACATAGATCCAATTGGCCGCCCGATAGCACGTGCCCGCAAAGTAGCGGGGATCGGTAAAGGTTTCGAGGAGCACGGGGCGGAAGTGGTGACGGGCCTCCCAGTCCCGGACGAGTTGCTTGGCCGCGAGGGCTAAGACGGCCGAGGCAAGATATTTCACGTGCACCCAGGGGAGAATCAGAAATCGGGCGTTATTGACCACGAGCGGTAAATGTCGCTCGCGTTCAGCCCGCGTCCAGCCAATGAAGCGATCCCGCGGGGCCAGCGCCCAGGCGCTGGCGCCAAAGCCGATCGCTCCCAGGAGCCGTTCACCATCATAAATCAGGTAATGCATCCGCGCTCCGGTGAGCGGCGTATAGCCGAGATAGTGGTAGCGAGCGATGAGCTCGCGCCAGAGCGCGAGATCCCGTCGGTCGTGGACCGGGGCTAAGTGCAGGTCACGCAAATCGCCCCGAAACCCCGTCAGCGGCGGTTGGGGATCGGAAGCGGCCGTC
>DAHWKG010000193.1:0-3903 GCA_027343765.1 Sulfobacillus sp.
TGGGACGTCGGCACCAGACGGGGTACGCCGATGGCCTATTTCATCTCCCGGCTGGGCACCTCGAAGCCGGAGAGTCGGTCGTCGAAGGGCTGGTCCGTGAAATCCGTGAAGAGCTAGGCGTACACCTGAATTCGGGATCCGCCCGCTTTGCTCATGTGATGCACTCTGCGTCGGGTACCGGGCGCGTGGCGTTCTTCTTTGTGGCGGACGATTGGGTCGGGACGCCCAGTAAGCAAGAACTAAAGAAGTGTAGCGAGATCGCCTGGTTTAGCTGGGGCGACTTGCCAGATCAGATGGTCCCATACGCCCGCGTCGCGCTGGATCATATTCGGGCCGGGACAAACTTTTCAACGTTCGGCTGGTAAGGTCCGGATTGAATCCCGATTGCGGCACTCCCTCGGAACATAAGGGATAGTCTCTCGGTATTTGAGCCCGACAGGTTGGGAATTTGCCAGTAATTAACTGGAAGTGCGGTGGCGAGAGGCCGAACCCCTGGGGTGGCTGAGCTTAGGGCATGGCAAACCACACGATGCGTCCGGGGTTTCCACCGGGCGTCGCGGATCAGTGCTCTGTCGGCGGCCTCTTAGGCGGGGGCCAGCATCGACCGAAGGTCGAGCGGCCGGGCCTGATGCCACGCATCCAGGTGTTGGCACATGGCAATGCCATAGAGGCGAATGGTCCACATCATGGTGCTGCGATGGTGGCCGACCGCTAGGTGGAAATCTTCTTTGACCCGCTTGTTGCTCCGTTCGCAACTGGTGCGACGATTGTACACCGCGGCCCACGCCGCGCTATCCCGGGCCACCGGGGGGAACAAGCGGGGATTGCGTTTCGTCTCCACTTGGACGCAGCGACCGTAGGGCGACGAGGAACAGGGCGTGTCACAGGTGACCACTCCTTTGACTACCAGCGGACAGAGATATTTCCGCCGACCCCGGGTATAGTCGTAGCCCCGATCTTTCATCGGCAAGCCCTTGCGGCAGATGGGAACCCCCGTCGCCGAATAGGTGATCTCCTCCGGCCGCACGCCCGTGCGGCGGGTGCTCCGATCGTTCAAATCAATGAACCTGCATTTCGCACCCTCGCACAAAGCTTGAGACTAACCGGATGGCACTTGGGTAAATCGGCGCGAGTCCATGCCTAACAGGAGAAGCGCTTGGCGTTGGGTGAGCGTGAGTTCGCTCCGGCTTCGCCGGAGCCGGCCATCCGCATCCCGCCAATGGATGACTTGAATGGGGGTCAGGATTTCCTTGAGACGTTTGGTCGTCGGGGCAGGTTGCAACAGCTTGTGGGGATAGGGCAAGCTAATGCCCAGACGCTCTTGGTTCTGCCGCATCACCGCCTGCATGCACTGCCACAACAAGAGCGCCATGTACACAACATACACATACGCCGTGATTTTGCGGGTGTCTTTCAAAAAGAGGGGCGCAATGCTGAGCGGCCCCTTCACGACTGCGTGATCTTGTTCCACGACAAACTGGGTTTTGTAGGCTTCCAAGAGTTCCCGCGCCGACCGGCGCGGATCATTGGACACTAAGATGAACGTGCTACGGCGCAATCGCTCCGCCTGGATGCGTTGGGTGGCGGGCTCCGTCCGCGTTACCTGGACCTTCCAGGACGTCGGGCCATCGGGCAGGATTTCCACGATCTCACCGGCTACTGACCATGTCGATTGCGTGATGGCTTTCGTCTGCTGCCATTCCTCCCACGCGGTCGTCGCGTCCTCAACACACGCGAACCGGCGTTGATCCCATGCACGAATGGCCCGGTCGAGTCGTTGGGCATCTTTCTCCAGGCGGGCGACTTCCTGGTGGCGGGCTTTGGCCTCCAGGGCTGACGAGTGGACGACAATGAAGCGCACGTCGTGGCCTCCTAGTTGCCCCGGGGTTTCGCAAATCCGGTAGCTGGCCGCATCATTTCGGGCCGACAACGGCCCGACGGGTTCCCACGGACCGGAGGCGGTGGCCGCTTTTGTGGCGCGCTCGAGACCAAACGTGTTGGGCAACCGGGAGACGAAGCGAATGCTCGACTCGCAAAGGTCGGCCACCGTCTCATGGCTCAGGAGTTTCGAATCAGCGACGAAGAGAATCTGGGCGCGCACATCGGCCGTCAAGGTGCCGCCGGTACCCAAAAGCGCCTGGCGGCTCCACGTCGTATCATCCTGGTTCCCGTCACACACGTCCACATCGAGGGGAATTCCATCGGGCCGAGCCACGACTCCCGCCACGAGTTGCTTGCATTCCGGATGGCCGTCCTTATTGTAACCATAGGCGGGCAGGCTGCCCGCCTCCTGGTCGGGATATTGGCCGAACAAGGTAATACTGGTGGTATCCGCATGGGCGGTATCCGTCGCCGGCAAGGACAACCGCTCCACGGCTTGGCGACAGAGGCCGGCATAGGTCTGCCCCACTTGCGATTCAAAGAGCTTGATCAGGGCGCGGCCCATGGCATCGTCATTAAAATCCGCGGGTTGGCGCTCCGCGCCAAACAAGACGACGCAGTCGAAATCGGCATAGAACTCCTCCAACCGATAGAGGGCCAACGGATCGACGAGGCAGCCAATCATGAGCGCGAGCAGGCGCACGCCCGGCGATACCTTGCATTGACGCGGATCCCACGGCATCCGCGCATTTAGGAACTCCACGAGTCCAATGCGGCCGGCCATGTCGGCAGCCGCCACCGCAAATCCCATCCGATGGGCATCGATAAATTCCGGCGACGCCGGAAGAGATCCACGGGAGTCGGGTCGATTGTTCATACGGACTTATTCGCGAGATGCAGTGGCAAATCCTTTGCACCGGGGGCCGGTGCAGAAAAAATTATTCTGAGTGAGACCGGGCGTTTAGGACTGAGAACGGAGACCCTTCCTTGCGCAAGTCCTCCGGAGGTATCACGCATCGTGACCCCTCATCCAGGGGTGCGAAATGCAGGATGAATGCCCGGATTTGGTGGGCCTGGAGATAGTCATAGATGGGCCGCGCGTCATGCGCGGCATCCAAAATCGCGGTGCGCCAGATGTAGCCGGGAAAGCGGTCGGCGAACTCCTGAGCACTCACCACCCAGGAAATCGCATCGTGGCGGGTGGCCCGCTGCAGCCGTGGATACAGCGGCAGATCGTAGGGACTCTCCGCCGCCACGAGCGTGTACACGTGATACCCAAAGAAGTACATGTTGCGATAGCTGTCCCAGCCGATGTCGCAATCGGGCTGCGAATAGCGGCGGGCGCACCGGCAGTGCTGCCGGACGCGAGCGGGACAGGCGCACAGGCGTTGGGTGCGCATCTTGGCGGCGGTCACCAGGGGCATGCCGTCGCCTGCGATCGTCAGGGCCTCCGGGTTGCCCAGCAACCCGGCCTGGGCGGATACAGCGAGAAACTGTGCTTGAAACAAGTGGAGCAATCGGTCGAACGGCTGGGGGCGATGCGTGGACCGTTTGGCCAGCTGCGCCAGCAGTTGGCCAATTTTGCTCAGCCCTTTGGTCGGGGCTTTTTGCCCGGTCTTGGCCCCTTTCACCTTTTGGCGGCTGAGCCGGCGGTGCGGCGAGCGGTTGACGGTCTCCGCCTCCCAGAGGCGGCGGAAAAACCCATAGAAGGTGCCGACGCCGGGGGTATGTCCGTGTTCAAAGCCACTGAGGACGGCATACAAGGGACAGCGCTGCAATTGCTGCACCCACTGGGTAATCGACGGCTCGCCCACTTCGAGCATCAGCAGATACGATCGGAGCAGGTCGGCGGGATCCCACGGCCGGGGACCACGCAAAGAAAAAGTCTCATGGAGCAATCGCGCGGTGTCAGAGAGGTCGGTCCGCCAGAACTTGGCCACCAAAGCCCAGTCGGGCGCGACAAACTGGAGTCCGCCCGGGGCGTAATGCCGGCGTAACTGCGCGTGGACAAACGCTTGATAG
>DAHWKG010000216.1:0-20110 GCA_027343765.1 Sulfobacillus sp.
TCGGTGCGTCGCGCCGTGAGAGTTGACCCGTTCCCATGCCGAACACGGTCGTCCCCCTCGCGTACGCTGAGACTACTGGTCCCGCAGGGGACTGGGATCATCAGGCCGTGCCGACCCATTTTTTTAGAATCCCGCTCAGTACTGAGCGGGTTTTTGTTGTCCAAACTCCTAAGGGCGACGCGTCCTCGAATAGTACCAACCCCTTCCGGACACGCTAGAGGCGGGGGAGGCGAACGGCGGTGCGATTAAGACGGCTTTTGCGAGAGCCTTTCGGGGGGATGGCTCTTGCTTGGCTTTGGCTGGACGTGCCGACCTTTTTATGGTGGAGCGGCCGGGCTTCTATTGGTCAAATGTTGCGGTCGCCGCTGGGATTTCTCAGCACCAACCGTCACATCGATCATGTATGGGCCGGCGCCTGGTATTTCGTCGGTGTGGGCCTTTTGCTCCTTTCATATCAGCCATTTATCGAGGCTTGGGAGTCCCGAACACGAAAGCCCTGGCACCTGGCTCTATTGCTCCTGCTCCTAGCCAGCGCCTCCTTTCCCTTCGTTTCGCATGATCTTTTCTCGTATTTCGGGGAATGGCGCACGATGGCGATCTATCACCGAAACCCCATGATTACCCCCGTCGCCACCATTAGCCATTGGCGCTCGGACCTTTGGCTGGTGCGGGCCGGATGGCAGCGGACCGTGAATCCGTACGGCCCGGTATGGTTCGGCTTGGTGGACCTGTTAGGGCGGCTGGCCCCCACCGGGTTTGTCGGCTTTTTTGTCGTGTGGAAGGCTACCGTTCTTTTGAGCACGCTACTGACGGGTCTTCTGGTCAATCGGCTTCGTCCGGGAACTGGTATCCGCTATCTCTTACACCCGGTGGTGGGGATCGAATTTCTCGCCAACGCTCACAACGATGTCATCATGATGAGTCTGGCAGTAGCCAGCTTTTTCCTATGGACTCGGCGGCGATGGGTGGCGGCTGGCGTGTGCGCAGGCTTATCAGTCGCCACTAAGTACATTACCCTCCTCGCCTTAGGTTGGCTTGTGGTTTGGCCAGAAGCCTGGAAGAGCCGCGTGAAGGTGGCTATCCCCGCTTTGGCGGTTGGCGTCTTAAGTCTGGTGCCCTTTTGGCATGGGCTGGCCACATTGGCGGGGACGTTAGACGCCACCCATTTATTTCTCCGTTCCCCGGCCTTCATCATTCAGGGAACGCTGGTCCATTTACTCCACATGCCGCGGGTCATGAGCCGTCATTGGGCCATTGTCGCGACCACGCTGCTGTTTTTTTGCATTTACGTGGCCACCTCGCTACGGTTTTGGCGCACCCAGGATCCGATATACATGGGTGATGCGCTTTTGGCAGCGGCCCTAATCTTTATGTCGTGGCTGCAGTTTTGGTATCTTGGATGGGCGTTGCCCTTTTATTTAACTAGTGCGCATGCCCGGGCACAGACGATGGTCCGATATCTGGCTTACCTTGAGATTGTGCGGGTGGTGGGCTGGCCATTTGGTCTTCCGGTTATTCTGCAAATCGCGCAGGTGTTCTTGATTTGGACCCCTGTGGGGTGGGGGCTGTGGAAACTCTGGCGGGGCGCCGAGGGCCGGGGTCGGTACCGACCGTGGCAACTTTTAGGACGCGGGAATCGTTAGCGGCAGCGGAACGAACGCGCCGCCTCATCGCGGGTTCGCGATGCTATGCTCGTCCTCTGTGTTCGCGTGAGGATAGTGGACGTGCCAGAGATAGTAGTAGGTGCTATGATCCCAGCCTAAATCCCAGGGAACATGGTAGCGATCACTCGTATGGGAATCCACCACGGGGACTCCCTGGGAGTCAAAGCCGACGACGATGGCCGTATGCACAGCTCGGCCATGTTCGACATAGGAGATGAGATCGCCCGGGCGGATTGCCGCGATCGGGCCGTGAGGAAATTGGGGACTGGGTTGTGTGACCCCGGCGAATCGGCCTTTGCCAAAGATGGTAGCACGGCCAGAGCGCATAAGAAAGTCGAATAATCCGCGGGCGTTCGACCAAGCTCGTGAACCGTCCCCGGTTCGGCGATCATAATTCCACTCCGGCGTTTCCTGAAATCCTCCAGCCAATAATGCCTGCGACACAAAGTTTGTGCAGTCGCCTCCCTCGCCATTAAAGTTGTTATAGCGGGGATTATAGTGACCCTGGTTTTGGCAGCCGGGGGCGGCGCCGCAGTAGTGATCCGCGTACATCACCGCTTTTGCCTCTCCGGACGACAGATGAATCAAGGGTGGATGCCCTGGAAGCCTGCTTGATATTTCAGGGTTCGCGGAGGATCCCGAAACGCGGGTGTCCTGATCCAAGGGGTCCGTAAAATCATCGCCGGCAATTCGCCAGTGACCCAGGTGCTGGGTCAAGAGGTAGTCGTGACGGATCCCGAGCCCGAATTCATCCGATGTTCGGCTTTGATTGTACTGGTAGCGATAGCGTTCGGATACCACGGCAAAGATTTGGACGCGGTTAGGCGATAAAAACGTGATTCCCGGGGTTCGTAACGAGACATGAACCTTTTGAAGGGTGAGCTTTCGCCCCCTTGACCAGGCATCTAAAAATGCCTGGCGTTCTTCCGCATGGCGTAAGGCGGTGGTTGCCATCGGCAGAACGAACACGGAAGACAGCTGGTGGTGATTCCTACTGACGATAGCTTCATCTTCGCGGCGCACCAGGCGAAGCAAGACCCCCTTGATCGCTTGTTCTTTGGGCGTTAGGGGAACCAACGCACCGTGGTGAGGGACGACGACGTGGAGCCCGAGGGCGACCGCAATCATGTAGCTGGGGCTTAATATTTTCATGGTTTTAAGCAGGCACCTAGGTCAATGAAGCAGGTGCCCTCCTCGCTTTCTTCATGTGGTTTGGAATGCTCACGTCCCCTAGCGTGTGCCAACCCGTAGTCCCGTATCCGTTTTGGTACAACAGGACTTTAGAAGTATGTTGGGTATGCGATGTCTTAGGGGATCATCTCTTTGCCACAAGAGAGGTCAAGTAGGAGCACGGTGGTCAGATTTCCGGCCTAACGATGCATCGGAGGACGTGGGACGGACGCATTTTTTGACGTGTTATGGGCCATGGTCTTTATGTTCAAAGGGCCCGCGTCGAGTTTCTCATGCCGTATCTAAAACCTCGCTGGAAGGGGTAAGGAGTCTTGGTTTGGCGTTGCCCCCCTTGTCTCTTCGTGTACAATGGAGGTAAGAAGCGAGGGATAATCGTGGACGTGCTTAAAATAACACCGCGTGGGTACTGCTATGGGGTCGTGGACGCCATGACCATGGCCAAAGAGGTTGCGAAGGACCCGAACGTACCCCGACCGATATACGTGCTGGGGCAAATTGTGCATAACCGCCATGCCGTGGAGGATCTGGAGAATCTCGGCATTAAAACGCTGGACGGCGCCGAACGGGTCAATCTGTTGGACCAGGTGCCCGATGGCGCTACGGTGATTTTCACCGCTCACGGCATCTCGCCGGCAGTGAAAGAAAGAGCCCGTGAGCGGCATCTGACATTTTATGATGCCACCTGTCCGGATGTGACCAAAACCCACGTGCTCATTCAAGAGAAGATTGCCCAAGGGTATGCCATCATCTATATTGGCACCAAGGGTCATCCGGAACCGGAGGGGGCTATGGGCGAAGCGCCCCCTGGACGCGTGGCGTTGGTTACCAGCGTCGAGGACGTGGAGGGGTTGCCATTTTCCGGGGACGAAAAATTGGCCATCGTGACCCAGACGACGCTGAGCCGGTGGGACACCGAAAGCGTGATCAAGAAGATCGTAGAGCGCTATCCCGGGGCCGAAGTGCACAACGAAATTTGTTTGGCGACGCAACTGAGGCAGGAGGCCGCCGTGAAGGCGGCGGAGGATGTGGATATGGTGGTGGTGGTGGGCGACCACCGGAGCAATAACTCCAACCGCTTGGTTGAGGTGGTGGAGAAGGTGGCCGGAAAGCCCGCCGTGAGGGTCGAGCAGGTGAGCGACCTGGACCCCGCTTGGTTTTTAGGCCGGTCTCGGGTGGGGGTGACGGCCGGGTCATCCACGCCGAGCCAGATCACCCGTGCCGTCATCCAGTGGCTTGAAAACCTTTAGAAAATGCCCGCCAGTCGCACGTAGAGATGGGTGGCCAATAAGAGGCCTAAGACGACCAACAAGATACCCGCCGTGCGCTCAATCCAGGGCAAATAACGGCTAAGTTGGCGCGTCCATTGGGTCGCACGGCTGACAAAGAGCGCGAGGATGAAAAAGGGGAGGGCGAGACCCAGGGCATAAAAGGCTAACAGAACCCCGCCCAATACCACGGTATGCGAGCGTGAGGCGAGGATGAGGATACTGCTCCAAATGGGTCCAACACAAGGAGTCCAGCCCGCCGCGAAGACAATCCCCATAATCAAAGGCGACCAATTGCCCAAGCGCCCACGCGCAGGAAGACCCAGATGGAGGTCGCGCTTCAAAAGGCCGAGATGAATCACACCTGCCAACTCGAGACCGAAGATAACCATGACCACCCCGCCGAGCTCGCTAATCAGGGTTTGATATCGGTGAATGAATTCGCCGATGGTGGTGGCCACTAATCCGGACAAAATCAGTACGGATGAAAAGCCGGCAATGAAGATGAGGGCGTTGGCCAATACCCGTGTTCGTACGGCACGTGTGGCGACGGCTTCCACGGTCAGTGGGGTTCCCGCCATGGCGGTTAAGTAGGACGGAACCAGAGGCACCACACAGGGTGACAACACCGAGGCGAGGCCAGCCCCAAACGCGATTCCCAATGTGGCCGGATGCATGCCTCTCCTCCTTTCTGGCTGGCTTGATTATAGCATTGGCGGCTTCAGGAAGGAATTGTCGCCCATTTGTCGAACCATAGATGATATTGCGATGGATGTCGGATTTGGCTCAAGGGGGCTTCTTTTTTGATACGCATCGAAGGGGTGACGAAGCGGTACCCGAATGGTCATTACGGCCTCACGGATGTGTCGCTAACCGTTCACCGGGGGGAGTTCGTGTTCTTGGTGGGACCGTCGGGAGCAGGCAAGTCCACCCTTATTCGACTCTTATACGGTGAGGAGCGACCGTCCACCGGCGAGGTCACCATTGACCACTTTCGCCTCACGACCATGCGCCTTCGCCATCTACCGAAACTTCGGCGTCAACTGGGTATTGTTTTTCAGGATGTCAAGCTGCTGCCGACGAGAAACGTCTTTCAAAACGTGGCTTTTGCCATGGAGGTGGTAGGCGCCTCCAAAAAAGAGATTCAAAAGCGGGTACCGCAAGTGCTCGAACTGGTGGGCCTGGCTCGTCGAAAGGACAATTTTCCGAACCAGCTTTCCGGTGGCGAGCAACAACGGGTGGGGATTGCCCGTGCACTGGTCAACCAGCCGACCTACGTGCTGGCGGATGAGCCGACAGGCAATCTCGACCCCGATACCGCATCGGATATTATGCGCCTCTTTCTGGAAATTAACCGTCGCGGGGCGACTGTGGTGATGGCGACCCACGCTCGGGACTTGGTCAACCAATTGCAAAAGCGCGTGGTGGCGATCGAAGGCGGACGCATTGTACGTGATGAAGCGAGGGGTGCATACGGCTATGAGTCTTAACAGCATGGGGCATCTCCTACGAGAAACCGGTCGCAGTCTCACCCGAAATGCCTGGATGGCGTTGGCATCCGTCTCTACCGTCACCATTTCGCTGTTTGTCTTGGCGGTGTTTGTTGTGGTGAGCGTCAATGTGAATCACGTGACCCACATCCTCGAAAACCAGGTGGAGATGCGCGTGTTTATTAAGCCGCACGTGAGCCGTCGTCAGGAAATGGTGCTCTACCACCAGGCTCGCCATTGGCCCCAGGTGCGGCGGATTGACTTCTTCACCAAAAAGCAGGCGGCCCAGAACCTCAAAAACGAGTTTCCCGATCAACAGGATCTGTTTCAGGTGATCCAGAAGTCCAACCCGCTTTTCGATGGGTTTGACGTCTACACTAAGACGCCGCAGCAAATATCCACCGTCGCGGCGCGCATGACCAAAGATCCGATTGTGCACAACGTGGTCTATCAGGGCACGGTGGTACGTCGTTTGAGCCGCTTAGGCAACATTCTTAAGTGGAGTGGCTGGGTCATCGAGGGCCTCCTCGCGATCGCCACCATGCTCATTATTGTCAATACCATCCGTTTGGCCGTGTTTGCCAGGCGCCGAGAGATACAGGTGATGCGGCTAGTCGGCGCGACCGACTGGTTTATCCGGTGGCCCTTCATCCTCGAGGGGCTAATCATCGGGCTGGTCGGGGCGGCGGCGGCTGATGTCGTGGTCGGCTCTGGATACCACTGGGTGCTGGGCCGGGCCGCCACCTCCCTGCCTTTTTGGCCGATGGCCGGACTTCACCGGGTGCTGGACGAAACCACGCTATTTACGGTAGTGGGTGGACTGGTGGTGGGAGGGCTCGCCTCCATCATTGCCGTGCGCCGTTTCCTCAAGGTCTGATCAGAAAACAATCGTGTGCTATAATGAGAGATACGGTTAAAGGGGGCTCTCTCATTGAACGTGCGCAAGGTTGCGGCCTGGGGCGCGATGACGCTGGTACTGATGGCGGGATCCTCCACCGCCACCTGGTGGCTTACGGCGCGCCATTCCCCCGATCGGATACCCCCAAGCATGGCGGAGAGTTCCCAGTTTCGGCGCTTTTTGTCCACCTATGAGTTGATTCGCGGCCAGTCCATTTGGCATAACACCCCCAAAGAGCTATTGCTCGGGGCGACCAACGGGATGGTCAATACCTTGCATGACCAATTCAGCAACTACCTCACGGGTGGTCAGACCACGAGTTTGAACGCGATGCTAGACCCGACTTATGTGGGCATTGGCATTGCCGTGAGCTTACAAGGCCCGTTGCGGATTGAGTCGGTGTTTTCCCAAAGCCCAGCGGCGCAAGCCGGGCTTACGGTGGGTGAGACGATTACCGCCATTAATGGTCATAGCACCCGAGGCATGGCCTCCCAAGTGGCCCTAGATTTGCTCCACGGGAAGGTCGGCACGCGGGTTCGGCTGACGGTAGCGGAGGCCGGGCGGAGCCGTCGGGTCACGCTGGTTCGGAGGACCATCGCCTATCCCACGGTTTCTACCACCATGCTGCCAAACCACATCGGCTACCTCGGTATTAGCGAGTTTGGCCAGGATACGGGAAATCAGGCCGTGGCGGGCCTCCATCAGTTGATGGCGCAACATCCCCGCGGGCTGGTGTTGGACTTGCGAAACAATCCCGGAGGTGAACTCCAACAGGCGCTCAAGGTAGCCGATCTGTTGGTTCCTAAAGGACCGGTGGTGACCTTAAAGTACAAGAACGCCCACGAGGATCGGACGCTTGATTCCACCGGACCGGGCACGGGTCTGCCCATCGTGGTGTTGGTGAATGGTAATACCGCTTCGGCGGCAGAGATTTTGTCGGCCGCTATACAAGAACGGCAAGGCGGAAAGCTGGTGGGAACCCGAACCTATGGCAAGGGAATTGTCCAGGAGGTGATTCCGCTCTCCGGTGGGGCATCCTTAAAATTGACGGTAGCGCGCTACTACACGCCGAATGGCGACTATATTGAGCATAAGGGTCTTCGCCCCAACGTGGTGGCGCCCGAGCCCGCGGGCGTGCAACCCTCGGACATCCCGAGTCACGATCCCCAGTTGCGGGCAGCGGTGGCGGTGTTGGAGAAAATGGTGAACAAGGGACATTAGAGGGAGGACGTCGTGGCGGAATTTGATTTAAAGAGCCCCTATGCGCCGGCTGGTGATCAGCCCGGCGCCATTCAGGCGTTGTCCAAGAGTTTCAAAGAAGGACTTCTGGAACAGGTGCTATTGGGCGTGACCGGATCGGGCAAGACCTTTACCATGGCCAATGTCATTCGCGAAGTCGGTTTGCCGACCTTGGTGGTCGCTCCCAATAAAACGTTGGCGGCGCAGTTGGCCGGCGAGTTGAAGGCCTTTTTCCCCAACAACGCAGTCGAATACTTTGTAAGCTATTACGATTATTATCAGCCCGAGGCCTATATTGCCCAGACCGACCTCTACATCGAAAAAGATGCCCAAATTAATGATGAGATTGACAAATTGCGCCATGCTGCCACCTCATCATTGCTGGAGCGGTCGGACGTCATCGTGGTGGCGTCGGTTTCCTGTATATATGGACTAGGGTCGCCTGAGGATTATCGCGACCTGGTCTTGTCGTTGCGAAAGGGTCAGGAGCGGAGTCGCGACAGCATTTTGCGAAAGCTGGTGGAAATTCAATATGACCGCAACGATGTCAACTTCGTGCGCGGTAAGTTTCGGGTGCGGGGCGATGTGATTGAAATTTTTCCGGCCAACCGGAGCGAGCAAGCCATTCGGGTGGAATTGTTCGGGGACGAAATTGAACGGATTCGTGAATTCGATGTTTTGACCGGCGAAATTTTAGGAGAACGGGAGCACGTGGCCGTCTATCCTGCTTCGCACTATGTGATGGGACAGTCGCGGCGCGATCCCGCGATTGGGAGCATCGAGCGGGAACTAGAAGAGCGCTTAAGGGTGCTGAAAGAGCGTGGGAAGGATCTGGAGGCCCAGCGCCTCGAGCAGCGGACCCGGTATGATTTGGAAATGCTGCAGGAGGTCGGGTTTTGCTCAGGGATCGAGAACTACTCGCGACACTTCACGGGCCGCCAGCCGGGGGAGCCGCCTTACACCTTGCTGGACTACTTTCCCAAGCAGTTTTTGACTATTATTGACGAGTCTCACGTATCGGTGCCGCAAATCCGCGGCATGTATGCGGGTGACCGCTCGCGGAAAGAGAGCTTGGTGGAATACGGCTTTCGTCTGCCGTCAGCATTCGACAATCGGCCGCTTACCTTTGACGAATTTAAGGCTCACGTGGACCGGGTGATGTACGTATCGGCCACCCCGGGACCCTATGAGATGGAACACGCGGAAAAGGTGGTGGAGCAGATTGTCCGGCCTACCGGCCTTTTGGACCCGGCCATCATTGTGCGGCCCACCACTGGCCAAATCGATGACCTCTTGGGCGAGATTCGAAATCGTGTCGACCGGAATTTGAGAGTCTTGGTCACCACGTTAACTAAACGCATGGCAGAGGACTTGACCGACTATCTCCGCGAGGCGGCCATTCGGGTGCGGTATTTGCATTCCGATATTGACACTATGGAGCGCATGGCCATTATCCGTGATTTGCGGTTGGGAGAATTTGATGTGCTGGTTGGCATCAACCTTCTGCGCGAGGGGCTGGATTTGCCGGAAGTGGGATTGGTCGCCATTTTAGATGCCGACAAGGAGGGGTACCTCCGATCGGCGACCTCTTTAGTGCAGACCATCGGACGAGCGGCCCGCAATGTGGAGGGAACGGTCATCATGTATGCGGACAAAATGACCGACTCCATGCACCAGGCGATTTCCGAGACCGAGCGGCGGCGAGCCATTCAAGAACGGTATAATCAAGAACACAACATTACTCCGGTGAGTGTGACCAAGGACGTGCGTGAGGTGATTTCCGCCATCAAACCATCGGCGGCCGGATTGGCCGAAAAGCCGGTCAAGGAACTCAGCGCCCGGGAACGGATAAAGCTTGCCAATCAGATCCGTAAGGAGATGAAGGAAGCCAGCCGAAACTGGGAATTTGAGCGGGCGGCGGCGCTTCGGGATATGTTGATGGAGTTGGAAGCCGAACGCCCCATTAAAAGTGTGGGAGGGAGCAAGCGACGTGGCTAGCGGTGTTATTCGGGTCAAAGGCGCGCGGCAGCACAATTTAAAAAATATCACCGTGGACATCCCCCGGGACCAGTTGGTGGTCGTGACCGGGGTCTCCGGATCGGGCAAGTCGTCGCTCGCCTTTGACACCATTTATGCCGAAGGGCAAAGGCGCTATGTGGAATCCTTGTCCAGCTATGCCCGCCAATTCCTCGGACAGATGGATAAGCCGGACGTGGACACCATCGAGGGGTTGTCGCCGGCGATTTCTATCGATCAGAAGACCACCTCGCACAACCCACGCAGTACGGTGGGGACGGTGACGGAAATTTATGATTACCTGCGCGTTCTCTACGCGCGGGCCGGCCAACCCCACTGTCCGAAGTGCGGAGCGGAAATTCAGCCGCAAACGGTGCAACAGATTGTCGATCGGGTGGTTGAAGCACCAGAGGGCACACGGCTCGAAGTGCGCGCTCCAATTGTGCGGGGCCGCAAGGGTACGCACGAAAAAGTGGTGGAAGAGATTCGGCGCCTTGGATACACCCGGGCGCGGATTGACGGTGAGCTTTATGAGGTGGAGTCCCCGCCTCGGCTTACCAAAAACAAAAAGCACACCATTCAAGCGGTGGTCGACCGAATTGTGCTCCGCCCGGGCGTTGAGTCCCGGCTTGCGGAAGCGATTGAGCATGCCTTCGAGGTCGCCGAGGGATTGGTGGAGATTGGTCCGCCGGACGGCCAAGGCGCCCTCTATGCCCGGGACTTGGCGTGTGCCAACTGCGGCATTTCGCTGGAGGAACTTAGCCCCCGGATGTTCTCGTTCAACGCCCCTTTTGGTGCCTGTCCCGACTGTACGGGACTCGGCTTCAAACAGGAAATCGATCCGGAATTGATTGTGGATCCGGAGCGGTCTTTGGCCGACGGGGCTCTCTTTCCCCTCTATCGGGGAACCAGCCGATTTTACCCCGATCTCATCGAGGCGCTGGCACGAACCGTGGGCATCCCCACGGATGAGCCATTCAAAGATCTCTCGGATGAGGCGCAGCATCTGTTGCTGGAGGGCTATTCGAAGCCTATCCCCTTTCAGTATGAGTCCATCTTCGGCCAGTCGCGGCGGGAAACCATTATGTGGACGGGCCTCATCCCCATCTTGGAGCGTCGCTATCGGGAATCCACCTCCGATGTGCAAAGATCCGAGATTGAAGGCTACATGACGGCGCGACCTTGTCAGACCTGCCATGGGCAGCGCTTGAAGCCGGAAGTTTTGGCGGTCACGGTGGGGGGGCTCTCAATTGCCGCCTTGACCGATTTGTCGATTGTTCAGGCGCGGGGCTTTCTCCAGGAGATTGTGTGGCCTGAAGGGCGCCAGGAACGGATTGCTCGCCCCATTTTGAAAGAAGTGCTGGAGCGGTTGGGATTTTTGGTGGATGTAGGATTGGGCTACCTGACGCTGTCCCGGACGGCCGGGACGCTCTCGGGAGGGGAGGCGCAGCGGATTCGCCTCGCGACCCAGATTGGCTCATCGTTAATGGGGGTGCTTTACATTTTGGATGAGCCCTCGATTGGACTCCATCAACGGGACAATGACCGGCTGATTCGCACCTTAAAGCGTCTTCGTGACTTGGGCAACACAGTGCTGGTGGTGGAGCACGACGAGGACACCATGCGGGCGGCCGACTATCTCATCGACATTGGTCCGGGGCCGGGCGTGTATGGGGGCCATGTGGTGGCCGCTGGCTCGCCCGCCGAGGTGATGGCCCACGCCACCAGTCTGACCGGTCAATATTTGTCGGGACGGCGAGAGATACCCGTTCCCACGCACCGTCGGAGTCCCGGGGACCGTTGGCTGGTGGTTGAGGGCGCGCGGGAGCATAATTTGAAAGATATCCGGGTGCGGATTCCGCTGGGGCTCATGGTCGCGGTGACCGGGGTTAGTGGTTCCGGAAAGTCCACGCTGGTGAACGACATTGTCCGTCGCCGACTGGAGGTGGAATTGAACGGGGCGCGCAGCCGGCGGGTGGGACGGCATCAAGACATCCACGGGCTTGATCATTTGGACAAAGTGATTGCCATCGACCAGAGCCCGATTGGACGCACCCCCCGATCCAACCCGGCGACCTACACGGGTGCTTTTGATCTAGTGCGGGAGATTTTTGCCAACACCACCGAAGCCCAGGTCCGCGGCTATCGTGCGGGCCGCTTCTCCTTTAACGTGCGTGGGGGGCGCTGCGAGGCGTGTCGAGGGGATGGCATCTTGCGCATCGAGATGCACTTTTTGCCGGACGTGTACGTCCCCTGTGAAGTGTGCAAGGGGACCCGCTACAACCGTGAGACGCTGGAAGTCAAATATCGCGGGAAGTCGGTGGCGGATGTGCTGGATATGACGGTAGACGAAGCCTTAGCCTTCTTTCAGCACCACCCCCGCTTAAAGCGTAAGATGGAGACATTGCACGACGTCGGCTTAGGATATATTCGGTTGGGTCAGCCGGCCACCACCTTGTCCGGGGGCGAGGCGCAGCGGGTCAAGTTGGCCACCGAGCTGTCCCGGCGTTCCGATGGGCGCACCCTCTATATTTTGGATGAGCCCACCACGGGTCTTCATGCCGAGGATATTCGCCATCTGCTGGAGGTGCTGGAACGCCTGGTGGGTCAAGGAGATACGGTGTTGGTCATTGAGCATAATCTCGATGTGATTAAGACGGCGGACTGGATTATTGATTTAGGACCCGAAGGGGGTGACCAGGGGGGCGAAATTGTGGCCGAAGGCCCCCCGGAAGTTGTCATGGGGGAAAGTGGATCCTACACCGGGGAATATTTACGGCGGCACATCGAGCGGCAGCAAATGCTGTCGGAGGCGCGATAGGGCGATGAGCAGTCGAAGTCCGGAACTGGAGGAAAAGCTACGTTCGCTTCCCGGAGCCCCGGGGGTCTATCTCATGAAAGACCACGAGGGCACGGTTCTCTATGTGGGTAAGGCGGTCGTCCTCAAAAACCGGGTGCGGTCCTATTTCCAAGATCCGTCCCGGTTGCTGCCCAAAGTGCGGGCGATGATGCGCCACGTTGAGGATCTCGAATACATCGTCACCACCACGGAAGTGGAGGCGCTGATTCTCGAGGCGACGCTCATCAAGCAAATGAAACCGCACTACAATATTCGCTTGAAGGATGACAAGGCCTACCCCTACCTTCGTCTCAGCTGGGAGGAAGATTTTCCCCGGCTCTTGATTGCCCGTAAACCCGCCGAGGATGGCAGCCGCTATTTCGGCCCTTATCCCCGCGCGCAAGCGGTGCGGGATACCATTCGGCTTTTGCGAAAGATTTTTCCCATCCGCAATTGCACCAACCAAAAATTTAGAAATGCCGCCCGTCCGTGTCTGGAATACCATATCGGCCACTGCCAAGCGCCCTGCCAGGGGCTGGTGGATAAAGAGAGCTACCGCGCCATGATGAAGCAGGTCGAGCAGTTTTTGGAAGGGCGCCAGGATGAGGTGGAAAAAGAGTTGGTGCGCCGCCTTCAAGAAGCGGCGGATCAGCTGGAATTTGAGAAGGCGGCCGAACTCCGAAATCAGGTGGAGGCCATTCGAGAGGTGCGCGAGCCGCAAAAGGTGGCCAGCGGATCGGAACGCGAGTTGGATGCGATCGCTTGGGCGCTTCGCGAGGATGAAGCGATTGTGCAGATTTTTCGGGTGCGCAAGGGCCGCTTGACGGGGCGTGAATCGCTCACCTTGACGGGGGTGGAAGGCACCACTAATGCTGATATTGCGAGCGCTTTCGTCTTGCAGTATTACAGCAATGCGCAAGACATCCCCCCGGAAATTCTGATTGAGGCCTTGCCGGAGGATGAGGGGGAGATGACCACGTGGTTGAAATCCCGCCGAGGAGGGACCGTGGCTCTGAAGGTCCCCCAACGGGGGGAGAAGGCGGCCCTTTTGGCAATGGTCAAGAAGAACGCGGAAATGGCCCGCGATGAGGGGCTCAGAAAAGAAGCATCGCTGGAAAGAACGGTGCATGAAGGGCTTTTGGGTCTTCAGCATGCGCTTGGGCTGGAGCACCTGCCGCATCGTATGGAGTGCTACGACATCTCCAACACCCAAGGAACGGAATCGGTGGCCTCGATGGTGGTATTTACGGACGGCAAGCCTGACAAGTCCCAATACCGGCGCTTTAAAATTCGCACCGTGGAGGGGCCCAACGACTTTGAGTCCATGTATGAGGTGATTTCGCGCCGTTTTCGGCACCGGGAATTAGCCGAGGACAATCCGCAGTTGAAGCGCTTCGCGACCCTGCCCGACTTAGTCATTATTGATGGCGGGCGCGGGCAATTGGGTTATGCCGTACGCGCTATGCGCGAGGCGGGCTTGGAGGTGCCCATGTTTGGCCTCGCTAAGCAGCATGAGTGGCTCTTCGAGCCGGATTCGCCCAACCCCATCATTCTCGACCGGGACTCGGCGGCCTTGAAGATGCTGCAGCACATCCGTGACGAGGCGCACCGATTTGCCATCACCTTTCATCGCCATTTGCGCACGCGTCGCAATTTGAAGTCGCTGTTGGATGATGTGCCTGGTATTGGGCCGAAGCGCAAGAAGGCGCTCCTACGAGCCTATCCGGACTTGAACGCCATCACCCAAGCGAGCGTGGAGGAGTTAGGAAAACTGCCCGGCATGTCCCGCACCGCTGCCGAGACAGTTTTGAACCACCTTCGGAAGACGGGAGGAGCATCCTCATGAGACGACTCTGGTTGTGGTTTTTTACCGCCCTTACGCTCTTTGTGTTGGCCCATCTGCATATGGGGATTGAAGCGGCCAGCATCGGCGCGGTGGTGGGCGCGAGCGTGGTTTTGGGCCTGGTCAATTTGGTCGTGCGGCCGATTGTGAAGCTTCTCACCTTGCCTTTAACGCTTCTCACTTTGGGGTTGTTTGGCTGGGTGATTAATGCTTTGATGCTATGGTTGGTGTCCGCGATTGTGCCGGGGTTTCGCGTCAATGGGTTTATTCCGGCGTTGGAAGCGTCGGTCATATTAGGGGTAGTTTCGGGGGTGGTCAATTGGATCGTTCGTCGTCGATCGCACTAATTGCTTTGGATTTGGATGGGACCACGCTGCAGCCGGATGGTCGTATTTCGGACCGGTTGAAAGCGGCGGTCAAGCGCGCGCGGCAGGCGGGCATTCACGTAATTTTAGCCACTGGCCGGATGGTGAAGTCGGCCGAACCCTTTTGGAAGGAGCTGGAGCTCTCGCCCGGCCCCTTAATCGCTTATCAGGGAGCCGTGGTGGCCAACATGCCGAGCGGGGAGATTGTCGCCCACACGCTTTTACCTGGGGACGGGGCTAAGCTCGCCGTGCGCTGGGCTTTGGATCGGGAACTTTTGACACAAGTCTATGTGGGCTCGGAACTCTGGGTGTCCCGAGAAGATTCGCGGGTTCGGGCCTACATCGAAAAAAATCATATTCCCGCCTGGGTGAGAGATGCGGACGAGATGTTGGAATGGCCCGAACCGCCTATTAAGGTGCTCATCCAAGATGAGCCGGAGGTGCTGGATCGGGTACGCCGCGAGCTTGAGCCCCACCTGAAGGACGCACCCATCCGGGTATTTAAGTCGCAGCCGGATTATTTGGAACTGGTCCATCAAGATGTGGGCAAGGCGGTCGGGCTTCGGGCAGCCGCCGAGGCACTTCAGGTACCCCAGGCGCAGGTGATGGCCATCGGGGATGCGGAAAATGATATGGATATGCTGGCCTGGGCCGGCCTCGGGGTGGCCATGGGGCAAGCGCCGGAGGCCGTCAAACAGCAAGCCAACGTCGTCACCGGCACGATCGAGCAGGATGGGGCCGCCCAAGCCATTGAACGCTATGCGTTAGGGATGGACGTGGTGAATTAAGTTGAGACCCCAGGGGGTCTTCATGACCAGATACACGAGCGTGGCAGCCACAGCGACGAAGAAGACGCCTGTAAAGCGACGCTCCATGGACTCTTCGCGACGGGCGCGGGTCCGCTCGGCTCGGCTTTGGGCTAAGGCCTCGGTGTCCTCTAAAACATTTTCGTGATGTCGCTGGCGTCTCGACAGGGGGTCTGTTTGAGCCATGATTTCTCCCTCGCATGATAGATTGCTGTATTATTCGACACCATTGGTGTCGCTCTGTCAACGGAAAATGGCGGTAAAAGGTTACAATGGATGAAAAATCGCCTTCTCTAAGAAAGGCAGGAAGATATGGCATCGCGCTTTATCATTATTACCGGAATGTCGGGAGCGGGACGTAGTGAAGCGATCCGCGCCTTCGAAGATTTAGGCTATTTTTGTGTGGATAATTTGCCGCCATCGCTCGCGGCCAAATTTGCCGAGTTGGTCCATCGGAGTCCCGACGTGCACGGGGCCGCCTTAGGCATGGATATCCGGGGAGGGAGCTTCTTTCCGGAATTGGCCCAGGTGCTCGACCAATTTGACGCAGAGGGCACCCTCTACGAGATCGTGTTTCTCGAGGCGGACGAAGAAACCTTGATTCATCGGTATAAACTCTCGCGTCGTCGCCATCCGTTGGAGGCCGGGTCTCGACTGGTCGAAGCGATTCGCCAGGAGCGCGCAGCGTTGGAGGAACTTCGTGGCCGTGCGGACTTGGTTATTGACACCTCGGGGCTCACTCCGATTCAGCTGCGGCAACGGCTGAATGATGCCTTTCGATTGCAAGAGACGGTGCCCTTTCAGGTCCGGTTGGTATCTTTTGGGTTTAAGCACGGATTGCCGAAAGACGCGGATTTAGTCTTTGATGTGCGTTTTCTCCCTAACCCCCACTATGTGCCCGAGCTTCATGCCTTGACCGGCAACGACCCGGACGTTGACGCCTATGTGATGGGGTTTCCCCTGGCCCGGGAGACCTATGACCGCCTGGCGAGCCTCTTGGATTTTCTCATCCCCCAATTTAAGAGCGAGGGCAAGCCGGTGATTACCGTCGCCGTGGGGTGCACGGGGGGCCAACATCGGTCCGTGGTATTTGCCAATCGCTTGTCGGAGCATCTCAAAGCGGGCGGGACGTCCGTCTGGGTCGAGCACCGCGACGTCCCTCGTTCCGTTCCGGGGGTTCCCTAATGTGGCGTTTGCTGGTGCCGGGGCTCCGGGTTAAGCGCTTTCTTTTCGTAATCGCCGCCGGCTTTGTGGGGGTGGGGGCGGCCATTGGCCGTTGGCTGTCGCCGGATCCGCTGAGTCTTTTGAGTGGGATTTTATTGGCGCTGATAGGGCTTGTTCTGGTGGCCATCGGGTCCTGGGGATTATCCAAAACCGTCGGTGCCGTCTTAGGTTCAGAAAAATGGGCGGGGGTGCTCTATTCTCGACGACAACTGGCCAGGGGACCAAAAGTTGTCGCCTTAGGCGGGGGCACCGGGCTTCCGGTGGTTTTACGGGGACTCAAGAACTACACCTCTAATCTCACCGCCGTGGTGACGGTGGCCGACGACGGCGGGAGCTCGGGGCGCCTTCGTGGCGATCTCGGCATGCTCCCTCCGGGGGACATTCGCAATTGCATGGTGGCCCTAGCGGATACCGAGCCTTTGATGGAAGAGCTTTTTCAGCACCGCTTTCAACAGGGCGAACTCACCGGTCATAGTTTCGGCAATCTGTTTTTAGCCGCCATGGAACAGACGGCGGGGGATTTTGTCACAGCGCTAAGGGAGTCGAGCCGGGTTTTGGCAGTGCGGGGAACGGTGCTGCCGGCGACCTTGGACCGGGTGACACTTTGGGCGGAACTGGAGACCGGCGAGAAGATATACGGGGAGAGCACCATTGGCCGAAGTCCTGCCAAGATTCAGCGGGTGGGCATGGATCCACCCGATGCCACGCCACTGGCAGAGGCCGTCCAAGCCATCATGGAGGCGGACATGGTGGTGCTGGGCCCCGGTAGTCTCTTTACCTCGGTGATTCCGAATCTCTTGGTTCGGCCTATTCAGGAGGCGATTCGCCACACTCGTGCCGTGCGCGTGTACGTCGCCAACGTGATGACCCAACCGGGTGAGACCAGCCATTATACGGTGCGAGACCATCTCGACGCACTGGAGAGCCAAGTCGGTCGGGGACTCGTGGACGTGGTGCTGGTCAACAATCAGCCGGTAAACGAGGAGATTTTGGAGCGATATCGCCGGGAAGGGGCGGAGCCGGTACTGCCCGTGGGAATGGAGGCCGGATCCTGGCCGGAGGTGGTCGCTGTGCCGCTCATCACCATCGATGGCGTGGTGCGCCATGATCCCGATAAGTTGGCCCGGGCACTGCTGAAATTGATGGTGCGCTACCGGCCCCATTGGTCCGAGGGACGGGTGATTGACGGCCTATGGTTGGAAGCCCGGCTCAGAGAAAGGAAGCGAGGCGTGTGACCTGGTCATTTACACGACAAGTGAAGGCGGAATTGGCGGGGACGCCATTGGGGTCCTTGCCTTGTTGCTGGGCTGAGCTGTGGGGGATTTCCGGCCGTCTCAAGGATCCCTTTTTAGATCAGCAACCCTGGGTGGAGGCGGGCGCTGCCTTCGTGAGCCGACGGGCCTATCGGCTGATGAAGGCCTTGGATCTTGATCCCACCATTTCCCTCGGACGGCGTCTACACCGGGTGACCTTTTCTTTGTTTGGGAACGACGTACCGCCACCCGACCTGGAGCAAAGCTTGGCTGACTGCCCAGCGGGTCTATTACGCGGGGCCTTTTTGATGCGCGGTTACGTATCGGAAATTGATAGGCCGGTGCATTGGGAAATTCAAGCGCTGAACTCCCTGCAAACTGACATATTGCTGACCGCTATGGAGACACTGGGCGTGAAAGCTCATCAGTCTTCGCGGCGGGGGCTCCCGGTGCTCTATCTGAAGGATCGGGAACGGGTCGCTTATGTATTGGGCCGTTTGGGCGCTTATCAGACGGTATTGGCTATGGAAAGCCAGAGCGTCGTCAAGTCCATGAAGAACCAAGTGAATCGGTTGGTCAACTCCGAAACGGCCAACATGAAACGTAGTGTGGAGTCCGCGTTGAAGGACGCGGAAATGCTGTCCGGGCTTCGGGCCAGCGGGAAATTTATGATGCTTCCCGATGCGCTTAAAGAATTAGCCGAGCTTCGGATTCTCCATCCGGAGTGGAGCTTTGAGGAACTCGGTCGGCATCTTCATCCGCCAGTGTCGAAATCTGCCGTCAACCATCGGCTAAGGCGGCTCAGGTTATGGTTAGAAAAGGAATCGGCAAATCGTTGATCAGTTTTAGCAGTTAGGTTGATCGAGAAAAAAAGATGACTACAATGGAGGTAGGAACAGAGGAATCGTTGCGGAATCATATGTGAATTGCGTCACAATTGAATCGTTTGAGATAGGAGCGAAGGATATGATTACCCATTATGGGGCCTTGCTGCTATATGTTGTTGTGGCCTTTGTGGTGGCATTTATGGTGGCGGGGTCATCCGAACGAATGGGGCCGAGAGCCCCAGGTGGGTTGAAGCGGACCACCTATGAGTCCGGTATTGTGCCGGAAGCGCCGGTGAAGTATTTCTCGGTGCGGTTTTACCGGGTGGCCATGTTCTTCATGATCTTTGATGTAGCGGTCATGTCGCTGTATCCCTGGGCGACCAGTTTGAAAATGTTGCATCAGGCCGGTATGTTGAAGGCGTTGGCATTTTTGGCGATTGTCGCCGTGGCCTTCATGTACGTGTGGAACAGGGGGGGATTCCAATGGGATTAGACGCTGCCCAAAAAGAAGCGGAACGCGGAATCTTACTGACCAGTGTCGATAAAATGACGCGTTGGGCACGAAAGTCGTCGGTTTGGCCGGCAACTTTTGGCCTCGCCTGTTGCGCCATTGAAATGATGAGTGTCACCAACTCCCGCTATGACTTGGCGCGGTTTGGTTCAGAAGCCTTTCGGGCATCGCCGCGCCAAGCAGACCTGATGATTGTGGCGGGGCGCGTCAGTCAAAAAATGGCGCCGGTACTACGGACGATTTGGGAACAAATGCCGGAGCCGAAGTGGGTCATTTCGATGGGGGCCTGTGCGTCCTCCGGTGGCGTGTTTGACAACTACGCCATTATCCAAGGGGTGGACCATGTGGTGCCGGTGGACGTGTATGTGCCGGGATGCCCACCCACGCCAGAAGCGCTCATGTTCGGCATTTTGAAGCTTCGTGAAAAAATCCAGATGGGCTTGCCGCCGAAATATCAGGAGCTGGCCCTGAAGGGGGGCGCCTCATGACGCTCACCGACACGGGCATTTTGGAACGTCTTCAAGAGCGATTCCCGGGAAGCCTGGAGGTGGTCCCGGCCATCGATCAGCCGACCGTTGTGGTGCCACGGGAAATGCTGAAGGCGTTTTCGGAACATCTCAAAAACGACCAGGGCTATGTGATGTTCAACGACGTTTTGGCGGTGGATTGGTTTCCCGCT
>DAHWKG010000230.1:0-3031 GCA_027343765.1 Sulfobacillus sp.
GGTATTGGCGGTGGTGCTCACCTGGCTTCCCGGGCCGGTTGTCACGGCCACGTCCGTCTGGGATGTCGGGGTATGGGCATTAGACCTCATCAGTCTCGGGTGGTTTGCCTTGGTCTTAGAACTCCTAACCGGTACCCCGTGGTGGAGTTTTGCCGGCACCCTGTTCGTCTTAAGCATCGCCCGCTTTGGAGGCGCGTTGGCACCTTACATGCCATTCGCTCAGTGGATTATTGCACTCCATGGACTTCCGGGGACATTGAGCATTCTAATGGGTGTCCTGTATCTGACAAGTTTTACGCTAATAACGGGCATTACGGTGATCTGGGCAGCCCCTCGACGCCACCGGTAGGCAACGGAGAACGGGACATGGTTTCCTTAGTGTTGCTTGTAGAAAGTGCCCATATGACGTCAACCACTCAAGGTATTATCGGACTAGTGGTCTTTGTGAAACATTATAGGGAAGGTTGATGCCACGCCACCGGCTCGAGGGGGATAGGGTTGCAGAAGGAGCCGGCATAAGTGTGGCTAACGGGTATCGGTGTTGATCTAGTGGGGTTGCAAAGGCGGATTGTGTTGGAAGGAAACCCGGGTTTGGAACATTTTTTCCAATTGGGACCATTAGAGCGTCGACACGTTTACACAAGGGTTTAACAGGCGCATGGTATTCTGGAGTCTGAATTTAACGCAACCGTAACGGAACTGGCGAGGTTTCGAGTGATTCAAGATGAATTTCTCACAGATCCAAGGTTGGAACGCGAGCAGATCTTCATAACATCGGCTGGCGCATCATGGACAGACTTTGCCGGTGCCCTGGCCTCTAAAGTCGTCGTGATTTTTGGCGTCGGGGGTATCGGTGCCACTTGGTGGTCCAAGTGGCACAAGCCGGGTTCCGACACTTTGCGTGAGTGGACTACGATTGGTCCCCAGAAAAATTTTTGTGAACGGATCTCGAAGTCGCCATTTTTACGCCAACAAGGATTAACTGTACTGATACGGGATTCGGCAACAATTCCTGGAGTTTCGCGCCATAAGACCATAAGACAAGATAGGGCCGCCGGCCAATTGCGGTAAAACCGGGGTCGATCGCCGACTACTTGATGGCCCATAAAGCCTTTTAAAGAAGCGACCGTCTTGCGCTACACTGTAGACAAGATAGAGTTTAGCTATTGCCTACATCCAATCTGTCACGGCGAGTATCCTCGAACCTTCCGGGGGAAGTTGCCATGCTGGAACAAGGGATGCCACGAGTGGGAGGGAGCAGACCAGGCCCCACACGGCAAACGCCCCATTGATCGACCAAGAACTGGCGATGGCCCCCGTGATGATTGCCCCAAACGGGTAGAGGGCGCTCCCGATCAGGAAGAGCGCCCCTTGCACTCGCGCACGCAATGCATCGGGTACCGTCGTCATAATGTGACTAGTTAGCACTACGCTTGGCGGCTGGCAAATGAGGGTTGCCGCCGCGAGGCCCACCACTGCGACCCACGGGGTTGAAGCCAGGTAACCACATAGCCCAGCCAGTGCGTAGGCACCCACACACGTCATTAGTAACAGGTGATATCGGCGAGATGCCAAGCGTGGTGCGATGAGGGTTCCGACCAGAGAACCAACCGCGAGAACGACGAAGCTCGCTCCCACCGCAATCCCACCCCGCCGGGTCATCCAAAACACCATGCCGTAGAGCATCCCTTGGGAGGCCACGTTGAGGACCCCGTTCGTTACCGCGTATACCACCAGGAAACGATCGTGGATTACCGTAGCCACACCTCGAAACACTGCCTTACTGGACGCCCGGATGGGCTGGCCTTCTCCGAGGTTCTGGCGAATGCGGGATAACACGATAAGTTCCAAGAGAAATGATAATGCGTCGATCGCGAACGGTAGGGTATGGGCAATCGTAAACGCCAGACCACCAAGTAATGGCCCAATCACCGTCGTTGCGGCATATTGAGCCTGCCAGGCGGCGAATCCCTTTTGGGCATCGGCATCGGACAGTGTCCGGGCGACCGCGGAGCTTTGAACCACGGCTGCTGCGGAGCCGATGAATCCGTTGAGGGTCCATGCCACCCCGATCAACCAGTATTGGAAGACGGGATGCCACGCGACAGCCACCACCACGGCTAGCATGGCCATGGTTCCGCCGGCGGCTCCCCCCATCAGGACGCGCCGCCGCGGCCAACGATCTCCAATAAAGCCGCCTGGGATGCGCATGATTACGGTCCCGATAAACCCTACTGTCGTCAGAATTCCCGCCAACATGTACGAATGACTTTGGTGGATCACGTACAAAGGAAGTGCCACCAAGCTAAAGGCACTCCCAGTCTCTGACAGGAGAGAGGATACCCAGAGGCGCCGAAAATCAGCATGCTTCAGGAGAACCTTAATGATGTTTAACATACGTCCTTCCTACCTCAATGTTTTGTCTGGTTTTCTTACCCTCTCGTCATGCCGGTTATTCCAGCCAGAGCCACAATAATTGTAGCACTCCCTGTCGCACCATCGCGGGAGAATCTGGATAAGCCATCACCGGGAAAGCGGACACCGCCCACCGGGCCTTAGAAGCCTTAGCCAAGGAGTTGGAACGCGACCATCCCGGCGCGGCCAACAGCCTGCGAGAAGGGCTGACAGAGACCTTAACCGTCCATCGGTTGGGCCTTCCGGGCGTCTTACGACAGACATTGGCGAACACCAATGCGATGGAATCCATCAACAGTCAATTTCGCACCCATGCGCAGAACGTGAAACATTGGACGAATGGGCAACAAGTCTTACGCTGGTTAGCTTCTACGAGTTTTTTCATTGAAGACACGTTGACGCGGATCCTCGGATATCGCGAGATCCCCGTGTTGCAAACGGCGTTAAAAGCCGCATTGCCCAAAAAACAGGAACAACCCACCGAGAAAATCCGTTAAATCACGAGAAAGGCTGCGCTAGCAAAATTCTACGAAGATTGGGACAACATTGTCCGGGATGGATTCCGTAGGTTCAGCGATTTGCGCGACCGTTTGCTCCTCTTTGAGCATGTCCAAGG
>DAHWKG010000234.1:0-12118 GCA_027343765.1 Sulfobacillus sp.
TCCTGTGTTGGCCGAAACATTGATCACCGAATGTATTGATCGTGAGCTGGCATCCGGCACTGCAGCTCTTTTGTATACTCCTTTGATTTTTGAGCGTTTAGCTCGCCTGACTGAGTTGCTCACCGGTCTGCGAGCGCTTCAGATTAGTAGCGGGCACGGCCAATAACAAAACAGGGAGCGATTCCAATGCGTCTCCAGTTTCTCGTGGGTGATACGTTCCCGGTGTGTGGAGACGCAATCGTCCATCATTCCATGCATCACTCCCGGACTCTGCCGGGAGTTTCTCATCCTTAGAATTCATCAACGAAAGGACGGGATGGCCATGCGAACCTATCAGCCTTTACCGCAACCGCGCTACTATCGCGAGCGTGTGGGCGAATTTCTGATTGTGACGGGGCTCTGGCGCGAAGACGGGCGGATCACCCGCTATGACGGAGCGGCATCGTTATCGTTTGGGAAGGTGCCGCAAGTCATCGGCTGGGAGTTTTCGCGCGACTATTTGCGCGGCCGTTGCCGCCGGGTGGCGGCAGAGATGGTCCCGCCGGAATGGCACCGATCATTGGATCGCTACATCGACGAAAGGGGCGTGTGATATGCAAGTCGTCATTGCAAATCCGGGCGAAGCCCCGGTGATTACCGAGATTGCTGATGGCCTTGAGTCCAAGCAAGCCGTGGCCGGGGGATGGATCGAACTGTGGGCCGTGGATGGCGCGGCGCATTTCATTTGCAACGAAGAGGGGCGAATCAACGGGATGCCGTTTAACCGCTTGGTCACACTGCGCAATGGGAAGGTCTGGGATATCTACGGCCCGATTCTGATTATCGGTGGGGATGACGACGAAGGGACGTTCGAGTCGTTGCCTGATGAGGAAGCGGTCTACTGGCAACGCCAGTTGGCTTAATCCGGGTCTATCGCGGGGACGGGACCCTGAAGGCCGCTTTCCTTTTTCGCCCCGTCCGGCGTATACTCAGAGAAAGGAGTAGGGCATATTCATGAAAGAAGGTGCGGCGATGTCTGAGAATGATTCCGCGACGTCTTCAACCCTCCCCGGTGGCGACATTCCCGCCTCGTGGGGTTTTCATCTGCTCCAAGAGCTCCGCCGCCTCGAAGATCGGCTGGAGAATAAAATCGACGCGACGAACTCGCGCATTGACGCGTTAGAGACCAAGATGGACACGAAGCTGGACGCAACCCACACACGCATTGATGCGTTAGAGACCAAGATGGACACGAAGTTCGATGCCTTCCGGCGCGAGATGAATACCAAACTGGACGGTCTGCGCTATTGGAGTGGGGTCAGCATCATCACGGTCATTGCAGCGACCATTACCCTACCCTGATCGTACGGTGGTTCTCCCCCGTTCGCTTTCTATACACATACCTATCCGCTCTTTGAGTGGCGCGGCTTCTGGCCGCGCTAAGTTGGGCCTCATCTTGTTAAGATCTCCAGGAGGGATGGCCATGCGAACGTGGTTGCGTCAACGTGCGGAGCGCCGCCAGCTGATTGCCCGAGCGTGGGATGCCGGGTATGCCGCCGGCGTCGCGTGGCGGTACGCGGAAGACCAACCGGCGTCCCCGTCGCAACTCCAGGGGGACGCGCTCCATCGCTGGTGGCTCGGATTCGATCTGGGACATCGGGTGTCGCTGGACGGATCAACCCTCACCATTCACCGACAATTTCGTCCGGAGCATAGCGGGAGTCAGTCGTCATAAATGATGAGTTCGTGTCGATCACCGGCTCCCGGTTACATCCGGATTCATAGGGACGCTCAATTCTCATGGCCACCACCACGTGGTTGTCCGTGAGCACAGCGGGTCGCTGTGGGAACGTGTGTTGGCTTGCGTTGATTGAGCCCGTTGGGGAAATCTGGATCGGCTGCACAGTTTCGGCAATACTCTTGATTTATTTTGGAAGGCAAGTCATTCCGGCCGCCAGATCTACGGAATCCGCAACAAGGGCAATCCCAATAGTACAACGATGTGTCCTCCGGTTTGCTTTTGCGAGTATTTTACACCTAAACGTGATAAGGAGATATCCCCATGACAGATAACAATCTAACGATTGCCGAGGGCCTTGCGCTGATGGCCGAAGGATTGAACCACTTAGAAAGCGCTCTAGATGATGCGTCACGACGCCTTATTGCAGGCCGCATTCGCCGGGTGCTGCAGAGTCTCGCGGATATCGTGAACGAACCGGATGCGATAACTTGGTTTCACGACCCGCAATGGGTCTCCTTGTACGCCGACATGGGTTAGCACCAAAAGGAGGGTGGGCACCCATGGACATCGCGTGGGCGTTTCGATGTGACGCGTGTGGGTATCAGTGCCGGTTGCGACGAGCGATGGAAGACCCGACCACGTCGACCGGCGCCTGTCCGTGTTGCGGGGAGATGCAGTGGCACATCTACGCCAAAGATGATCAGGGACAGGTGCACGTGATTGCCTAAACCACGAGGGCGTCATCCGATTAGCGCACCCCGGTTTCACGCCCGTCTCCTGCGGGGTGGCGGGCTTTTTGCCTGGTACTTTTCTTACAAGGAGGGATTGTATGAGTCCCAGTCATCCGTTATTGCCCATTACCCAAAAAGGGCTGACGCGGCGCCAAACGGCCGATCTGTTAAACGGTCTGGCGGCCCTGGTGGAGAGTTACCCCGCTGACGGGATTGTGTTGACGGTTAACATAGAAGTCGCCGCCACGGGTTCGACGCCGAAGACACCGAAGAAGGCGGCTCGGAAGTCCTAACACCTTGTGTTGCACACCAAAACGGGAGGGATCCGGCGATGCATCAGCACCAACACACCCGCAGACACCATCGCTCCACCCAACGCCTCTGGCGCCGCCGTCGGTGGCGCACGCTCTCGGCGTGCTTTTGGGTCGAGCTCCGCCCGCAAGATGTCGATACCCATGCCCCAAAACGGTTATACGGCAAGAAAGAAAAATATCGCCGGCGCGTCGAAGAACGGCGGTTCCGCCAACGGGTCCGTCGGGCCCTTCACCATGACGAGCCGATGCCGCGTTACCGCCACGACTGGGCGGACTGATTTGGCCTTCCTTTGATTGATTCGAGTACCAACACCCCTGACCCCTTCACGGATTGGGGGTCTTTTTTGTTCTCCAGCGTCCCGCTGGCGACAGGTTAGCGGGTCTTGAACAGGCGACAAACGAAGGAGAGAAAATCGATGTTCGTTTTGATGGGAGTCGCGATTGTCTTGGTGATCGCCCACGAGGCGGCCCATGTCCTCACAACTCTTGCCTGTGGTGGCCGGTTTGAGGGTGTCGTGGTCAAACATATCGTCGCGGTGGGGGTCCGAATTCGGGTAGATGGGCTGAGCGCGCGTCAGGTGGCTTGGACGCTCTGGGCGGCGCCGGTGGCCGAGAGTCTGGTCTTACTGCTCGCGTTCGCGGGGTGGCCCGCTCTGTGGCTCTGGTGGGCGCTCTTAGGCAGTGCACAGTGGACGCTGAACCTCCTGCCGTGGCCGTGGTTTTCCAATGATGGCCGCAAGCTCTGGGTGTTGGCCCATCCAGGCCGGCAGGGGTTGGGCGAATCATCTCTCACCGAAAGGAGTGTACTCCATGCTCATTCCCATCTCTGATAACAAAAACTACTTGTTCTATGGGGACAATCTGGACGTCTTACGTCAGCGGATTCCCAGTGAATCCGTCGATCTGTGCTACATCGATCCCCCGTTCAACTCCAAACGGACCTACTTCCAAATCTACAACAACATCGGCCACGACGATGTGGCCCAGGCGCAAGCCTTCATGGACACCTGGCAATGGGGTCCGGAGGCGGATCGGGGTTTTGAGGAAATTCTCACCAATGCCGACGGCCGATTTTCCATGCAAACGGTCACTCTAATCCAAGGATATCGTGCCGTACTGGGAGCCGGGGGTCTTCTGGCGTATCTCGTGCACATGGCGCTTCGTATCACCGAAATTCATCGAGTGCTCAAGCCGGTTGGGAGTTTCTATTTGCATTGCGACCCCACGGCCAGCCACTATCTGAAGCTCATTTTAGATGCGGTGTTTGTGAGTCAGGGAGGACACTATACTAACGAGATCGCATGGTGTTATGGATCCGGCGGTGCCAGCCATCGCCACTTTTCCAAAAAGCACGATACTATCTTCTTCTACCACAAAAGCTCTACATGGACATTTAACGTTGACGCCGTTCGCGAACCGTATTCTTCTCCGCATAAATCTCGAACTCCTAAACAAGTAGGCAGTAAACAATATCAAAAAATGCATCCATTGGGTCGCATACCGTTTGATTGGTGGGAGATCCCCATTTTGACTAATAGTGCTAAAGAGCGTCTTGGCTATCCCACCCAAAAACCGGAATCCTTGCTCGAGCGTATCATTCAGGCCAGTAGCAATCCCGGCGATACGGTCCTGGATGCCTATTGCGGATGTGGAACGACGGTGGCCGTCTCGCAACGCTTGGGGCGCCGCTGGTTTGGGATCGACATCACCTACCAAGCGATCAGCCTCATTCTCAAACGGTTAGAAGACAGCACGCCGCCCGAACAACGCGCGGATCTTATGGATCACATTGTCACCCACGGGATTCCGAAGGATCTCGCGGCGGCCGAAGCACTCGCCCACGATCCCCACGACAAAACGCGCAAAGAGTTCGAAAAGTGGGCGATTCTCACGTATACCCGCAATCGCGCGCGGATTCACGAAAAGAAAGGCGCTGATCGCGGCATTGATGGCTGGGCCTCGTTCGTGACGGGTCCGCAGTCTGTTGCGAAGGTGCTCTTTCAAGCCAAGTCGGGCAAGGTCAACCGGGCGACGGTAGCCACCTTACGCGGTGATATGGCCCGTGAAGGCGCGGCTCTGGGCGTGCTGCTCACCCTGAAGCCACCCACCAAAGAAATGCTTAAAGAGGCAACGACAGCGGGCACGTATACCCACCCGCTCTATGACGCGCACTATCCGGTCATTGAGATCGTTCCCGTCCAGGATCTGCTCAGCGGATCCAAAGTCTTCACGATTCCTATGACACATGACGCCGTGAAGTCGGCGCAGGTAGCGAATGCAGGAACTGACCAACTGCGGTGGATGTAGATCATATCAACGTGCCCATCTAACCACGGGATCGCCTCTTTTGATCAACTGCATAACAAATCGATATAATGAGACTTAGGGAAGGGCGGCGATGGGGTGGAATGGGATCAATTGACCACAGAGGCTCAAAAATATCACGTTCCAACACTCTGGCTATTTCGAGAGCGATTTCAAAACGCTGTGCTGTACGGAATGGCCGAACAGGATGCTTTTTCTTATCTTGTGTTTCAAGGTGGAACCGCATTGCGCTTATGCTATCAGAATCCACGATTTTCGGAGGATTTGGATTTTGTCATGCATCCATCAAATCGGCGATTGGACCACAGTGTTGTCGCATTGGATCCGCTGATTGAGCACTTACAAAATGTTTTCCCATGGGTACACGATCTGGCAACTAAAATCCAAAAATCTGCACCCACTTTGTCTCGTGCGATTATTTCTGGGCGATTGCCCGATAGGACTTCGTTTCGTGTGCATTTGGAATTTGCAAACGTCCCATCCTACGATGTTGTCACCCCCTCTCTCGTTGCGCCTCAAGGGAATTTTCTCTTGGCAGCTGAAAGTCCCCAAGAGATTTTTGCCGACAAGGTCGTTGCTTTAGGGTTACGTCCTTACATTAAGGGCCGGGACGTGTGGGATATTGCTTTCTTACAATCTAAAAAAGTCTTACTACCCATCGATCTGATCCCTCGCAAGTTACAAGATTACGGCGCTTCTGCCGTAACGTTTCGAGCAAATTTGGAACAACGGGGTGTCTTACTGCAAAGCACTGAGACCCAATCGCAACTCCGCGATGAGTTAATGCGGTTTTTGAGACCCGATCAAGTTTCAACCACAGATGAGCAAAATGCGTGGGTTGGGATGGCGCAAAGTAGTGCGCGATTGCTTAATTCGGTTCGGATGAGTCCTGTGCTATCTCATTCGGGAGGACCCCGTCTATGAACACAGCAAAACAGTTAGAAGACTGGGTCCGTACTTTCTCGCCGCACTCGCCTTTTATCTCCGTGCAGGCGGTTCGACACGGGTTGGGGTGGTCGCCTGAAACTCTGAATCAGGCCCTGGCCACACTCGCCCAAACGATGCCGTTTTACGCGGACCATCACCAGTGGGTGAATCTGTGGGCTCCGATGGGTCCTGAAGAATTGGTCACCTATCTATGCCCTGATGGCTATCTATCGGGCGAATGGGCCTTGTCGTGGCATGGATGTTTGTCTCAACAACCTACGCGCCTCATGATTGTCGATAACATCCATCCGGCTATTTCGCCCCGTGCCTTAACACCGCAGTGGTCGTTTGAATGTATTCCGGCTTTATTTGACGAGCCAGCCACTCGGATCTCACGGCCTCCGTTGTTACCTATTGCCACTGGGGCGCAAGCCCTGCTCGATTGGGCAGAATATCGTTGGCGACGTCATCAGGGCACGAGATCACAATTGGCCAATTTTCTTGATGATTGTGATCGGGATGTTGTGGAAGAAGAATTAGTTGCCGTGGCGCAAACGAGTATTGATGGACGCAAACAACGATTGGCTGGCATCCTGCTCAATGCATGGCCTGGTGAATCCCGGTGGCCGATCACTCCTCGTTAAACCGTATGATCTGTTTTTGATTATCTTGGCACTCTATCCCACGACGGCCTCGTCGTGGTTACTCTCTTTGGATTCCTTCACGGCGCAGCCCGGCGAGATGACGGGTTGAGGTGGGTGTATCGTTCCGCGCCGCCATCTCGGGCTAGGCTAGGCCGGAGATGTTGGGCGAATTGCACCGGTAAGGCAGTGGGCCTGCTTCTCCCCCGGGCCATTGGGAGGGCAGAGCCGGGTCCGGAGCGGCCGCTCGCGGACACACGGCCTACACTAAACGGAACGGAGTCGGGGCAGGACCGGCCGCCGTGGTTTTTTCGTGTGTTTCGGTGTTATCCCGTGTGTCCCATTTCTTCCAAGGAGGTTTTTGGTGATGCGTAACCCCTTTTTACGAACCGCGATGATCGCAACGATCGCCTATTTTGTGGTCGGTCGCGTGCCGATCTTACACGGCGTTTTGGGATGGATCGTCTTAATTGGCGCCCCGTTTTTGCTCATCCGCAACAACCCGGCGCTGGACACCATGTCGAGTCCTTTGGGATACGTGGTGGGGATGGGTGCTTTGGTGGGCGCCATCGCCAACGAGGTGGGCACCGTGCTAGGAATACTGTTCAACCTTGTGGTGGCCAGTATTGGTGCGGCCAGCTCCACTCTAGGCGGAGGGGTGGCAGCCCTTGGAGCCGGGGTGGGGATCACGTTTCAGTTGGTCCACCTCTTATACGGACCCTTTGTCGGGGCGGTGCTGGGGTTGATCGGCGGGCTCATTGCCGGGTCCATGTGGCCCAAGTCACCTCAAAACGGCGTCAGCCTGTAAAGAAGCAGCGGCCGGTTGGGTGACACGCCTTGTGGCCCTGTGCCTAGCCGGTCCGATGCTCTTTTCGTGGTGCTTTCTCTTGTCTTTAACGCCGAGACACCCCGACCGCTGGCCGGGGTCTGGACGGTTTTATTATCGCACACCAGAAAGGGTGGATGTCTCATGTTTGATTTCCAAGAAGCCGCGGGCCCATCGAAACTCAATGTCGTGCTGTGGGGTCCCAGCGGCGCCGGTAAAACTTATACCAGTCTGGCCTTAGCGCATCAACTGGGCGTTCGGGTGGCGGTACTCGACACCGAGCATCGGGCCTCTGCGCTCTACGCCCGTAAGTTTCCTGCCATGATTGCGGAAATGAAACCGCCGTTTGGGCCAGAGCGGTTTATTGAGGGGATTCATGCGGCAGAGCGGGCCGGTTTTGACGTGCTCATCATCGACTCGCTCTCCCCGGAATGGGAGGGGCCCGGCGGCTGCTTGGAACAAGTGGCTCTCGCGCAAAAGGCCGGCAAAAAGGAGCCTATGCCTGGCGCGATATTACTCCACGCCATGACGCGCTGATGGCGGCCATTAACCAAAGCGCCATGTCCATTATCGTGACGTTGCGGGAAAAGCCGGTGCTCAACCTCGATGACGCCAACAAAGGAAAAACCACGCCGAGCGTGCCCCGACCCATTATGCGGGATCGCTACGAATACGAGTACGATTTGGTCTTGCGTGTGGACGAGCGCCATCACTACACGGCGACGAAATCGCGGCTGGAAGCTATCCGGTTCGGGAATACGTTCAAGGGGGAGGCGAGCTTTTTACAGCAGATCCGGTCGGTCTTGTATCCGGACGCAGTGCAGGTAGCGGGACAGTAAAGAGAAGAGGGGGATTACCATGACAGCGGATACCCGTCAAACACTCGGATTTGGAGATTGGCTTCGGTGGCAAATCTCGACGCTGGGAGTATCCCAATCGGAACTCTCACGGAGGACAGGACTGGCGATACCGACGATAGCGACCTTTACGAGCGGGCGAACCCGGCGACCTAAGGTGGATGCGGGGTATCGCCTCGCGGCTGCGTTGGATGTTCCTTCCATGGTGATGGCCGTAGTCAGCGGATATGCCGATCGCACTGGTTTGGGCGAATCCGAGGAGGCGGTGTGGGTGGCCACCATGCCGTGGATCGGCGGCATGGAGCCTACGCAACGATCCATCATGTGGTCACGCTTAGGTCAAGCTGTGATCACGCAGGGACTGTTGTCGGACCCGGCGAGCCAGCAGTTGGCCGAGTCACGGTGGGCCGCACGTGCCGTGTCTCTCCCGAACGAGAGGGAAGTCGTGGATGGAATCCGACTACTGGACACGATGCCTGGGGCGGAATTGAGTTTACTGATTGAGGGAGCCGGAGGTAACTCAAGCGACGTGATAGCCGTTGCGTCAGCCATGGGTCGGATCGGCCCGGGACTCTGTCGGAGTTGGGGATGCGAATCCGATTGGGAGGCGTGGGCCGCGATTGGTCGACGCTTTTTGGGTCCAGTCAACGGAAACGTTGGTGAATTTAACGCGAAGGAATATATGATGGCTTGTCGTGCTATTCCATGGTCTGAAGCAAAACCTTCGACGAATGAGAACCCGCCGAATCTTAAAATCCCCAATTCCGGGATGAATCCATTGGCAAAGACGTGGGCGTTCTTGTCTCACGAACAGAAACAAGTTCTGCGGGGATTACTACGGACGTGGGGCTATTAGCCAACATAATGGAGGTGTACGCGAACATGGCTGATTTAAAGAGCTCATGGGGTCCTCTGTGGATCTTGGGTACACGTCACGCGGCCGGTTTGACTACGACCGATGCGGCCGCTATCAGCGGCGAAGAAAAAGTATACTGGACCCGATCGGAAGGTGGACGCATGCGACCACACTTGCGATTCTTGTGGGCGTCATCGTCAATTCTATGGAGCACAGATCCTACACCAGAACGGCTCCAGTGGTGGAAACTCGCCGCCGTCGCTTGGTGGTTTTCAACCGGGTTGGATCAGTATTTAATGCCTGTGCTTGAATGTGGAGAAGATTCTCTCCGTGATATCTTCATCGCGGCTGAAGATCGGGCCATTACGGCCGAAGCTCAGTGTCTTGCGGGCACATGGCCCCAAATCCCCGCGATTGGGCTGGGCATACAACGATTGAAAACGCTTACCGATCACGCACCCAAAGAATTGTTAAGGGTGCGAATAAGAGCGGGTATCCGCGCTGCTTTTTTCGTGACAATTGTGTGGGAACAGATCCATCACATGTCATCCGACATAGAGATAACCCACGGGTAAATCGAACATCGACTTTACTCCGGTTGTAAGTGGTGCCCTAGGGTTGCGTTTCCTGCTTCCGTCTCTCACCGCCGCCCCGCTCTGCGGGGCCTTTTTGCCTGGTGTTCTTTTCACACCAAAAGGGAGGCGTTACCAGATGGCCATGTTGCTACAAACTGCAGATTTAGAGTATCTCGTCGAACGATTTAACCAATTGAGTCAGACGGTCAATCAGGATCAATGGGCACGTATGGATATTGCGGCGGAGACCTACCGGATGTATGGGGCTGATGGCCTGCATGTGCTGGCGGATCGCACGGGCTACAGTTATGGAACGTTGCGCAAATGGGTACTCACTGTGAGTAGTTTCCCCTCGGACCAACGCAAGAAATTTTCCCACGTAAGCCCTGATGTCTTTACCGCCATTCGGCAAGGCGTGATGCATTTTACCGCCACCTCGATTTGGGGCCGGCCTGAGATTTGGTTGGCGAAGGCGGAAGAGCGCCGCTGGGGCCGTCAAGCCCTCGTGGATGCCATGCGTCAACAGCGCTTGCTCCTGCAATTGCAGAGCAATGTCCCCGAGCAGGTCGCGGCCGCCCGCCAAGCCGCCCTCCAAGACCGGGTCCGGCAGGCGGAACAGCACTTGGTGGACCTGCAGGTCGCCATTGAGCGGTTTAACCGGATTGACGCCCCGTACGCCTGTGTCACCGTGGCGCTCACGCAGTCTCTCTTTCACTCGGCGTAAGCATCAGTTTTCGGTTTGACGGGCACGACGCCCCGGCTCCCGCCGGGGCTTTTGTCCTGGGATCCACTATACAACGGAAAGGGGTCTTTTCTTCATGAACGCCCATACGCACATCTTAGGCGGCCTGGTGGTGGCCGGTTTAGCCCTGTCGGTCGGCATGCCGCATCCGGTGACTCTGGTAGCGGCGAGTGGATTTGGGGGACTGGTGCCGGATTGGGACCATCCGCATTCGACGATTGGACGCTGGATTCCGTGGCCGGCGGTCTCTCATTCACGCGGCCCACATGTTCCCCCGGAAGTCGGGCGCGCCGGGTATCCGCACCCCATCTGGCATCGGCATCAGGCGCATTCGCTGGTGGCCGTGGGCATCGCCAGTGGGATTCTCGCGCTTCTAGGCGCTTTGGTCTGGAGCCTGCTTCACGGGGCTAGCCACGGGATTCTCCGTGGTCTTTCGTATCCCTTCTGGTGGGTCCTGCTAGGACTTGTGCTCGGGGGATTCAGCCATCTCCTCCTGGACGGATTTAACCAAACGCCGCAGTGGTGGCTCTGGCCCTTTTCCCGGCACGGGTTTCGCTGGCCGCTTCACGGTTCCGTGCGACGCACGGATTCCTTGGCTTTTCTCATCTTGGTCGGCTTGGTGGCGCTCTTGGGTTGGCACTTACTCGGTCTCCACTCTACACCACATCCGGCCGCGTTGCTTAGATCATAAGGTAGGCGACTTGGTGATGGCTGTGTGGATCTGGCGCGCGCGCCGCGCTGTCTTGCAAATGTTACGGGCTGACGCTGATTGGTCGATGGCCTTAGGCCGAGACACGGGAGAGGGGCTCGATGTCGGTGGTCAGGTGCGCCCGTGGCCGTCGCCAGCCCATCAAGCCTTATGGCAGCGTCTGCACCTCGGTTTTGATTCCACCGAATGGGCTCGCTTAGGACAAAAGGCCACGACGCGGGCTCTCCGGCACGATCCCTTCTTCGCCGACGTCATTGTCCCGTTCGATCGCGCCTTCACCCCGGTTCTGGCGGGTGGCTTGTGTGATTCGTGGCACGACTGGATCGATCCCACGTCGCCCTATCCCAACCCGTTACGCCAGTGGGTATGGCACGACCAGTGGGCCTATGTGACCCATCCTGTCGCGGGGTACCAACATCCCGGGCGCCCCGGCATGCGATGGCCGAATCTGCCGGGGTTGTCCCCCTGGATTCAAGCATTCCAAACCGAGCGCGATCAGACGGCTGGGATCCCGTTCGGCACACAGCTGGTCCGCGCGCTGGAGCAACTCGAAAACACTGACCCCAACTGGGATCCGACCGCTTTGCCGCATCCAGTGGGCCGGCTTATTGGAACGGAATTTGCTGCGCTCCAGGCGGTCGGAGCCGAGTCCCTCGACCGGATGCCCAATCTCTGAGCCCCGCCGCTGGCGGGCCCCCTGGTGACCTCCATTCTTGATGAAGGAGGCTCCTAGCCATGCGCCAAACCATTGCCGGTCGTGTGTATGACACCAATACGCTGACACGCGTCACCTTCTGGCACAATCACTGCCCGCCGAATCATCCCCAGTTTCAGCGGTATTTTGTCTACCAGGCGGGCGTGGATCGCTACGTGGTCTGGGTGCGGACGGGATCCC
>DAHWKG010000240.1:0-6600 GCA_027343765.1 Sulfobacillus sp.
CGCCTGTAGCAAGGGCTTCGAGTTATGAAAAAGCCTCAATAGTGAATGGCCCCGAAATCCAGACCTCATCCACCGCCTAAGGTTCTCCTGGACCCTTTTGCATGCTATCATACCGCTAAGGGAGGCGAGATGATGACCCAATCTGTTGACTATTGGACAGGCATTCGACCGCGTGCCAGAAGGGCGACTCCGGAGAATCCAGCCCTCAGGTGGTGCGCCCCGAGTGAAGACCCCAAGGAAGACACCGCACGTTACAATCCCTAACGTTGAGGCGCCACAGAACGTTGGCCCAAGGAGGATACGATGAAAGATCTATCCTATTGTCGGCATGAATTTCCGAGTTTGCAGCGGACCGGCCCGGATAATCGTCCGCTGGTCTTTTTAGATGGTCCCGGAGGGAGCCAAGTACCCTCGTCGGTGATAACCGCCATCAGCCATTATTATATCCGGCACAATGCCAATACCCACGGGCAATATGAGACCAGCCGGGAAAGCGACGCCGTCATCCTGGCGGCACGAACGGCAATGGCCTCAATGCTCGGCGCCGAGGACCCGAGCACGATTTCGTTTGGTCAAAACATGACTACCTTGAACTTTTTTTTGAGTCAGGCTATTGGCCGGACGCTAGCGCCGGGCGATGAAGTCATTGTGACCGAACTAGACCACGATGCCAATGTCGCTCCCTGGCTCCTATTGGAAGAACGGGGTGTGGTCGTTCGTGAGGCGCCCGTGTTGGCTAGCGGCGAACTCGACATAGAGGCCTTTCAGGGGCTCATATCCCCTCGTACTCGGGTCATTGCCGTAGGCTGGGCCTCCAACGCCGTAGGCACCGTTAACCCGCTCAGCCAAATTGCCGAGTGGGCCCACCAGGTCGGCGCGCTGTTCGTGGTGGATGCCGTGCATTGGGCTCCACATGGCCTCATCGACGTCCAACAGTTGAAGCCCGATGCGCTCTTATGTTCAGCTTATAAGTTTTTTGGCCCCCACATCGGGGTCCTCTACACTCGTCCGGGGCTTCTTGACAACTTGCCTACGTTCCGAGTGCGGGCCCAGGCGCCCCACGCGCCGGAACGCATAGAAACCGGCACTTTGAATCATGCCTCCCTTCAAGGACTCATTGCGGCCGTGGACTTCATCGCATCTTTCGCCGAGAATCCGGACGAACATAGTCGAACTCGCATACGGCAAGCGATGGCCCATATCTATCATTACGAGCACGAGTTAGCGGCCAAACTCTATCGTGGACTGCTGGCGATTCCTCAAGTCCGCCTCTATGGTCCCCCCGTGGGGGCACAGGACCGAGCCCCGACCATTAGCTTCACACTGCGTGACCGCTCATCAGTCGCGGTGGCCCACGATCTAGGAGAACGGGGTATTTTGGCGTGGGATGGAGACTTTTATGCCATCACCCTCATCGACGGCTTGGGGGTGAGAAGTCAAGGAGGGTTGGTCCGCCTCGGACTCGCTCCCTACAACACGCGAGTTGAGATCGACCGGACGCTGGAGGCTATTGAAAGCATCGCCAGCGACTAATCCTCAACACGGAATGCCGCCTTAATAACCCCTTGGCGCTGAACTAATACCTGGTTTAGCGCCGCTTTATATTCGCTTAAGCGAAACTGGTGCGTAACCAAGGTCTCCAGCGGTTGGTGCATGACGCTGTATAGCGAGAGCACCGCCCGGAACGTGTCGCTGCCGCCATCACCGTAGCCATATGATCCCACCAGGGTCACGTGACGCGCCCAAAGAGGCGTTGCGTCAAATGAAGCTTGGCTCACCCCGCCGAGCAATAGACTCTGCCCGCCGGGTGCCACCCATCCGATGGCGTCAGCCAATGCCCGAGGACTCCCAGCCGTGACCACAACCGCATCAAATCCCCGCGGGTAAAAGGGTCGGAAGCCGCGCAAGGTTGGGAGCGGCGCACCGGTTACCCGTTCGATACCGTCCACATATCGGGCACCCATAGCGCGGGCCACTTGCGCTTGAGTCGGGTATTTGGCCAGTACTGAAATGGTTGCCGCTGGATACAGTTCCGAAATCATGGCCGTCGCCAACTGCCCTAAAGTCCCGGCTCCTATGACAAGCACTTCCTTGACAACCGCCCAATTCAACCGCCGCAAACCCGCTAGCACAACCGCGCCAGGTTCAGCTAATACCGCCCGTTCGTCAGGCATGGCATCTGGCACCCTCACGAGTTGCTCCTCGGGTGCCCAAAGCATCTCCCCCCACCCGCCGGGGAGACGCCGATGGTATCCGAGCATGAGACCAGCACCGAGTCCGGGGTCGGCCCGGCGAAGGCAGTCCTCCGGTTGCCCCAAAACGCAATATGCACAAGGGGGTAGACGCCGCGATTGGCAAGATAGCGTTGGTATGACCACCACGCGTGTGCCATCGCTGGTGTTGGCAAGAATCTCGTGACCTAACACCGCCGGGAACGATGTCATCGGCCGGAAATAGGGGCTGACATGGCCCTTCAAGAGCGTGATGTCCGACCCACAAATGCCGCTCAAACGCGGGCGCACCGGGGTCCATCCCTGAGGCAGCCCCTCGGGCTCCCAGATTTCCCGAAAACGCAGGCGAGCCAGAGACCCAGATAACCCCACAAAGGCCCGTTGCAACCCGATTCTTCCCCATGAAACCGAATACATTAAGCCCCGCACGCCCGTCGCCCCCTCCTCATCCGATTCTCCTTCGATACGAGAGATTCCTGTCCCCTTTTCTTCCCAGGAAGATATTCGTATCATGCAAATAGGAGGTGAGCACATGGCGGCAGCACGTATTCCCGTGCACTACCAAGTTCTCGGGTCTGGACCGAAGACCGTGCTTTTTTTTCATGGCTGGGCTATGGACGGCAATAGTTGGTTGCCATTAGTCAAGCAATTTCCCCGCGAGGGATGGCGATTGGTGATGCCGGACCTTCGGGGATTTGGACGGTCAGGAAAGCCCACCCACGGTTATCACATCGATGATTACATGCGTGACGCCATCCGGCTTATACGCGAACTGGGAGTGCGGCAGGTTAATGTGGTAGGACATTCCTTTGGTGGTACGGGAGCCCTCTATCTCGCCGCTCGCGTCCCGCATTTGGTGCGCCGGCTCGTCGTTTTGGACACGATTCCCGGGGCCGCCAACCCCCACATTAGTCCGCTCATCGCCCGTCAGTTTAGCCGTGTTCGGGTCTTGGTACAGCGAACCACCTCCGAACAACTCGCCACGCTGTTAATGCGAATTTGGCGTCAATCGTTTGTCAAAGGGCCCACGGATGAAATCACCGCGCTGCAAAGAACGGCCGTCGAAGAGGCCCAGCCCCACGCCATCTTGGCGACCTTAAACACCATTCTTACCACCGATATCGGGGCTTGGCTTAACCGGGTACGCGTCCCGACTTTGGTCGTTCAGGGATCCGAGGACCCGGTCTTACACGGTGGGTCAGATGGGCTTCTAAACCTCAAAGCCGAACGCCTGGTCGTTCCGGGGGTGGGACACTATCCTCAATTGGAGGTGCCGGACATGCTGTTCAATTACCTGCTATCTTTTTTGGGACCGGCCGGGTCGTCCCGCTTTCCCTCGGCTGAGACATAGCGTGCACGCGGCGTCCAACAGCGAAATTTCCACCGCGGCTGGGTTTGGTACCCTAAACGCGTGCACACATACGTTTTAGGGGCCCGATGTTCTATCCACCGGCAGGTGGCACAAAAGTGTACGTCCTTCCCGCGATAACGATCGTCCATGACCCCGCCTCCTAATGGAAACTTGCTTCCTGCCTAGCGGCTCGGGAGTTGCCATGACAGGTCTCATCGCCGTTTCGCGCGCAGGAGAGTCTAGCGGTCAAGCCGTTAAATCCCGCCACCAAAAAACCCTCTCAGCACGGTATAGACCTTGTCCCAACGCCTATCCCGGGTGGTTCGTTGTCCTTCTCTCACGACCAGCAGCACACCGACGACGATCAACGCAGCACCCACCCAAAACGTCCACGAAACGGCTTCTCGGAGAACAAACCACCCGAGCGCAGTACCCACCAGCGGTTGAAAAAAGAAGTAGAGCCCGCCATTTCCGACATCGAGAAGTTGTAAGCCGCGGGTCCAGAGGACGAATGCTCCCGCCGTTGAAATGAGGCCAAGAAATATAATGCCGCCCCAAATTTCGGGCCTTGCGAGGCCAGGCTCGTATAGGCCTTGTAATAAGACACGGGGGGTCAGGACCAAGGTCGCCACTCCGATGGCGTAGGTCGTGACCACCAACGAGGAATATCCGCTTGGAAGCGTCTTCACCAGAACCGACATTAATGCCCAAGAGATGGCTGCCAAGAGCAGAATCAGTCCGCCTCGAAGTTGTCCAGCGGACACCCTTTCAACCCCCACAATCATCAAAACGCCTAACGTTGCCATGCAAACAGAAATTCCCCGACGCCAAGTCACTGGCTCTCCGAGGATCAACCGGCCAAAGACCACCATGAAGGCAGGCGTGGCGGAGGTCACGATGGATCCCATTTGCGCCGTCGTCAGCTGCGTTCCTCGGAATTGTGCCCAAATAGATAGCCCGTAGCCGACCGCGCCAATCGCGACGATCAGGGGTATGTGCCGCCAGGGAATCCGCCATGGCTGCCGGGTCGCCAAGCCGACCGCTAGCAGGGCGGCCAGAGCCAGAACGTAACGCATCCAAACCAAGGTCACGGCCGGCATTACCGCGAGGACAATTTTACTGACGACATACATACCGCCCCAAATACTGGAAGCCAGAGCCAAGCACAGGGCCCCTAACCATTTGCCCGGCACGCGCATTCCTCCGACCTGAAAACTCCACAACGTAGGGGAGCTCCTACATCACCACGCGGTCGATAAATTCAACAAAAATAAAGTCTTGTCATGTGACCGATGCTTTCCGATCTCAGTTTACACCACCGACCGCCAGCTATCGATGAAAACCCATAAGCATCTGGCATCTGGATACCCATAGTTAACTCGTCACCATTTCCCCGCCATTGGGATGAAGGACCTGACCGGTCATATAGGAGGCATCGTCCGAGGCCAAAAAGACATAGCACGGCGCGACCTCTTCCGGCTGACCAGGACGCCCCATGGGCGTGGTGCTGCCAAACGTGTGCACGGTCTCGGCTTGAAAAGTGGACGGGATCAAGGGTGTCCAGATGGGGCCCGGAGCCACGGCATTGACCCGAATTCCCTGATCGGCCAAATTTAGGGCCAAGCTCCGGGTAAATGCCACAATGGCCCCCTTTGAGGCGCTGTAGTCAAGCAGCTCTTTATTCCCCTTATAGGCCGTAACAGAGGCGGTATTGATAATGGCTGCTCCTCGGTTTAGGTGTGGAAGCGCAGCCTGGGTCATGAAGAAGAGACCGAAGAAGTTGGTCTCGAAGGTGCGCTTCAATTGTCCTTCATCGATATCCTCCAGCGACTTTTGGGGATGCTGCTCGCCAGCGTTGTTGACCACGATGTCCAATTTTCCGAAGCGCTGGATGACCGTGTCCACGACCTTCTTGCAAAACTTTCGATCGCCCACGTCCCCACGCAACAAGAGACACGCGCGTCCTTCCCGCTCGACCAGTTTCTGGCTGTCTTCAGCGTCATGGTCCTCATTAAGGTAAACAATGGCCACGTCGGCCCCTTCCTTGGCAAAGAAATTCGCCACAGCTCGTCCAATGCCACTGTCGGCGCCGGTAATCACGGCTTTCTTTCCCTGGAGCTTCCCGGAGCCACGATATTCGTGGTCGACTTCCTGTGGTTGGGGATGCATCCCCTCCTCTAACCCGGGTTGGCGATTTTGGTGTTGCGACGGAAGCGTCGGACTTTTGGTGCGAGATGACAATCGAATCCCCCCTCGCTAAATGTGTAGAAACCAGCTATAGCGTTCCCATGCAAGCCCCAACCACGTCATAGAGACAAAGGCAATCCGTGGAAGAGTTGGCGACCGCTGCCGGTTGCTGGTACGCTTAAAAAACCAGGAGGCTATCATGCGCATTTTAGTGTCCGTCGCCACGGAGGGCATTGCGCGCGTGACGGGTCGTTCCGAAATATCGTGATCAATGATTCCCACACGCGGGCCACGAGTCCAAAAAAGCTGGTGAAATATGGCGGACTCGACCCGAACATTCACGGGAGCGGACAACGGCCGGATCGCTATGGGGCCATGAGTTACCAGGGGAGTCGCTGGTTTCGGGCGGCCCGGCCCACCAGAATGCCTATTTTCTGGCACTCGCCAACCGCTTTTGGGAACGAGGCTTAACGCGACGGTACATTGACGTCGTGGCGGCCCACAAACTGGTCCGCATTTGGTGGGCCATGCTCGCGTATCATCAGGTGTTTGCACCGCCCACCTGGGATGGTCCGCCCTTGGCGGTCGACTGGCGGCCCAAGATTCGCACGGCGGCGTACCGGCGGATAGCGGAAGCCACCTGGTCCCAATTCATGACGACGCGGACACACTGACGCTTACCCGGGGGAAACCGCCGAATTCCTAGACCACGAGTCTGACGCAAAGATTGGTCCAACCCCCGGCCCCCTCGCGGGGCCCCCGCTGAAGCTCGGATCAACATCTGGGGTGTACGAGCCCGCGTAAGTCAGGAGGAGCCACTCAGGAATTGGG
>DAHWKG010000249.1:0-3197 GCA_027343765.1 Sulfobacillus sp.
CGTCACGTGATCCACCACAAATCCCAGTTTGTGCAATTTGCGGATGACCTCTTTGCCTGTCATGACCGTCCTCCTCGCACTAAGTATACCACATTAGGGGACAAATACCAATTAATAGGGTACAAAATATGACCAATGACAACTAATAGCCGGATCCTTTAGGCACTCCTGTGCGGGTGTGTGATCAAGTCCGGACGTTCTTGGGCCGCTCGGAGGAGCCACACACGCTCCGTGACCGATCCGGGCTGGAACCCCGTGCGCGAATGCATTTCTTCAGGGCGGCTTGTGCCAAGGCGGTGACATAGTCGTACAATTGGGGCAACTCGGGGAGCCGCGGGGCAATGGTGGCCCAGAGGACGTCCGCCTGTTCTCGGTTCTCCCTAATTTTCTTCCCTTCGGCGGTCTCTTGATCCGTCTGGCGTAGTTCCCCCAGCATACGTTGAACGTTCTGGATACGCCGTTCCCGGGCCTGCCGCACCCAGCAGTGTCAAGGACAATTTAAAATCCCCAGGAAAAGACAATTGAAAATGCATCAAACGACAAGGAGAAAATCCCCATAAACGGCAATGGAAAATGCTCACCATCGACAACGAGAGAATCCCCAGGGAAGGGGATCCCTGGGGATGCGGAGAACTGTTAGCGATAACTCTGCCAGCGTGCCAGCACCTCAGCCGCTGCCTCTAATTGGAGGCCATCTCGTGGGTCGTCTGGCGGACCCGTGGTGGCCCAGACGAGCAATTGATGGGCTACGGTGGCCCATTGTAGTTGCTCAGCGGTGGGGGGTGGGGCACTCGGGGGCCCGACGGCAAGGGCCCGATCGACGGCGGCCCAGTCGATGACCACATCGGGGAACGCTTCGGCGACACGTGCCCAGAGTCGGGGGGTGGTCGCATAGGCTCCTTGGAGATTCGCTAATAGTCGCTGGCGGGGCCGCCCATCCACGTTCACTGTCATGAGCAGTTGGGCGCAGTTACCGCGCCATCGCACAAAGGCCATGGGTCATCCCTCCTTCTGCTCGTCTTGACCTGACACTGAGTGTCAGGTCGGAAGTTTTTGGGATGCCGGGCGGCAGCATTCCCTCCGGGACTCCTGGTTCCCGGATCATGTCGAGGCCTCTGAGGTCTCGGACGGGATCAGGGGCGGTCGGGCGGCCGCGTCGCCCAACAAGCCGGCTTGACGTTTTTCCCGTAAGCGATAGGAGTCCCCCCGGATATTGAGAATCGTCGAATGGTGGACCAGGCGATCGAGAATAGCTGTCGCCAAGACCGGGTCGCCTAACACGGATCCCCAGTCGGTGAAGCCTTTATTGGAGGTCAGCGCCAAACTCCCATGTTCGTACCGGGCGGCCACTACACGAAAAAACAAATGGGCTTCCAGCCGATTGAGGGGGAGGTAGCCCACTTCATCAATGCACAGGAGTCGCGGGCGGAGATAGGTCGCGAGCCGCGCGGCAAAGCGGTTCTCGTCCCAGGCCTTACGTAAATCGGCCACCAGGTCTTGAATGGTGGTAAAGTACACCGGGATCCGTTCATGAATGGCGTGGGTCGCCAGCGCCACCAGCAGATGGGTTTTGCCGACTCCCGGCGGGCCGAGGACAATGAGATTGTCGGCCGCGTCGACCCATTGCAAGGTCAATAATTGGCGTACTTGTCGCTCATCGAGCGACGGTTGAAACGCGAAGTCGAAGTCATCCAAGGTCTTTTGGAACGGGAGGCGCGCCATTTGCATATGGGACCGCACGTAGCGGATTTGGCGCGTCGCCACCTCCGCTTCTAAGAGGTCGGCCAAATAGGCCGTATAGGTCCACTGGGCGGCTGCCGCCTGTTCGGCCCGGGTGGCGGCTAAACGGGCGATCTCCGGCAACTTTAAGCGCTCACACCAGACCGCAATCGGATCCATGCGTTCGGTTTCTCGTGTCATTCGGGCACCACCTTGTTATACTCCGCGAGGGAGCGGGTTTCCGGCACGGTGTCATCGGGCACCGTTAAGGTGCGTCGTCGGGCAATCGGTTGATCGGGCACCCGAGTGGGAGGCGGGCTCGCATGCCATTGCGCCTCCCCTAAGATTTGGTGGGATCCCGACGGGTGGGGATAGGTCACGACGAGGCGGTCCTCCCAATAAATGGCCACCTGATCCGGCGCGACGCGCCGGACGTGGACGGTATGTCCGACGGTGTCCCAGGGGACGGCAAAGCGATGACCCTCCCAATGGACAAACGCGTCCGTGGTTACCTTCCGTTCCCAGCTTTCTCCGAAGGCCCAAAGACGGGTGGGGTCATAGACGCGGCGCCTGCAAAATCTGCGGCCCAGCGATCGACTGGGCGCGCAAAGGTGGTGCCATGAATCCGCTCATCGCGGGTTTCGGCCCAGCGTTGGACCATCGTATTGAGCTGATCCAAATGGATGGCATCCGGAACGCGCGGCCAAAAGTTTTGCCGCACATAGGAGACCACCCGTTCGACCTTACCTTTTGTTTGGGCCCGGTAGGGGCGCGCTGCCAGGGGTCGAAAGCCGTGGAATTCCGCGAAGGCGGTAAAGCGGGGGTTCCAGACGATCTCGCCGTCAAAGCTATGGCGGATGACCATCGGGGTCATGTTATCCGACAAGATCACCGCCGGGACGCATCCGAAATAGGCCCACGCATGCTCCAAGCACGTAAACAGGGTCTCTTGTCGCTGGTTATGCACAAACTCGATGTACATGCGCCGCGAATAACCCATCGTGTAGGCAAAAATATATAACTTGCGCACGCCGTCGGGATAGGCGAGTCCCCCAAAATCGGCCCAATCACATTGGGCCTGTTCTCCGGGCATCGTTTCAAAACGCCGGGTGGGTTCGATTCCCCGCTGCGCCCGCAGCGGGGCCACATGTTGCTTCACCAAGCTGAGACTGCCGGTAAACCCCTGGTCGCGGAGTTCCTCCCACAACACTTGGGCGTTGTGACAGCCCTGCTCCCATCGCTCTGCGATATACTGATGATACGCATCCAATTTACTCCCACGAGATCGCCGGATCGGGGCGTTCTCGTGTCCTTCTGTGGTCACCGCTTTCCGTACCGTGCGGCGATCGCGGCCCAGAGCCTGGCCAATCCCACTAATACTTTCCTGTCGTCGGAATCGTCTTTGCATGTCCTGTATCTCCTCGCGCGAAAGGTAATACGCCATCCGTGTGCTCCTCGTTAGTCAGTAGTCCCCCACG
>DAHWKG010000256.1:0-9046 GCA_027343765.1 Sulfobacillus sp.
ATATGGCCCACGCCGAATTCCGTTTGCACCAGCACTTCCCGTTCTGTCTGTCCGGGATAGCGCTGTTCCCACAAGGCCGTAATCCGCTCTTCCGCCAGGTGGCCGGTTTCGAAGATGGCCATTTCCCGGAGCGTGGGCGGAGTCGGCACAAAGCCCAAAGCGCGCAGCGTTTGCCGGCGCGGACACTGGCCCGCCTCCGATAGCCGGATCTCGTGCGGATCAAACTTGCTCGGCCCGGCCAGTTCCTGCTCATATTTCTGCTTTTGCAAGTCCGACGTAGACACCGGACAGGGTGTCACCAGGTCCTGCGGGGTGTCGGGATCCGTAAACATCCGAATCCTCTCCTTTCGTGGTGAATGTTAAAACCGGGTGAGACGCTCCCCCGCCGGTAGGCGGGAGGAATCACGATGGGCCGCGGGCCACGCTTCATGCTCCGGGGAATGTTGCCGATAGGCATACAAGACGAAAATCGGATGGGACGCAATTTGTTGGCGGATAAGACGAAGCAGGCGGTCATCCATGCGGCGCAGTTTGCGGACGGATTGTTGTCCGCGCCAGGCGGCATACGCCTGATTACATTCCTGATGGCTGAGCCGGAGGCTCAGCAATTGGCTAATCCCGTCGATTTGAGGCCAGAGGCGGCCGCTATACGGCAACACATGTTCGACGGTGGAGGCGTCGGATGCCATTGGGGTATGACACCAAAAACAGCGGGCGTCCTGGGCTTTTAGCAACCAGGCAATCCAGGAGGGCCAAATGCGAGCTCCGATCCCATAAGGGCGGAGAAAGACCTGGGGCCAGGGCGCGACCCCGGCGTCCAGCAGCGGCACGAGGGGCGCCACAATTCCGGTGAGACTGGTTCGCCACCGGGCGGATCCGACGTAAAAGCGGGCGTGATCCACATGGGCTGTGCGGACGATCAATCGCGACATGATTATCAAATCCTTTCCAAAGAGATGACGGCCTATCCGGAAGGCCGGCTGATAAGGCGCACGCGCTTCCGAATCGGTCATAACCACACCCCCGCGAGCGCGGGGGTTACTATGCGCCGGCCCATCTTCATGATCCCGGTTTGCTTTTGTTGGCGAACACGAAGACGACCTTGCCGTCTTGGAGTTTCAATCGGGCATCGAACGCTTTGCCGGCTTTGCTCTTAAATCCCTTGAGGACTGTCGTGGGCCGGCCGCTGAGCAAGGTTTTAACCTGGTTTTCGGTTAATTTTTTACTGGCCACGGTCTTCCATATGGTGAACGTGCACCCTTCTTTCCAGCGGGAGCAGCCCCAGGCTTTGCGGCCCTGCAGAATCTCGCCTTGGTGGCAGACCGGACAGGGTCCCAAGGTACGGGGGGCTGCCAGGACCTCCCGGGTTTGAGTGCGGGCCGCTTCCACCACGTCCCGGGTCAGATGGTGAATGTCGGCCAGAAAGGCGGCCGCATTTTCCTGTCCGGTGGCAATGGCTTCCAAGCGGGCCTCCCATTCCCCGGTGAGATCCGGCGCGCGCAAAATCTCCGGCAACACCTGCAAGAGGTGCTGGCCTTTTTCCGTCGACACCAGGGCCTTCTTATCGCGGCGGACATATTCGCGGGCCAACAACACTTCCAGAATCCGAGCGCGGGTGGCCGGAGTGCCCAGCCCGTGCTTTTCCATCAAGGCCAACAAGCCGGCGTCGGTCATCCGCGCCGGAGGCTTCGTCTGTTTGCCGGCCACGGTGGTGTCGCCGACCGTCACAGCATCCCCATCTTGCAAGCCTGACGGCAAGGGATCATCCGCTGCCGAATCGTCATCCGGGGAAGCCGTTTCGGATTCCGGCGAGTCTCTGTGAGCCGTAGCGTCTTCCGGAGTCTGAGCCGCTCGCCAGCCGGGATCCAACACCACCGTCCCCGTGGTCTTAAACTGTTCTCCGGCGGCGGTCGTCCAAATCGTCGTCCGCTCATCCCGGCCCGGGGGCAACAATGCCGCCAGAAAACGGCGGGCAATCAAATCGTAGACGGTTTGGTCCCGCGCCGAGAGGGGAGACGCAGGAGTCTGCCCAGTGGGAATAATGGCATAGTGCCCCGCTTTCGCCACCGCGGCATCGTTGACCAGACGCGGCAAACGCTGAGTGAGCATTCCCTGGGCTTGAGTCCGCAAGGCCGGCAATCCCACCGACAACGCGTGCAACCGGACTCCGACCGTTCGGGCCACATCCTGGGTGAGAACCCGGGCTTCCGTGCGAGGATAACTGATCAGATGCTGATCGTACAGGCTTTGAGCCGCGTCCAACGTTTGCTGGGCCGTCAACCCCAACCGACGGTTGGCTTCTTTTTGCAAGTCGTTGAGGTTGAAGAAAAACGGCGGCTTGATGAGCGCGATCTTGGTCTCAATGCGGGCAATGCGGCCCGGGGTGCCCGGGGGAAGCTTCTGAGCCAACGCCTGAGCCTGGGCTTCGGTGGGAATCCGGTCGGGCTGATCGCCGGTAGACGCCTGCCAGCGGCCGGTGTACTCCCCGGCCGCCGCCTGAAACGTGGTCACGACCTGCCAATAGGGCACGGGCTGAAAGTGGGCGATAGCCGCATCCCGCTCCACGATGAGGTGCAAGGTCGGGGTTTGCACCCGCCCGACGGAAAGGGGCTGTCCCGGTTGCCCATGGCGCAGGGAAAAGGCGCGGGTAGCGTTCAAGCCCACCAGCCAGTCGGCTTGCGCCCGGGCCTGCGCGGCCTGGGCCAGGGCATTGTAGGCCGCTGCGGGCCGCATAGCGGCCAAAGCCTTGCGAATAGCCGGCACGGTATTCTCCGACAGCCAAAGCCGATCCACCGGCTTGCGAACCTGAGCCAAGGTATAGATGTAGCGGAAGATCAATTCCCCTTCCCGATCGGCGTCGGTGGCGCAGACGATGCGATCAGCCTGGCGCAAAAGCTTCGTCACGATAGCGAGCTGTGGCGCCGTTTTGGCAATCGGCTGCAATTGAAATTTGTCGGGCAACATGGGGAGCGTCGTCCAGGCCCAGGTCTTCCACGCCGGATCGTAGGATTCCGGCGCGGCCAAGGCGACCAAGTGCCCGTAAGCCCAGGTAATGGCATCGGAGCCGGCGGTCACGTAGCCGTTGTGTTTTTGAAACCCGCCTAGAGCGCGGGCAATGTCGAGGGCCACGGAGGGTTTTTCCGCAAGAATGCAGCGCATAACAAAACCTCCTGAGAAAAGTACCCCGTCTCCAATGCTTGCTAAAAGCAGGGCGTAAATAAAAGGTTAAGGCACGAAGGAAAAACCGTAAGAGAAATCATTCACCAGCCATCCCTGCGGGGTGTGAACGCACTGAATCGTGAGGGTGGTGATGGTCGGTTGCCCACTGTTGGCTCCCAACATCCGGCCAACCCACTCGTACATATTGGCTCGATAGGGTGATGCATGCCAACGGGAAAAGTTTTCCCAGCGCGTAGTCTGGCTGGTTTTGGTAATTTCGTGAAAAATAGCCGGTGTCGAACTCGTCATACGGCGCAAAGATCCCCAGCCACCCCAATTGCTTGTCGATCCCGCTCCACCACCAGAAATGCCGGGGTTTTGACGAAAGGCCGGTGTCATGAGGGCCCACGCTTGCCGATTCTGGTGGTGAACCAGGGCGTGCCACCACAGGGCTGCGGCTTGAAAAGCGCTAGGTGCGGGATGAGGCGTGACGGATCCGGCCAAACCCCGCAAGGCGGAGTTGGTCCATATCGGAATGGACAGCGTATGACCTTGGCTCGGCAGCAGGGTCAAGGCACGGCCGGTGCGCCGTGCCGTTCGATAGGCCAAGACGGTACTGGGGGTTCCCGGAAAAGTCACAGGGGTGTCCGCTGACGGACCAGAATAATGGGACGTGATGCCAACCCGCAAGCTATTGTGGGAAGCTCGCCACTGCACGCCCGCCAACGGCGTGATATGAAATGTGCCAGGCATACCGGCTAACGAATTAAGACTTTCGACATACACGGTGCCGTTAGAACCCACTTGCACCTGAGCCGCACCGGTGGTAAAGCCCGACAGACGGGAAAGGGCTGTAGACAATGTGGGTGTAGACGGTGTAGCCATGCCATTGATAATGTGCACCGAAGGGGTAAGATGTCCCGGGACCCAGCGCAGCAACCAGGCGACTTGATTCGTATGGTTTAATCCGCCCGTCGTCGTGGCAACAACGGCTTCATGTTCTGACGGCAGCCACCAGGTTCGCAGCGTACTATCGTTCAGCGGATTGTAATCTGAAAAGGTTTTTAACGCCGGCATAGTGTGCCAGGCATAGCGCCACAAGACGCGACCCGAGGCCGACAGAATCGCCAGATTCTCCGCTTGCAACCGGGGATCAAAATAGGCCACCAAAGCTTCCGGATGGCTCGGTGCCACGGGCCACACCGTCTCGGCCCACGCGCCTTGGGGATGCAAGGCGTTCTGGACGAATGCCGGCAAAATCCAGGGATTGGGTCCAGCTACCGGCACGGCGGGAATGCGTTGTTCCAGCGTGTTCACCTGAGATTGCAGCGATCCGACAACGAAATGGTTGATGAGAGGATGAACGACAAAACTTACCAAGAGTGACAAGCCTAGGGTATCCCCGGTATTGGCTCTTAACAGAGCGGAAACCAAAGGATTGACAAACCGCGACACATCGAGCCCGATGCTCCACCACAGTACATTGGTCGGAAATTGCAACACCGCATGAATCGTGTGCGTCCCGGTCGGCAAAGTAGTCAGTCCGGCGTGGTATGGCACATACGGAGAACCTTCCACCCATAATTGACTGTGAGGAAAGGCACTAGGCAGATCCGTTGTTAGGCGGGCAGTGCCGTGATGGACCGCCGTGCCGGCCAAGGATCCGAATCGGTGACTATTCCACACAGTGTACAAGGGAAAAGCGGATTGACCTTGCATCAACGCCTGCGCCGTCGTCACCATGTTATCCGTCAGGCTGCCGACTTGATGATTGATGGTCTGAGGCGCGGAGAGAACAGACTGCCAGGCGCGCAGATCCATCCACGTGGACTCTGCCACCATGAGCACCGTGTGGGTACTACGGCTATCACCAGCCTGTAAAATGGCTGTCATATTCACGGCTAACAGGCCCAGATCGTGTGGCAATTGAGCCGCATGCGTTACGAGATCGGGCAGGGTTGTCACCAGATGCTGCACACTCAGTGCCGTGACCAGCAGCTTCGACACTTGATTAAGTGCCAGTACCGTCAGCGCCATGGCGGTATTTGGTTGAGCCGTTACTGTCCAAGTGTGTTCACCAGTCATGGCCAGAGAGGGACCGTGAGACACGGCAAACGGCAAGGCCACGCTGCGCGATAAGGTCGTCGCGTGAGTGACCGAGGGAGCGAGTTGGGCGTTACGATGCCATTGCGCCGGCAACGCCAGGCCAACCTGTCGCCACGCTGCGGCTTGGGCCAGCCCGGGCACAACAGCGCCATTCAGCGCCGCCTCATTCGACTCAATTTGTTGAGCGATCACCACGGCTAATTCGACACTGGCCAACGACACAGACCCGTGTTGCCACTGGTGGTCGATTGTTACCAATAAAGCCTGCAGCGAAGGAAGAGCCGCCACCGGAGCGGTAGGAAGATGCCGCCACTGTCCCCATAACCGGTAATCGGCGGGTGTAACCGCCACCATAGACCCGGTAGCCGGCAGACGGGATTGAACCCATTGCAAAGTACTCACCACGGTGAGCGTGTTCGCGAGACTGCCTAGCGCGATAGATGCTTGCTCGGGGGTGCGCGGGACGTGCCCCGGCCAGTCTTGGCGTTTGAGCGCCGCTGGGACGGTAGCGGGAAGCGGTTTGTTAGCCGCCGGATTGGTAGGACTGACAGCGGCAACTCCGGCTAATACACCCCAAGCGTCCAAGTGTTGAGAAAGCGTCGCCACAGTGTGAGGAGGAGTAACAAGACTGCGCTGAAGCTCATGCCGGATAGCGGTGGCGGAAATCGCCGAGGCCGCAGGACGCATGCGCCAGGCCATTCGAGCACCAATCGGCGGCCGCAGCCAAAACCACCAGCCGCCTCCCAAAATTCCTATCATCCCAACCGCCAAACCGGCAAACAACACACGACGCGTACGAGATGTCACAAAATGGCCTCCTTAATACGAGTGTCGGTTCGTTCTAAGACCTCATCCCAGTGATGATGTTTTGGCCACGGATTTTGGAGGACGCCGCACCTGGATTTCGCCGTCTTCGATGCGGATAGTCGGGCGAAGGATGTCTTCCGGACAAGCTTCGAAGACTTGGCCCGCAAGACCGTATGCTTTATCGTGCTTTCACGCTGTGGTCAGTCTTTGACGCTTTGTTTCGTCTGCAATCCGCGGATAGCGTAGTCTGCCCAGTTTTTAAGCTCGCGGAGGCACGAAACGAGGAACTGCGGCGTTTGCATTTCTGGTTCCTTATTGCTGGCGATAGTTTCTAACATATCCGCAACGGTGAGAGCTTCAGTGGTGTACTGATTCTTCAGATCGGCGATCAGTTGTTCGACCTTGTTCGATGGCATGGGATGATCACTCCTTCTGAGAAAGACATGAGAAGGCCAAGCCGATTAACGGCGTGACGAATCGGCGGCGCGTTCTTGTTCCGCCATAAACGCTGGCAAACACGGCATGCAGATAAAGTCGATAGGCAGCAAGGGTCCGTAAGTACTGTTGTACCGATAAACAAATGGCTCACCGCAACGGCGGCAGATATGCTCCGTGCTGGGCAAAGGCACGAACGGAAACGGAATAGGGGACATGGGAGACACTCCTTTGGATGCAAAGTGGGCTGGGTCGCCGTCCAAGCCATATCGCTTCAAAAATCTGCTAAAATCCCGACAAACAACGAGAGTATCGTTTGCGGGTTTTAATGTATCGCGAAATTTCTGCCTCAACAGATTGTCAGAAGAGGCATATTCCCAATCAGTGCCTTATACTAGACTCAATCAAACAACAAGGAGCGAATTCTAGTGGCAAAGCAGATGATGGTGTCGGTCGAAATTGTTCCTCAAGAAGATTCTCCCGGTTACTTAGCGCTTTGTCCGACGATTCCCGGATGTCACGCTGAAGGATCCACCATCGGCGAAGCGCTTGATCGTGTCATTGATGTGGCTCGTGCGCTGCTGGAGGCGATGCAAGAGGATGGAGTGCCTTGGCCAGCTACGCTTGCGGACAATGATGGGGTTCCTGTCAAGGGACAGATGACGGTTCTCGTAAAATGACCCGACTGCCTTCACTCACCTATCGTCAATTAACGACACAGCTTCAGCGCCTAGGTTGTGAGTTTCGTCGACAAGCGAAAGGATCTCATGAAATTTGGTGGTGCCCGGAGAAACGTCGATACACGACCATTCCGCGCCATACAGGCCCCATCGATCGGGGCACTCTGCGCAAAATTCTGCAGGATTTGGACATCGACCCCAATGATTTGAACGCCTAATCCCGAAACGATTTCCGAAGCAGAAACGCCTTCGCTGACGTTCTGGATCACCCAAAGCCGGTGAACTACTCACGGCCGTCGCTCCGCTTAGATGCGGGAGACACCAAAGGCATCTCCCGCATCAGAGAGTCTCCACACAATGAGCACCTCACCGTGATGAATTTCGGGCGTCTTATCCTTCTAAGGCGCTGCGCACGGTTTTGCGGGCAATGTCAAGTTGCATGGTCAAATTGTCCAACTGCCCGCCAAACAATTCGGAATAGCGTTGCACGCGAGAATCCAGATCGTGCAGTTGGGCCACCAATTTGGCCTGTTGACCGGTCGTGGGCGTTTTGCCGGCTTCCCGAGTCGCCTGGACCGTCTTGAGCAAGGCGGCGGTTTTTTTGGTGATCTCGGCATCGAGACTTTCCGTCAGCGTGGTGACGACATCTTGCGAACGTTGCAGCGGCATGGACCACACGTGCACGCCCAAATCATCTTGAGCGCGGGTCAGCGCGTCAATGAGGCCGGTGGCCGTATCCGGAACAAACTGCATGGGACCGGCAGCCGCCATTTGCAAGGCGCCTACCGCTGCCAGCCACTGGCGAACTTGTCGCCGCCGGTCACCGGGCGTGTAGGTATGCCGTGCGGTATCCACCAATTCCGGTAAACGACTCAAAGCGTCGCTTTCCGAGGCTGTCAACGTATCCAAGGGATGCGTCATCAGCACATCTTGCTTGGCGCGCCGCTCCAAAGCCGCCAGCACGCGAAAATGCACATGGCCGCCCGACACCGTCTCTTCAATCCAATGATGCACGGTACGGCCGTGTTCCTGTTCCACCCGGCGAATCAAAGTGCGGGTCGCGGTTGCTTGCTGCATGGCCCGGAGCCCTCGCAAATAAGCGGTGTTGGCGGGAATGCCCGCAGGTGTGCCATAAACAGCTAATCCAGCTTGCACCGTCGCCTGCAGCCATTGAGTCTGATCCACCGGTCCGTCATCCACGGTAAACCAAACTAAACGGCCAATTTCGGGATTGGATGCCAACAGTTCCGTCATCCAATCATGTTGTGAACTGGTCTCGGTCATTGCGCAATCACTCTCCTTTTTCAAGTCAACATCAAAAGACCCGCCCCAGCGGGGCGGGCAGGCACAAACCGAATGGATGGGGAATCTAGAAATCTTGTAGCACTTGCTCGGCCCAAATGGGCGGACAATGGGAATCGTCGGGAAAGTAGCCCTGGGGATCGGGAAACACCACGCGCAAAACCTGGCGTTCGGATTCGTCCCGAGCGATAAACCGAATCGGCACCGAAAAGAGCGTGTGATCTTCGTCACCGGCGGCGAACCGCTGGCCGTTCGTGACGGCCTCTGCCACCGGAGCCAACAAGGCATAGCGCTTTTCGGGAGACACCGCCAGACGGATTTCCAAGTCGAGATGGTGGAATCGCTCCCACAGGCCATGTGTATGGATGAGCGGCCGGTCGGCAAGAGCATGGGCCACCCAGCCAATTCGCGCAATCAAATCCTGTTCGCGCTGGCGGATGGCGTCCAGGACTTCGAGGGGCGATAACCCCTGGGTGTGTTCGAGCACACAAGTGGAGCAGAGACAAGCCGCATCGTGTGGATACACGCAGAAAGACCTCCTTTTACAGTGAACTATT
>DAHWKG010000003.1:0-7880 GCA_027343765.1 Sulfobacillus sp.
AGATCGTCCTGCCAGAGGTGCCAGTGATCGGTCGCCCTCCCGGAAGGTTCCCGGCCATGGCCACTGGTTTCCCAGTCCGTCCAGTCGTTGGATTGGTGGCCCTCAATTTGATGACTAGACGTGGCCGCTCCGAACAAAAAGGGGGGCCACTCACGAGGCCATTTTGTCATGAGGTTCTTCCGGTACGGACTCGGATGGCCGCCGGCATGATCGTTAAGGTGACCGGTAGGTGGCCGATGATTTCGCCATCTGCATGGACTAACATATTTGGCGGGCCTTCAATGGTCAATTGCTCTGCCTGAAATGTGGTGACCCTGGGATGCTTAACGTGGCTGCCGCGAAAGACCCGGGTTAGGAGCGGTAACACCGACAGGCGTGGCAGATCCTTCACCCATACGACTTGAAATAAGCCATCTTCCGGATCGGCGTCGGGACAAATTTTCATACCGCCGGCATAATAAGGGCTGTTGCCCGCGGCGAGTAAAAAAGTGGGTTCGGACCGGAAGGCACCATCCACGTGAACGGTCATGCCTTCCGACTGGTAGCGAATCAGATGGCGTAGAATGCCCCGAATAAAAACCCAGGTGCCATTGCCTTTTTTGTCATGCTGGTTGACCCAACCGGCGACCTCTGCATCGAACCCCACACCGGACACCGTCAAAAAATACTCTTGGTTGACACGCCCGATGTCAATGCGCCGTTCGGCACCATAAAGGGCGACATCCAACATCGCCCTGGGGCCTTTCGGGTATCCGAGGGTGCGCACAAAATCATTGCCGGTGCCTGCCGGGAGTACGGCAAAGATCGCCTTGCCGGCGGGCATCAGGCCATTGATGACCTCGTGATGGGTGCCGTCGCCCCCTAAAGACACGACAGTCAAGTCCTCTTGTTCCGCCACTTCGCGGGCGAGCTCGGTTGCGTGCCCGGGTCCTGTCGTGCGGACGACCTCCACGTCTTGGGGCAAGTGGGGCTCGATGAGGTCAAATAATTTTTGCGCCTTGCCATTCCCCGCGGCAGGATTCAGGATAATGCGGGCCGCCATAATAGTCGGTCCTCCCAAAACATTATTCGCGAATTAAGGACCGCACTTGGGCGATTTCATCCGCGTATTGACTTTCCTTGTCGACCGGGGTCTCGAGGTAAAAGGGAATGGATTCGAGCCTGGGGTCATTGACCAATTGTTGTATGGCCTCGAGGCCAAGATAACCTTTGCCGATAAGTTCGTGCCGGTCCTTATGTGCATCGAATGCGACTTTGCTGTCGTTTAAATGAATGGCATGGAGGCGATTCATAAAGTTGGGATTGCCGAACCCAGCAAACGCTGAGGGGTTTTCGCGGGTCAGCATACCCGACGCAAACGCGTGCTGGGTGTCGAGGCAAATGCCGATCTCTTCGTCGGAAAAGGGTTCGACAATCGCCAAAATCTCGGCCAAGGTGGAACCAATTTCTGATCCTTGACCGGCGGTGTTTTCCACCAGAATGCGTACCCCGGTGGTCTCGTTTCTTTCCAGCACGGATCGGATGGCCTGATGCATGCGCTCGATGCCCCAGTCGCGTCCGAGCTCCTTGGGTTTTCCGCAGTGAACAACCACGCCGTAGGTTCCTCGCGCCTCGGCGATAATGAGATCCTGCACCAAGGCATCGATAGAGGCATGATAGAGGCTCTCATCGGCTGCTGCAAGATTGATGAGGTAGGGCGTGTGACCGACCGCCACGAGGTCGAGCTCGTTTAATAGATGCCGGCCACGGTCGGCGTCCACCCGGTCCAAGGGCTTGGCATTGCGAAATCCGCGAGGATTCTTGGTGAAGTACTGAAACGCGTTGGCTCCCAACGCGGGGGCTGCCTTCACGGCGGCCGCATAGCCCTTAGCAATGCTCAAATGGCACCCGATGCGCATTCATCCAACTCCTTCAAGATTGGGGGAATATCTTTTAGTATCATGCGCTAGGGCCGGTCTGCCGTCAATATTGGTGAGGGATTGGTCTCCGGGGCAGCGATATCGTGAAGCGTCAGAATCTTTTGTCGGATGGCGCGGGGCAGGAATTTCTAGCGGGTTTCGAGAAATGGACTGTCCAGACATGATCGAGCCACGAGGCGGAGGAGATCAATGAGCGCACAATATTGGACCTATCAGGCGATGTGGGATGAGCTTCACCGCTTGGCCGAGCAGTATCCCGACTTGATGACGCTGGAGGTCATCGGTCAAAGCCGCCAGGGGCGCGACATGGCAGGGGTGACTTTGACCTGCCGCAAAACGGGAGCACCCGAAGACAAGGCGGCATTATTCGTGGATGCCAATATCCATGCGGGCGAGGTCGCTGGGAACGCCGTGGCGATGTATTGGATTCGTTGGTGTTTAGAGAATTATGGGAGAAACCCGGAGGCCACCTCCCTATTGGACGATCATAGCCTCTATGTTGTGCCCCGCATCTCCCTAGATGGAGCGGAACTGTATCTCACCACGCCGCATCGGGTACGCTCCAGTCCTCACACTTACCCCTATTCCGCCCCTCCCGACGGGTATATTGAATCGGATGTCAACGGCGATGGGCATATTCTCTTAATGCGGGTGCCGAGCGACGACGGCGGCTTTGCCATAGATGAGGTGGACCCCCGGGTAATGCGCCCCAGGTACCCTGGGGAGCGGGGCGGGCGTTACTACCATGTCTTCCCGGAAGGCTGCATTGATCGGAAGGGTACGAGCGGATCCTTGCCCGCCTGGGCGCATGCTCGCTATGCCCGTCGTCAGGCGATGGATTTCAACCGCAACTTTCCCATTCGCTGGGCCGGCGAGCAGGGACAACCGGGAGCCGGGCCGTATCCGCTTTCGGAGCCCGAACTTCGCCATTTAACGGCCTTCATTCACCGTCACGGCAATGTGGCCGCCTATGTCGCCCTCCATACATCGGGCGGCGTGATTCTCCGCCAACCCTCTACGGGTGACGACCAGGTGCTTTCCGAGACTGACCGGCGTCTTTTTAGCCGCGTGGCCGATATGGGAGCCAAGGTGAGCGGATACTTCGCCGATTCCAACTACCACATTTTTGCCACCGGCCACGAGAAGGTGTTGATGCCGGGGGCCGCTGACGACTGGATGTATGACCATTTTGGGGTATTGGGATTTACCGTTGAAATCTGGGATTTGCCCAAGCATGCGGGCGCCCGGGGATATGCCGAATATGGGATGCGCCGTCTCTTGGAGCTGAGCCCGGACGAGGAGATCGAGGATGACCGGAAGATTGTTGGGTGGGTAGCCGCGGAAGTGGGCGACGAGGGCTTCTTCCCGTGGCGGCCGTTCGACCACCCCGACTTTGGTCCGGTAGAAATTGGTGGGCTTCATCCGAAATTTGTGGTGCAAAATCCGCCCCCGTTGTTGCTCGAGGAAGAGTGCGCTCACGTGAGCGCGTTTTTAACTCGTCTGGGATTGTCTACGCCCGTACTTCATATGAGTCAGTTGACCTTGGACGAGGAAAGTCCCGGCCTTTATCGTCTTGTGGTGGAAGTCGTCAACGCTGGGTACCTCCCCACGTCGAGTACGGAGAAGGGCCGGGAATTAGCGCTAGAAGGTCTTCAAGCCACGATTGCGGGCGACATCATTTTGGTGTCCGGTAAATCGCCGGTGGACGTGGGGCATTTAGACGGCTATGGCACGGAAGACGGGTGGACACCTCCTCACGGTAGGCGGGCCCACGTGGAGTGGGTGTTCCGAGGAAGTCCCGGAACAGCGGTTGAGGTAATCATTGGCGGTTCACGCGCCGGGCGGATTAAAGCCTCGGTTATTTTGGGGAAGGAGTAAGGCGTGTACGGATATGACTTGAAATTATTAATCCCGGCAGCGACCAATCGGACCTATCTCAATGCAGGGACCCTGGGGCCAACGCCGAGTACGGCGCTGGCGGCGGCTGCCGCCGGAGAGCTGGAATGGATTGAGGCTGGACCCGGCCAGCATAATCACTACATCAACGCGAAGGACGGGGTGCGGCGGTTTGCGGCGCGCGCCGAGCGCCAGATGCCGGGGGGCATCGTCAGTATTACGGAGAATAATAGCGAATCGCTTCTACGCGTCTTGTGGGGCTTACGCTTTGAGGCCGGCGATGAGGTTATCACCACCGACCAGGAGCATGGCGCCGTCTTATTGGCGCTCTCTTCGATTATGCGCCGATTCAACCTCACCGTGCATGTGGTCAAGGTCGATACGGATATGGGCATGCTCGCCCAAGTAAAGGCCAAGTTGAATGGACGCACTCGGCTCATTGTCATGAGTCAAGTCTCTTGCATCACCGGTTGGGAACTCCCCGTGGCCGGGGTGGCAGAGTTGGTCAAAGCTTGGCCTGACTGCCGCCTCTTGGTGGATGGGGCTCAGGCCTTGGGCAACATCGTGGTGGACCCGGCCGCACTTGGTGCGGATTTCTACGTGTTCTGCGGCCACAAATGGATGATGGCGCCGCCAGGTTGGGCTGGCCTCTGGGTCAAGCGCGAGCGCCGCAGTGACCTCTACACACGCTGGCCGTTGGAAGATTTCCAAACAGGGGCTTCGTTGTTGGAAGAAGGCCCCTTCTTGCAGTATAGCGAATCCGGGGATGACCTCGAATTCGGAACCCGGCCATGGCCGCGCATCGCCGGTTGGTCCGTAACCTGGGACTACTTCGAGGAAGAAGGATTTGCTCGTCACGCCGATTATCAAAAACAGCTTGCCGACCATGCGCGAGAACAAATTCGGACCATCGAGGGACTTCGGGTAGATGATCCGCCCTCCCTGGAATTCCAATCGACGGCGCTCATGACGGTGGCGTGTCGTCAATTGGGGTCGGGACTCTATGAATGGCTACTGGAGCGCGACGTGGTCGCCAAAGCCGCACCGGGGCGACGGGGGATCCGCATGGCTTGGGCGGCCTTTAATACCGAGGATGACGTGAGCCGTTTAATTCAGGTGCTGAAGACGCTCTAAACAGAAAGGGCAGGGGGACACGGATGGAGCGGGAAGAAAGCCAAGCACGAAGCCGTTGGCAACAGAAGGCCTTAGCACAGAATCAACCCGGTCTTCTGGTTCGGACGCGCGGGTATGCGGGGCCGCCGATCTGGTGTTTTCGCGGTCTAGATGCGGATCGCCGGGCGATGGGAGCGTGGGAACAGCTCTTTTCCCTCCGGGATTGGATGCCTCTACGGACGTTATTGGTCGCTCTTCCCAATCCCGATTTATCCCACGCGCTCGTAAACGGAGCTCTTCATTATGGGCTTCGCGCGGTGGCCGTGTCGGCCCTCGATTTGGTTGAGGTGATCGATGACATACCCGCGGCCTACCTGATTACATCGCCCTTAGCCGCTCTACGGCTCTTTCTACGCGGCCGTCTTTCGGGTGTCCGAGAACTTTGGCTCACCGGTGATGTCACCGGCCAAGGCGCGCTCCAGCAACGGCTCGGCGAATATCTCCCCGATCTCGTGGTTCGTGACGTGTATGAGGTGGCCGAACATCCAGGGCCTTTAGCGATGTCCTGCAACCTTGGCCGTTGGCACTGGCTGAACCCCGGCATGCCGGTATCGTTTAAGCCGCTAACCGAAACGCTATTCTCAGTCGAAATGACCTGGAATGGCGAACGATATGCCTTGGGCGATGCAGTATCCGACGTGCGCTCGGATTGTCCCTGTGGTCAGGCCGGTCCCGTGACCCGTCCGGCCTGGGGACGCGTCAATGAAATTGGGACGCTTGACCATGGCTTTCTCTCGGCGAGTCACCTCGCGCAGGCGTGGTTTCGAACGGAGGGTCTGGCCGATCGGTTACGTGCCGCGCTTATCTTTGACCCGGTGGAAAAGAGGGATCAATTGCAGGTCGAGGCGGCAGTGCTGGAAGGCTATGATGTGGAGCGTACGTTTTCGCGATTTCGGGAGCTCTTGGAGCGGGAGTTGGGCATCGAGGTGGACGTTAAAGTCCGCGAAGCGCGCCGCCTCTTGCCATCGTTGACCGTTGAACTGGTCGATTCTCGAGGAGAACCCGGCTAAGGTTCGTCGTCGCTGGGATCGTGAAATCCCGCCGCCAACCGATCAGCGATTAACCAGCCAAAGTTGGGGTCCAACTCTTTCGGATTGACGGCCTGGCCGGGATAGGAATCCCACGGCCCTGACAAAGGCTCAGGCCACCGTTCACGAACCCACTGTCTCCATTCGGGATTTTGCCAAAATCGATCGATGTTTTCGAATGTCAATGCGGCTTTGGCCGTGAGCAGGGCGCGCGCCGTTTCCCCGAATAGGTTTAGCACCTCCGGCGTAGCTCGGTCGGGGTAGAGCAGCTCAATTAAGTCTCGTACCGCTTGTACGCCAGCTTCCACGCTGGATGCCTTGGGTCCGAATCCCATCGTCGAACCTCCTCGCTATTATTGTATCCGGTATTTGCTCATTCGGGGAGTCCGGGCGATTTTCCCGACTTTCCCACTCCAAGGGCCCCCAACAACCATTTCAGGGGGACAGGCGCGCCTGGGGCGGGTCTCTTCATAGGCTAACGTGAGGAGGTCGGCGGATGATTCGGACACCACGTATCTACTGGCCGTTACTGGATCAGGCGGGGCTTGCCGCCTTAGATTGGATTGTCGAGCGCCACCCACAAGACCGCGTATTCCAATGGTATCGGGAGCAAGGATATCCCGTACGACGGTTGGCGGACGTGCGTCGGTTGCCGGCAGCGGTCGTGGAAGAACGGGCAAGCCGCCTACGAGACCATTGGCGTCGCTGGCTCTTTGGGGAAAGCGCAGCGGCGCTATTCGTGGGACCAGCGGGTCTTTTGGTCGGAGGCCCGCTGCTCTCCATGATTCTTTTTGCCTGGGCATTGGAAATGGGTTGGGCGTATGGAATCGATATGGCCGACGTAGAACGGATGGATGCGCTTCGGCGGACTATCCACGCGAGTTTAATGCGCGCACTGGGGTTTCCCATCGGGTCGCGAAAGCCGATGAGTCGCTGGGGGCGGATGGTGGGCACCGTATTATTTTGGGGGTTTGGCCCGGAGCTGAAGGCGGCCGACCAAGTGATGGCCGAAATCCGGGCGGAATTCCGGACCGAGTGGCAACGCTGTCATTCACCGGTGCATTATAACCATTCGCCGGAGAATTGTGGCGATTCGGGGCATATCTAACGCCAACCACGACGGTACCTCCATACAATGGGCACAAATACAGTTGGAGGTGCTCCCGATGGACGAAGAAATCCGCCAAGAGAACGTTGAGATCCGGGAAGACGAGTGGTTCGATGTCATGCGGGAGTGGTTTGACCCGCAATAGCGATCGGATTTTCGAGAGGGAACGGCGAAACGGTCGCCGTTCCTTTTCTATGCCTCCGCTCCCGCGCCTATAAAAACTTGTCTAACACCAATTCGTCGTGAATCGGAAGGCCGTTTTCGGCCACCAGGGGAATGGTGGGTTTGGTCTTTCGCGCGCGGTCGACCGCACCCCTATCGAGAGAGTGTAGTCGATAGCCCCGCTTCTGATAGAAGGCGAGGGCGCGGAGGTTGTCGTTGGTCGTCACCAGGTAGAGCCTCTTTACGCCTTGGCGGCGTGCCGTATCTTCTACTGCCCCCACCAGGCGGGTTCCAATCTGCTGATCTTCAATGAGGGCGTTCAGGCTGACAATTTCCCCCTCCATTCCGTGGGCGAACCAGGTGACTGCCCCAACCGGGCGGCCTTGATGCAGGGCTAATAGGGCTATGAGGTCGGAAAGATAGTAGCGACTCAGCCCGGAAACCATCGGATCGCCGCCCCACTCCCTTTGCCATAAGGTCGCTAACCACTCTCTTTGCCCCATACCCTGAGGCGGTTGAATCACAATATCCATGGGAGACTCCTTTACGACGATAGGGATACTTCATTCGTGCCCAGAGTATCCCTCCGTCAGG
>DAHWKG010000009.1:0-4414 GCA_027343765.1 Sulfobacillus sp.
CGATCGTATTCGACATAGGCCAAGTAGTGCTCTCTCCAGGACGGCCCCCACGACAGGACAAAGAAGGCATCGGGCTTGAAGCGCGAACGCACCTCCAAGCGGCCATACGGCAGATCGAGTTCGGTCTCAAACTGCACAAGCGCGATCGGGGGCACCGTCACACTCAAGGTGTGCAATTGAAGCCACACATCAGCGAGCCCGAGCCAGTGAGGTTGCCGATCGTCCAAGCCTCCAGCGAGCCCCTTGGTCCCGACCGACCATCGTGCGGGCGTGTGTTTCCGCCGGAGCCAGTCGGCCCCAAGACGTCCCAGACTATAGATGGTCGGGGGGTGCTGGAGGCCGGTCCTGCTTGCGGTCTCGCGTTCTACCCAATGATGGCGGTATAGATGGCCAAGCTGACGGGCGAGCGCGGCCCGGGATAAGGTGTGGGGAAAGAAGGCTACGGCGTGCTCAGTCGCGGCATAGCGAAACCGACGTCCGAGCGCCTCCACCAACGCGAGCTCGTTCTGACCATAAGGACTGCGCATGATGCGCCGGAATTCCTTCACCCGCATCTCCTCCGTCAAGGGCGGACGCTCCCCGGGGCGCGCGGCATCCCCCTTCGACGACGAAACCTGGCCTGTGAATAATGGCTTATCTCGCTTAGTCGACATGGCTCACCGCCGCACAGAAAACGGATTCTGCTTTCCTCTCATCAACCGGTCCTGCGATCCCCTGGCCAAGTCGACGCTGGGGCATCGTCCCGTTACCCCCACCTGCCACGTCGAGGCATTCGCCGACGCCCGGCACGGGTGCCGTTTGCCGCGAGTTCCAATAACGGGCCTCGGGATCAATGTGCTTAACTTTACCGCTCATAAAAACCTCCTATGGTTTGGTGAGTATAGCCGCGAACAAATATCGCGGCCAGATGGGTTTCTCCACAGCGACAACGTCACGTTTCCGCTTGCGACAACTCCTCAACGACATCTATTGGATCGTAAGGGTAGAGTGGGCGCTGCATCTGGCAAGGCACGTACCACACCATCCACCGTGCCCTTGAGAGGCACTACCATCGTCTACCGAATGAGGACGTGTTGTACATTCACGAAGGTTATTCGGATGTCCCTCGCGGGCCCCAAGGTAAGGTGTTGTAGGTGCCATATAAACACGGGCCTTCGCCGTGATTAGTTCAGCCACAGGGTAGCCACCGCGGCCTTAGGGAAAATCCAACTCGTGGTCGCGGATTTCGGGATCATGAGGCGGCTGCTGTTCTCCCACTGTTTTAATTTCCCCCCTAGGGGCGCGGTGACTAAACGATCGGACGGGCGACCCTGGGAGCCCGTCCCAACTGCTCTTTATTCTCTTGCTTCTCTTAGGAGCCCGCACACTTAGGTTGCAAGCCGCACATATAGGTTGCTACCCCGCACATATAGGTTACGGGTTCTTGAACCGCACCTGCGGATGCTGGCTGTAGTCAACTCGCAGTTCACCGGTGCCCCCAAGGACCAAGTGGATGCCCAATCGCTTCAGGGCCGCCGCCTCCTCGCGGATAGATTGGCGCACGGCCTCTTGGGCTACCCGGGTCATGCCATCGCGCAGAGCCCCGACATCGCGAAGAATATCATCGATATAGCGAGTGTGCCTCCGGTGGCTTAGCACATGGAGGGCAAACGCGTGAGTGGCTCCATGTGCCAGCTGGTTGATTTCGGGTAAAAGTAGCGCGTAGCGCACGACCAGGTCGGTGTCGTAGAGCCGCATCCAAACAGCAGAAATTGTTACTTCCCAGAGTGCCCTGTCTCCCACGAATGCCCCGCCCGGGAGTGCCACTCGGAAGTCGTCTGACTCTCGTACCTCAGAGATGATCTGTCCCCAGAAGCGGTCGCCCGGTATCCCATTTTTAAGACGCGTCAATTCAACGGTGGCCGATTGCATTTCGTCAAGTTTTCCGCGCAACCATTTGGGGTGGTGGCGGGATACCCCAGCCGTCTTGGCCACACTAAAGGGATCGACAACGACGACCATGGGACCATCCTCCCCCATATCTTCCGTATGGAGGGCCTCCGCAAAAATGGCGTCGAGGATCTTCCGGTGGGTTGCCGTCAACTTCCCATTCACGCGCACGACGCCTCGGCTGGTCCGAAACTCCTCATTTTCGGAACGATATGGCCGCTTAAACGTCGGTTCAAACACGGGGACGCGTGAGATGTGGACGGGCGCAACAACCGGCCCCACATCCTCACTCTTCGGGCGTGCCGCCATGGCTCTCACCCTCCTCCCGCGCCAAGGCGAGATCCCGGAACCCGCGGGCCTGCGGCCGATTCGAAGTCCGCCGCCGGACTTCCTCAAGCCGGACCGGATTCTTAGTGTCTCGACTCGCGGATTCGCCCGCAAGAGCAAGCGCCCCGCCAGTTTCCCGAACTAGCCATAGGTCGCCGCTACTCTCGGCATAATTGACTTTCGTTGCCGAGAGAATCGCGTACCGATCGCGGCGCGCCACATCGAGGCCACGGTGTTGGACTTCAGCCTCAGTGGGAACCCGGAGTGATGCCGCCCAGCGCGCGTTCGCAATGATGGCGTCCGCCCCGCGACTGGCACTAGCGTGACCCGAACCCCCCAGCGACTTGCTCTCATGGTGGCCGACCAGTATGGCCGCTCCACTCGTGCGCGCCAACCGCTCGAAGCGCCCTAGCAATAGATCCATATCGGTATTCGAATTCTCGTCCATCGCGTGGATGCGAATCAGTGGTTCTATAATAAGGAGCCGTGCTCCGATCACGAGTTGCTCGAGGCTGCACCATCCTTCTTCCCACACACCAAGTTTTCCGTAATCCCCTCTGCCCATAAAGCGAAAGTCTGGAAAATCAAGCCGGGTGGCCGAATAAATGTCGATCCGGTCCAACGCCCCATCTGACAGGGGTTCGCCGTAGAATTCGGCCCACTGGGCGATAGCCCGAATGCGCCGCCATATTTCCTCGGCGTCATCCTCAAGCGCCAGATAGACGACGCGGCCCGGCCCACCCACAGGCCAATGCTTGGACCCAAGTAAGGGCTCACCTGCCGCCACCGCAAGCATCATGTGCAGTGCGAGAAACGATTTACCCGAGGCCCCGCGGCCGTGGAGAATTCCCACGGTCCGAGGCGCCAAGCCCGGGAATACATCGTTGCGGGGCGGCGGTGCCCGCCGAACCATTGCGGCGAGGTCGAATGGTTGGCCAAAAATCGAGGTCGAGGGGCGTTTTGGATCCGGTTCCTTGCGTGGTATCATAGTTTCGGATGATTTTGCACCATCAAGCCCGCGGTCGGTCGCAACCGTTAGGGCTTCTTCATTTGTGCGCATGCTACGACGTCTCCTTTGCTGTCGTCATACCCTTTGGTAGGGGCCTAGCTGGCGTCGCCACTGTCGTTGGCGTCATCCCCACGCGTCACCCATTCGACGGGGATCAGGATGCGCTGACCGAGCCGGCGGTGCGGAATGGCACCAGCAAGAACCTCGCGATAAACCAAATACTCCGACACCCCTAGCACCACGCTGGCCTGCCGCGGCGAGCAGAACTTCTGGCTCGGCTCGATCGGTCGAACTTTACGTCCCATAAGAGAACACACCTTCCTTCTGTGCGTACGGTTGAGCGATACATTATTCAGTTGTCAAGGTACGACTTTTTACTACCTATGCTATACCTATTCAACATCAATTGGCATTTTCCTCTTTAATAGGCAAAAAAATTCTCGCATTAGGTACAGTTTAGGTATAATGGGGTAAACGACGCCCAGGGGGTACCGGTATGGCGAGCCAGCTCACCTTAGGAGCATGGTTGCGGGAGTCGCGGCAAATTCGAGGCCTGACGCTCACGGGCCTCGCCACCGCAGCCCATGCAAGCAATCAATCAAACCTGTCCAAGTGCGAACGAGGCACAGTTATTCCCGAACCCACGACGATGGCGAAACTGGCGCCCTATTATGGGTCACCATGGTTTACCGATGCCCAGAACGTTCTCTTCGTGAAAGCAACCGCATGGATATTAGCAGGCCGCCCGGCATATCGGCCCGAAAGCCCTCAAGAAATAACCATGGCCAGTTATGTGGAGTTCGCACTGCAACACGCCGCGTTGGTCACGACGGACTGGCCGGAAGAACCGGAGAATGCTCAGCGAGTGGTCCGTGGGTACGCCACACGATTCCCCAACGTACCCGGTTTGGCCCAAGTACCGTGGCCGGAGACACGACCTTTTTGGGTGTGGCTTTGGTTGCAACACAGCCTTAATGTGAGTACCGGCCGTCGGCGATTGGAGGAACACGTGAAACCCACAGTCGACTGGAACGATTATGACGCCCGGTCTGCGTTTCATGCCATGGAGTACCATTTCAACCAGGAACAACGACTATTGCAGGGCTGGGAGCGCTGGGATGTGGTACGGGCCGCTGCGGCCTCGGTACT
>DAHWKG010000019.1:0-29217 GCA_027343765.1 Sulfobacillus sp.
ACAAAGAGCGCCAGCAACGTTTCCCATTCAGACAAAAACGACCCTTCAGACAAGAGGCCCGGGTTCGCCGACACCGCCAATCCGACTCCCAACTGATAGGTGATGACCTGCCCTGCCATGCCGAACAAACTCAAGAACAAGGCCAACACCAAGCCCATCATGGTCCCAACAACAAACTGCACTAACACGCCCACCGAGAGCGCCAGACCAACCGTCATCCCCGATGAGGCGTGGAGCCCCGGCGTCAGAATCAGCGCCAGCACAAACACCAGCGCGACGCGCATCATAGCCGGGATATAGCTGGAACCGAACAGCGGGGCGGTCACCACAATACCCGCTACACGCGAAGCCACCAATAAAAAGGTGACCGTCGCCGACGTGAGGTCGAAGGCAAGCGTCACGACCGAACGCTCCCCTGAGTGTCCCCTTCAATTGTACGAACCCCTGGGGCCAGGAGGGCCATTTTTAGCGCCATATTCCTGATCATGGAAGGTACCCAGCATGCCAAAACGTGGACAAATCCTGATGCATTAAAGAGACCAAAATGCGGAGAAACCATGGACCCCCAATATAGAGGATAATCCCTAGCACCAGCAATTTAGGGAGAAAGGACAGCGTCATCTCCTGAATCTGGGTGGTGGCTTGAAAGATACCCACTAAGAGACCCACGATTAACGCCGACGCCAATAACGGCAGCAACACAACACCCGCCGCTATCATTGCTGACTGACTCAATTGCAGGGCGTGATCCAGCATCTTAGCCTCCGTGGAACGACATCACTAATGACTGAACGACGAGCGTCCAACCATTAGCTAAGACGAAAAGCAACAACTTTAAGGGGAGTGAAATTAACGTGGGCGGCACCATCATCATTCCCATGGACATCAAAATGGTGGCCACCACCATGTCGATCACCACAAAGGGAATGTAGATGTATACGCCAATCTCAAAAGCGGTCTTGAGCTCAGAAATAATAAACGCTGGGATGAGCGCCATAGTCGGCACACCGACCAACCCGTGAGGCGCCTTTGTGTGATCCAACTTCAAAAAGAGCGCTAGATCGCTGGTCCGGGTTTCTTTGTACATGAATTGCCGCAATGGTACCAGCGCCCGTGTCCCCGCCTTGGTCAGACTCAAATGCCCCGCCAAATAGGGATGGAGCGCCTGGTGATTTATGGCCGTCAATGTCGGTGACATAATAAAAAAAGTGAGAAACAGGGCCAATCCCACCAGCACCTGGTTGGGCGGCGTCTGCTGTAAACCGAGCGCACTTCGGACAAAAGAGAGCACCGTGACCACCCGTGTAAACGCTGTCATGGTAAGTAAAATGGCGGGCAAAAACGACAGCAGGGTGAGAAGCGCAAGTATTCCAATGGTTTGACTGGGCGACGAACTGGAGCCTGGATTGATAGTCACCTGCGGCAACCCAGGTCCTGCCGCAAAGGCGGGAGCCGAAGCCATCAACACCGCTGTACCAGCGAGCAGCGGGAGAAAGCGAGTGACGACCCTCATTCGCGCCCATCCCGTTTGAGACGCTTCATCATTTCTTCGGCAAACTGTGACAGAGATGGTGGCGTTGTTGGTGTCCCCTCTATGGTTGTTGAGGCCCTGGACGCCATCACCTCGGGCGGAATCTCCATTAAGAGCGAAATGGACTGATCGGTCACCCCAAGCGCCACCGTGCGGTCCACGATTTGCACCAACGCCACACCCCGCTTGGGGCCCAAGGAAAGATAGTCAATCTGGTTCAAATACCGGGACGCACTGGTCTTTCCAAACCCAATTTTCTTGAGCATGCGGGCCGCCACGAAAGCTAGGGCCACCACCAAGGCCATAGCCCACAGGAATCTAAAAAACAATCCGACGGCTGACATGCCTAAATCCCCCAATCTCTTCTCCCCATTATAAAAACCGGCCTCCGCGAATACGAAACATCAAGGGACATTTGAATGATGAGGGGAGATTCCCATTTCATCCCATTGGGGGGATTCCATGATCGTGATTAGTGAATGGATGGACGCGCACGGCTTAGCTTTGCTGAAGAAGCTCCCCGGTCCAGCAACATATCTCCCCGATTTATGGGGAGATGCGGCAGCGCTTTTAGGCGCCCTCAAGCAGGCTGAAGGCCTCATCGTACGAAACCGAACCCGCGTGACGGCGGACCTCCTTGATGAGGCTCCCCACTTGAAAGTCGTCGGGCGGCTGGGGGTGGGGCTCGACAACATCGACGTGGATGCGTGCCAGGAACGGCGGGTAACAGTGGTCTATGCCCGCGGTGCCAATGCAGTGGCGGTGGTGGAATATGTCATCGGTGCGCTTCTCTACAGCATGCGCCCCTGGGTCGACTGGCACCAAGCGGCGCGCGGTGGTCAGTGGCAGCGGCACTTGGGTGGGAGGGAAGTTCATGGTAAGACGCTCGGCTTAGTGGGGATGGGTGACATCGGGACGCGTGTCGCCCGCACCGCCCGCTTTTTAGGAATGACGGTTAGAGCCTACGATCCTCATCTCGCCCCCTTCAATGCCCTGATTGCTGACGGAACCGTGATTCCCGAATCGAGCTTAATGGAGCTCGTCTCCCGTGCTGATGCGCTGTCGCTCCACGCGCCGCTACGCCAGGAGACCGCCCATCTCATCAATGCCTCGGTGTTGAGCGGCGCGAAACCGGGCATGGTTCTCATCAACACCGCGCGAGGGGGACTCATCGATGAATTAGCCTTAGCGGAGGCCCTCAAAATGGGTCGGCTGGGGCCGGTGTTTTTAGACGTGCGTGAGGAGGAGCCGCCCCAGCAGCCGGATCCAATAGCCTCCTATCCGGGCGTTCATCTGACCCCGCACCTAGCCGGGTTAACCGAGGAGGCCTTGGCGCGGACGACCTCACTGGTCCTCGAAGACGTCGAGCGGGTGCTGTCAGGCCGTCCTCCTCGCTCTCCGGTGCGCTGGTAATATTTCGCCGGGACCACCCATCTTCCGCGTGATATGATACGGAAGGAGGTGTCCGATGCGCACGAGGCTCTATATCACAGCGACCGCCCTAATGGTTATTCTCTCAGCGTGTGGACAAACTCACCCCAAGGCCGTTAAGCCGTTCAAGCCCGCGCCCATAGCCACACTCAAGCTCGGCCCCACGCGTGTAAAAACTGGCAGCGTATGGGAGCTGAGCAATCCGGGTGGTGGAACGCCGCGCGAGTCCTTAGTAATCCAGTCCATTCATGGCCAAAGGGTGACAGCCGTCGCCTACATGGGCGAATTCGGGTCCTTGATTCAAGCCAATCTTCGAGGCAAGACATCCTCGGCATCAACCTTAGTTTTGTCCGGGACGGTAAGCGAAGCCAGCGTCACTGGGAAAAGCGTATCTCGACCCATTCACGTCACCGTGAAAGGTATCCGGCTCCATACTTTCTGGGTGACACAAACCATTTCCGGAGATACGCTGAACTCCTTTAGCCAAATTACTTTCAAAGAGAGCGCGTCCTGATCAGGGAAATCGATGCTCCCCGCTAGGGCCTCCTCTGCCCAGAAGGAAAGACACGTGCCGATGCGGCCATTTCCACTGCCTGAAGGCCACTTTGGTAATTGAACACAGAATACAGCATATTCCCGTACACCCACTCTACCGTGGTATGCTCCCCGTCCCCAGCAATATTTTCGCCGACGACCCCAAAAGTTTCGGGAAGCAGGTGGCGATGGAGGTATCCGACCAACTTTCTGGCCTGGGCTAGGTCCTGGGTTATCGACCCATCCCAGACTTCCAGTGTCCAGTCCCCTTCGTGCCAGACCACCATTGGCGTACCCGGGGTCGACGTGTCATTCACATATTCGAAACCATAGATGCCCTCTCCCAAATTGACCTCTGTGTCCCCAACCTTTGGTGGAGGCTGGTAGGCCGGCGCGATGGAATGGGTCGAGCTCACATATAACGATGCGAGCGCCCTCGATGATGACGAGTAGGGTCGGCCTCCGAACGAGCCTACAATGGCGTCGGCCTGCTCGTAGGGTGCCGTGGACAGTATCGGGCTGTTGATGGGAAGCCGTTTGTCGCTGGAAAAAAGGTTGACCGTGTAGCCTCGGGCATTGGCCGTAGCCAACGCAGCCAGGTGTGGAACCTTCGGGGAAAATCCCGGTTCCGTCGGTGCCATATAGGAAAAACGGGCGGACCTTTGGCGAAGATACTGCATGGCTTCTTTAATGGTTTCATCAAACGGGCCCCGAGACACGTGAATCACCCTCTGGACGGTTTCATTGTTCGATGGTGACGAAGGAGTAGACGGGCGGGGTGTCGTAGATCTCGTATGATGACGTCCTATATTAGAACTCGCTGTCGTTCCCCTGGCGCCGCAACCCGCCATGGATCCTGCTATCCCCAACGAAATCAGGAACACGACCAGTCGACGATACTGCGTTGTCTTTTCCCCCTTAAGGGACAAATATTGCGGACGAACGTATAAGCGCACATTAGGAAGGCGCCTTGGCGCCATACCCGTAATAGTAGCTATACGCTTGGTCGCCCTCAAGATTCAACCCATTTAACACAATCCCCAGAATCCGCGCGTTCACCTGCTCCAGACGCTCCTTGCCCTTTAAATCGGCTTGCCTGGAGGCAAAGTCAGCACGCACCACGAAGATGCTTCCGTCCACGAGCTGGCTTAACGCAGCGGCATCGGTGTACGCGACCACCGGAGGTGTATCGACAATGACATATTCATATTCGCCTTGAAAACTTTTCAAAAGGTGGCTCATGGCACTGGATCCCAGCATTTCCGACGGATTCGGCGGAATCGGCCCCGAGGTGAGGACAGCCAGATTCGACAGAGGGCTAGGCGTGAGATACTGCGGCCAGTTTTCGAGGCGCGTCATCGCCGTCGTGAGGCCCGACAAGTTAGCGCTTGCAAATAGGTGATGAATGGTGGGCCGTCTCAAGTCGGCATCAACCAACAGCACGCGTCGCCCCGCTTGGGCCATCACGATAGCCAAATTGGCGGCCGTCAAACTTTTTCCCGCGCCTGGCACCCCGCTAGTCACCTGAATGGTCTGAAGATGGTCGGTGACGCCTAAAAATTCGAGATTGGTGCGAAGGGCCCGATATTGCTCACTGGCAGTTGAATTCGGAGCGGTCATGGTGACTAATTTCGGATCTAAAAGCTGTATCAATTCTCGTGATCCCATGACTAACCCCTTTCTGTCCTACGGCTACTTTGGTTGCCCCGGCGACGGGACGGTTCTCGTTTGGCCGTGGCCTGTTGCTGCCTTGCCCGATTGCTGACAACTGGCTTCGAAGGAATGGCAGGGATAACAGTCAGAATCGGCCAATCGCCAAAATAGCGCTTGATGTCCTCTTCCGAGTGAACGGAGTCATCCAAGTATTCCAAGAGAAATGCCAAACCCCCACTCACCAAAAGTCCCAAAACAAAGGCGATGGCCACGTTGGTCTTGGCCTTCGGAGCTACAGGGATCGAGGACGGCGCCGCCGCCGTAACGACTTCCAAATTCTTTTGCCCTTGTACCTTGGTGACCAACGCAACCGTTTGATTCGCCACGGCGTTCGCCACCCTGGCGCTCCATGTGGGTGACGTCCCCTTCACCGTCACGGTCAATAAGTCGGTGTTGGTCTCGGGGGTTGCGGTAATTGCATGGGTCAGTTGTTGCTCGGTTTCACCCAGGTGAAGGGAGGCATTAACATGATTCACCACCGAGGGCGCTGTGACCAACTGGCTATAGGTATCGACGAGCTGTTGACCGGTCACCATCGAGGTCAACAAGTCTTGAGCGCTATTGTGCGGAATCACCATCAACGTCACGGTCCCAGCGTACACTTTGGGCAACACGATTTTGGACACAACGCCACTCGTGACGGTTGCAACCAAGGTGATCACAACAATCATTGCGAGTCGCTTTTTGACGACACGCCATAATTCCTTCAATTCCATTGACCGGTTCCCACTCCTTTGTTACCACATACTTCGACAAGCATAGTGCGACTTCCTGTCTTTCCGAGAAAGGTTTCTCTCCAGCCTACACTCGCCACATCCCCCGCTATCCGAGAACCTCCGAATGCCGGTCATCGGCCACGCCTAGGTAACCATAATAAGACCGGGGCGTGAACGCCCCGGTCCTGAATCCCAACACGACTACGGTTGAATCGCGTTCACCAAGGTCGTGCCCAGCATCTGAGACACGGTAATTACCTTGGAATTCGCCTGATACCCTTGCTGCGCCATAATCATGTTGACGAACTCGTTGGCGAGACTCACATTCGAGCCTTCCAACTCCCCGGCCGCGATGCTGCCTAATTGCCCCGTAGAGGCGGTCCCCACATTGGCCGCTCCAGAGTTGGGCGATTGTTGCCAGAGGGTATTGCCAATATTGAGTAGGCCCCCGGGATTGGTAAAGTTGGCCAACCCGACCTGTCCCAACACCTTGGTACCCCCATTGGAAGCACTCCCGGTGATGGTGCCGTCCGACCCAATCGTAAAGTTCTGCAAGGTTCCCGCCGGGTTCCCGTCGGCGTTCGCCGTCAGATTCGAGGACATCGCGAAATCGTTCATGCCTTTAAGATTCAAACTAACGCCTGGATCATTAGGTAATGCGAGAGACGACAACGAGGTCGACTTGACAGTCCCCGCGTTCGAACCGCTCGTGTAAAAGGTGACCGACCCGGCTGACGAAGTAGTCGGGGTAGTACTGCCTGACGGGGTGTAGGAATAACTTACATTCCATGTCCCCGGACTGGAGGACGACTGTTTAAATGTTAGCGTGACGGGGATCTGATTCCCTAAGGAATCGTAGGCAGTGGTCGGCACGGACACGGTCGAGTCCTGGCTATTGATGTTGCCAGTGACGGTAATCTTGGTGCTCTGGGCTGCGGGCTGGGTCTGATTGGGTGGAATGCTGATGGGCACCATGTTGGTCCCCGTCTGCGCCTTATTGCTAATGGTGGTGGGGGACCAACCCATAACCATGTCGCCTTCGGGGTTAACCAAGTTGCCGTTGGCATCCAAACTAAAATCCCCCGCGCGGGTGTAAGCGTACCCCCCTTGCGAGGTTTTCACAATGAAGTAGCCGTTTCCCTGGATGGCAAGGTTGGTGTTAATCCCGGTTGACTGCAATGACCCCTCGTTCGTGTTAATCTGAACCCCGGCCACATTAACCGCCCCACCAGCAGACTGTTGTACGGGGTTAATCCCCCCAATTGTCGCCGTAGGCGCGGAAGCTCCGGACAGCGTTTGCTGCAACGCTTGGGCAAACGTCATGGAACTTGCCTTGTAGCCCACGGTATTGGCGTTGGCAATGTTTTCTGACACCGTGCCTAATAACGACTGGTCGGCGTTTAGGCCAGAAATGGCCGCGTACATACTTCCAGACATGCGTTAACCTCCTCTTATTCTTCCATCGCGTTCATCAAGCTCCAATGGAGTGGCCCTGGTTGTCCCCCGTCAGTCGGTCGGGGGGACGAAGCGCCCTCAGAAGAGGTCCGGCCTACTAAGACCAGTGCATCAACATTGGAAATGGTTTGCATCGAATCGGTTCCACCCTGAGGGACCGTAGTGATGACGGTGCCCTTTTGGGGAGCAACGATGAAAATTCCGGGGTCCATGACAATCGCCGCCTGCTTAGCGCCGGCCGCCTTAGCCTTGTCCATCGCTTCGTGCAATTGGTTCATTTGCGTGGACGAGAGCGTAATATTACGCTCGCGCATCCGGTCCGCCGCGTGCCGGCTGAAGTTGATCTTCTCCTGCACCAGACCCCGGAATCCCGGCGCTGGTACAGTGCCTCCTTTTGTTACGGTCGAGGATAGACGCTCGAACGACGGCCCTTGAATCGGCTTCATGACTCGCTAACTTTTGCGATGTTGCTCGCCTGAACGGCCCCTACGCCCGACACATCGAAGCTCATGCCATGGCTACCATTCGTGACCGCCGTAACCTGCCCGGATTTTCCCGCAGTGGTTGTCACCGTTTTCCCAATGAGTTGGCTCGCGGTCATAATGTTGCCAGAGTTCCCCTGCACCGCCGACAGAATCTGTTTTAAGGTCGAGGTTTGGCTGGTCACGGCCGAGAGCTGAGAGAATTGAGCCAGCTCGGCGACAAACTGAGTGTTGTTCATAGGACTCAAAGGGTCTTGGTATTTGAGCTCCGCTGATAGGAGCGTCAAAAACGACTGCTCATTGAGCTTCGACCCCAGGCTTCCGGATGACGTGCTCGAACTGGTATTCGGGGTACCCGTCGCACCCGTCACATTGGCCGTCCCCGTTGGCAAAATAGGATTCATACTCATGGTTCCTCCTTTTGACTAGACTCGATAGTCGATACCGCTGGTGAATGCACTACCCTCACCGTAACTAGCCCCCGTGGGGACTTCAGGCGATCGAAAATGCCTTCCCAACTCCGGGACATATGGCACGGTGCCCCCGGAGTGCCCTGGATCACCCGAAAACGCCTGATTCCCCCCTTGCGAGAACAAGGAGAACTCCAACGTAGATACTCCGTCAGGCAAATGCACGGCGTGGTGGGGGAGCGCCGTCGGGGAAGCATTCACGAGGCCCGTGGCTATTTGGCTCGCACTCACGGTGAGATCCGCCTTAAGCTTCGACCCTTCTTGGGTGAGCTCCAGTTTCATGGGTTGCCCGGCCGAAACGGGCGGCCGAATGATCCATGACGAATGCTTCACGCCATCTTGCTGTACCATCGGACCCGCTTGGATTTTCCAACCGGGCGCCGGCGCCGGCGTTTCGACCTTGGCCTGGTGGGACTCCCCGCCCGTGCTAGTCCGATGCGACGCGGCCGGCGGGGCGAGGGTCCCGGGTGTGCCAGCGGTCAAGCCAAACGACTTCGGAGCTTGAGGCGCCCTTGCACCCGCGCGGGGAACCGGGTGAGCCGTCTTCCCCAAGGTAACCCTTGGCTTTACAGTTGACGTCCCGGACCGAACGACGTCGGAACTCGTTCCCCGGACCTTCAGAGGTGGCCGGTGACCGCCGCCGGGCGAAACTCTCAGGCGAGTCGCCTTCAACTTTACCGGTGGCTTCGTCCCCATCATAGTAGCTTTGAGAGCCGCCTCGGCCTTTTCCTTTATCGCGGCCGGCCCTTTGGCTTTGCCGGATACCACCTGTTTCTGGTGAATACGGATTGCCTGACGACCGATCCGTAAAGCGAAGGCCTTCCGATCGCCTGCAAGCTTCCCCGTCCTGACCGGCGAAAGCTTAAGCCTCACTGCCGACTTTGCCTGCCCCAGGTAAGACGGGTTCCCGAGCTTGAGGCTTCTCAAGGGATGGTGAGGGGTCTCTGGTGGCGGCGCTGGCAGCAAGTCCGGGGCCAGCGGATGACCAAGCTTCTTCGCTCGGTTGGCTTCGGGTTTATGCGCGCCCGGCTTCGGTTTCGCTTTGGTGTGGACTGATTTTCCCGTAACCGGCAGTCGAATCTTGACCAGGTGTTTAAACTTACCTGGTGCGACTTTAGGACGGGTGGGCGCCGCTTGCGGACCCGAGATTATCATGGTGCTACTCATCATTTTTTTCACCTCCTTTCACTGACTACCTCGCGTTGCCTCACCTCCCTTCTGTCAGCGTCCGATACTTAACCGCGCGTGTTGACGGCGCACATATTGCTCTAGCCACTTGCGGTCAGAGAGCGAGATATGCGTGAACTGCACTGCCGTCTCCCAACTTTGCCGCCCTCGGACTTCACGAGGTTTGGCAGACACGCGGACCACCTTTCCCACCACCTGCAAAATCCGCTGCTCGACTCTGAGCCGCATTTTCAACTCAAGCCCATTCCAGACTTTCACGGCACTCGGAAAACGAAGACCGGTGGATGACACGTCCATGGTGGTGGTCACCAACATCTCTGAATCGGGCCGGACCAGCCCATATTCTAGGGGAAGGGCAACCTTAACACGAAACGACTTTCGGAATTCCACCACCCGCGGTACACCCTCCATCTTGACCACGATGATAGGGATGGGGTCGAGCACGTCTGTGACGCGCGCGAACTGCTGATAGAGCGTCTCATCCTCCGACCACCGGATGGAGATTTTCTGACCCGGAAGCGGGGTCAACTCCATTTCGGCGTCGCGAAGCGCGTCAATATAGACTTCATCCCGTACTGCGCGGATGACCCGGCTCTGGACTGTCCGGTTCGTGAAAACGATGTGCACGGACTGGTTCGGATCTAGTCCCACAGCTCCCCCTCCGCTTCCTCTTTGGCACGGCGTGCAACTCCGCGCTGGCTCAACTCTCGGCCTTGTCGGCGCTGAAGCACCTTCTGGCGCCCCTCTTCCCGTCGCTGCAACACCTCTTGCAATGTTTCGATGCGACGGCTAACGCCTAAAATAGCTGTTCGACACTCATTTATTCGCGCTTCGACAAGAAAATCCTTTTCTGCCAGGTTTTGCAGTTCGCGGTCGGCTCGCGCGGCGAAAGCCAGCCATCCGGCGATATCGTCTGACCCCATGAGAGAACTTGTCGGAATTCCCATCTTCGATAGCCAATATCCCTTTTCTTCGTGAAGTACGCGCTGTTCTTCCACTAAAGCGGCCAACATTTCCCGGAGGCGATCGCGTTCGCTTTCCTGAAGTTCAATCAAGGTCACAATCATGCCGATTCGAGCCCCGGATCGCGAGACAGCAGCTCATGCAGCGAGGACAGTGTCTCCTCAGCATGCACGAACTCCCTCACACTTTGGGTCATCCACGCTGTCAGCTCCGGCTCAATGCGTAAACACGCATCCAAAATCGGATCGCTCCCCGGGTGGTACGCGCCCAGCATGACCAAATCAGCGCTTTTCTCGAGTCGGGCTAACACACGGCGAACCCGGGAGGCCAAGCGTTGGTGGTCGGGCTGGGTGACTTCGGGCATCACCCGACTCAAACTCTTCAACACATCAATGGCGGGGAAGTGGTCGCGCTCCGCTAGACGGCGATCAAGGTAGAGGTTGCCGTCTAAAATACCCCGTACTGCATCGCCAATCGGGTCGGCCGGGTCATCACTATCCAGGAGCACAGTGAAGATGCCCGTAATGCTGCCCGACCCGACCCGCCCAGCCCGCTCTAGAACCCGAGGCAGCAGATGGAAGACTGACGGCGTGAAACCCCGCACCGAAGGCAGTTCCCCACTTTCAAGGCCGACCTCACTCTGCGCCATGGCTACACGGGTGAGGGAGTCAACCACCATCATGACGTCCATGCCGTCCTGGCGAAATGCCTCAGCGACACGAAAGGCGGTGTCCATGGCGCGAAGGCGCAAGATCGCGGGACTGTCCGAGGTGGCGGCAATCACCGCCGTTCGGGCCAGCGCCTCAGGCGCTAAGCCGTGATAGAATTCGGCGATTTCCCGACCGCGTTCGCCGATAAGGGCAACCACGGCCACGTCAGCGCTGGTGCCTTCCAACATCTGCTGCAATAGCGTGGTCTTGCCCACACCAGCCCCGGCAAAAATCCCGACCCGCTGCCCCCGCCCCAGCGTTAAAAGACCGTCCACGACACGAATCCCTGTCCAGAGCGGTGAATCGATGGGCTTCCTATCTAAGGGTCGGATGGGTTCGGGCGTAATCTCCTGCCGGCGAGCGGCTACCCGAGCCTGGTTATCCAGCGGCTCTCCAGTCCCATCCACCACTCGCCCCAACAGCCCACGGCCCACCGGCACGCGAAGACGCCGTCCAGTCGCCCGAACCATCATGCCCTGGCGAAGCCCAGTCAGGTCCCCATAGGGGGTGAGGAGCAGCCGCCCCTCTGAGAGAAATCCGGAGACCTCCAGCATGGTGACGTCCCGATCGCCATCCATCAACCAGACAATTTCGCCGATAGCGGCTTTGGGGCCTCGGCTTACGACCGAGAGCCCGCGCACGGCCTCAATACGCCCAAAGCGCCAAAAACGCCGCTCCCCCGGGATACGGTGAATGACCTCAGGATCGGTCATCCCAGCACCTCCTCTAGCAACGCCTTTAAGGAGAGCCAAGGCCCCCCTAGGGCGCCACCCGTGTCTCCCTCCGCACGCATCAGGCCTTGAGCGAGCTGTTCGTCAATCTTTATCACCAGATTGGGCAACGTATCCTTCAACAACTCCTCCAAAGCTTTTAGACGCGGGCCCCACGTGGGGTCTAAGAACAAGTTCACCTTGGGACCATCGACGGTGCTGACCAGTTCTTCAATATAAGCGACCACCACGTCCAAACGCTCCAGCTTAAGCCGTGAGTATACGGCCAGGGAGAGGGCGGCGGCCAACGCCCAGGTGCTTTCATCACTGAGGCGATTCAAATAGGCTTCGGTTTGTTCGGCTAGTTCCAGTGGTTCTGTGAGTCTGGCGCGGATTTCCTCCCAAGCCTCGCGGGACCGTTCGCGCCCTTCGCTCATACCCGCCTCATAGCCCTCCCGAAATCCCCGATCACGGGCCTCTTGACGCAAGGTCTCGGCGGACATTTCGGCTTCCTCAATAATGGCCCGCGCCTCACTCTTGGCCCGTGCCACGACTTCGCTGACTGCCTCAGTGAGTTCCGGTTCGAAGTCGGTCTCTTGGGTCTCCGGCAATAGCGCCTCCACCGCCACACGTTGTCTTGCGAGCGTTTGTTGATGGGCTTTCACCACCTTAGAGGACGAAATCATCCTTCTCCCCCCGTGAAATAATGATTTCGCCCTGATCTTCGAGCTGGCGAATGATGTTCACAATTTCGCGCTGGGATTGCTCCACGTCCCGAATGCGCACGGGGCCCAAAACCTCGATGTCATCCTTTAAGAGCTCCGCCGCTTTCTGCGACAGGTTCTTCATAATCCTGGAGGAGATATCTTGCGGCGCTCCCTTCAAGGCCATGGCGAGAGTCTTGTTGTCCACTCGGCGAAGCACCTTCTGGATGGCCCGGTCATCCAACTGGACAATGTTTTCAAACACAAACATGCGATTTCTAATATCCTCGGCCAAGTCTGGATGTTGTTCTTCGAGGCGCGACATAATCAGCCGTTCCGCCGCCCGCTCGGTATTGTTCAGAATCGGCACAATCACGTTCAGTCCACCGCCGCCCCCACTGGCCTCGTCAGCGGCCAAGTCGGAGAGTTTTTGTTCAATGAGGGCTTCGACTTCCTTGATGACCTCCGGGGCCGCCCGGCCCATCAACGCAATCCTCCGCGCCACATCCGTCTGCAATTCCGGCGGCAATGCCGAGAGGACGGCCGCTGACTGCGCCGGTTCGGTGTGCGATAAAATCACGGCGATGGTTTGGGGATGCTCGTCTTGGACCAAGGAGGTAATCTGGGCGGGGTCGACCTTGCGCAACATTTCGAACGGCCGCTTCTGTAAAAAGTTGCGCAATCGATGCATGATCTCGGTGGCCCGTTGATCGTCAAAGGCACGCTCCAACATGTCTTTGGCCAGGTCGGCTCCACCCTCAGCAATTTGCCGTTCCGCTTGACTGAGGTGATAGAATTCGCTTAACACCTCGTCCTGAACCGCCGGATCGACCCGCTTCATCTTGGCAATCTCCACCGTAATCGCCTCGACATCGGAGCGCTTCATGTAACGGAGAATGCCAGCCGCCTCGTCTGCTCCCATACTTAATAGCAACACTGCCGCCTTGCGGGCCCCCTGCGCCCTATCCATGAGGCTCACCCCCGAAACGAGAGGAGGACGCCACGGATAGCCGACACGCAATACGTTGATGGTCACTCTCCTGGCATATCGGCATGGCTATTCCTCCCATCCTAACCGGTGCAACTAGCTCTCGTCTTCCATCCAAGCCTTTAAAAGACGAGCGGCCGTCTCTGGATCGTTCCGGGCCATTTCATCCAACCGCTGACGCGCTTGATCTGAGATGGTGGGCTCCTTGGCTGCCCGCATTTCATCCAATAACTCGGCAACCGACATTGGTTCCTGGAAGTTCTCCTGCGCCCCTACGGCTGTGGGAAGGGTCATGACCGGCGCTTCCACGGGTGCTCGGTTCTTCACTGTGCGTCGAATCATGAGGATCACCACGATTAAGGCTATCAGCGCGCCTAGCGCCATGGCCGCTTGGCGGATGGTCTGGGCCCGCTGGGCTTTTTGCATCGCCGCCACGGCCTGTGACACCGCCGAATGGTTAAAGGGCATGCCCACCACGGACAGTTGGTCGCCGGTCTTGAAGTTGACCCCGGCTGCATTCGCGACCAAACTCTTTAGTTGCCGGGCTTCAGCGGGACTAAGCTTTTTATCCACGACCACAGCCACGGTGAGGCGCTGAATTTGCCCCGCCGGAATCGTCTGCTGAGTCTTCGTGGAACCCACTTTGTAGTTGCTGATAGTCGTCTTGCTGTTAGACTTGCTAGACGACGGGGTAGTCTGGGTGGTCACCGTGGGCGTGTTGCCCGCAGTGCCAACCGGAGTGGAGGGCGGCGTCACGCCGGAACTGGTCTTTGTCTCCACCTGCTGCGAGGACAGCACCGAGTGCCCGTATTGGACCGTGTGAACGGTGGAATGGTTAAAATTCAGGATAGCCCGCACCTGCACGACCGCGTTTCCAGGCCCCAACACCTGGCTCAACATATTTTCCACATTGGCCCGAATCTGGGATGACACCGCGTTCTCTGCGGAGAGCTCCGCCCCGGTAGTACCTGAGACGCTGGCCGCCTTGGAGTTATTCAATACCCCAGCCGAGAGCACGGCACCCATTTGATCGACCACGGAAACCTGGCTCACCTTAAGCCCGGACACCGAGTGCGCAACCAGGTTCATGATGCCCCGCACTTGCCCCGCCGATAGCGTGGCTCCGGGCGCCAGATCCACGAACACCGAGGCCGTAGATTGAGAGGAAGTTTCCCCGAAGAGGCTCGGTGACGGTTGATTAATCAGCACCCGACTGGAACGAACCCCGTTAATGCTATTAATCGTCGATTCCAGGGTCGCTTCCAGATTGGCTAGTTGGGTCAGCTGAATCTCCTGATTCGTCTCTCCAAGACTAAAGTTCATGGAATTGGAGGGAAGGCCGACACTGGACGAGGGAATATTTTGATCCGCGAGCGAGACCCGGACCTGATTGACGTCCTTTTTGGGAACCTCCACGGTGGATCCACCGCGGGTCAGCTGATAGGGGATTTTCATCGTGTTCAACTGCGCTGTGATTTGTCCCGCCGTGCGTGCGTTAAGGTTGGTGTATAAGGGTTGCCAATTCGGACTGGCGATCACCGCAAAACCAGCTACCAGCAACGCTAGTCCCAAGACCACCAACCCACCCAGCCGCAGTTTCTTCGACTGCGGTTGCGCCGTCCACCATTCACCAAAGCGGCTCAGAAACGCTTGGGCACGATTATCCATAACCTATCCCCTTAACCCAACGGCATATTGATGATGTTTTGGTAGGCAGAAATCGCCTGATTTTGAATCGAGGTGGCCACATCCAGAGCACTTTGAGCCTGGGTCATAGCCACCATAGCCTGAGTCACCGACACATTGCCGGTCATGGCCTGTTGAATAGTCTCGTTGGCACTCGTCTGGCTCTTTTCCAAGCCTTGGACCGCTTGTCCCAAAAGCGACCCAAAGTTCGATGAAAGACTGGCCTTTTGAGCTTGGCCGCCCCCTAGGGTGACGGAGGGAAGCGGCGTAATCGGCAGCGCCATCTTACGACCCGATGGTGAGCGCCTTCAAGTCCATCGACTTGCCGGAGTTGAACGCGCTGACGTTGGCTTGATAGGCTTTGGACGCCTCAATCATATCGACCATCTGCGTCTGCAGGTTGACATTCGGGTAAAGCACATTGCCCTGGGCATTCGCTTGCGGATTGGTGGGATCGTAGACCACCTTGAAGGGGCTTTGGTCTTGGTACAGGCCCGATACCATCACGCCTTGCCCCACGCCCGAATTTGGTCCCGATGCGGATGCCGGTCCACTCTTGAAGGTAACGTACTCGCTCCGATAGGGCCCCCCCTGAGCAGTCACGGTGGTGTCGGCATTGGCTAGATTGTTGGCCACCACTGACAGCCGAAATGACTCCGCGACCATGCCCGTGGAGGCAATGTTTAATCCATCGAACATTATTGCGCCTTCCCTTCGGTCACAATTTTAATTTCGGTGGTTTTCTGGTTATAGGCCTGAACGGCCGTTTGATAAAGCAACTGTGAGCGGGCCAAATCCGCCATTTCTGCCGTCATCGACACGCTGTTGCCGTTGTTCCCAACGGAACCGGGCGTCGTCGCCACCGTACCCGTCACGCCAAGGGCCGCCCCGGGTCCTTGATGGAGGGCCTGGGCCAGTTGATTCTGAAAGGACAGATTTTGCGCCTTAAACCCTGGCGTGTCGTAATTCGCCATGTCGTTGGTAATATAGAGCTCTTGCTTGCGACTCAAGTTCATCGTCGCCACGATCGCCGCGTCGGTGGTATTGCTGAGCGGTCCGATTCCCATAACTCATCCCTCCCGTCCTTTAGGGCCCCTGCCCGATAGCCACTTGGGCCACATCCTGCCGCAACACCAAGATGTTCACGCGGCGATTCTTCGCTCGTCCCGCCACAGTAGCATTGGTGGCCACCGGATGGTATTGTCCAAATCCCGCGATCGACAGGCGCTGAGGCTTGATATGCGGGACACGGCTTAATTGATAAACCACATTGGCGGCCCGCATCGCTGATAGTTGCCAATTACTCCTGTAGCGGTTGGTGTGAATCGGCGTGGAATCGGTATACCCCACCACCTCAATATCATTGGGCACCGTAGTCAACACCTGTCCCAATGACCGCATCAACCGATGGGCTTGGGGCGAAAGAGCAGCCGATCCCGGTCGGAACAACGTTGTCGCATCGAGACTCACTTCAACCCCCCGCTGGTTGCTGGTGACGGATACCTGATTTTGAAGCCCAGCCTTGTCAATCGCTTGCTGAAGCCTAGTTTCCAGGTGGCTCAACGACTGCAACTGCTGCTTCTCCGCCCGATTCGCCGCGGTGCCGCTGTTTCCCGTGATAATCGATGGGCCCGGCGAACTTCCGACAATGCTATTGGAATCGAAGTTTTTCGCCAGCGCCTGAGCTACCAGCGAAAATTTTATCTGCTCCGTACGGTTCATGGCATACAACACAATAAAGAAAGCCAACAAGAGGGTAATCAGGTCGGCGTAGGTGATGAGCCAACGCATCATCCCGCCGCCTTCTCCTCCTCCTCCTTCCTCGTGTTCCTCTTCCATCACGATACTTGGACCTCCTCAACCGCTGGGCTGACAGCGTCGCTTCCAGCGCCCGGCCCGCCAGAGGGGCGAATAAAGCTCATCAATTTGTCGCGCAACATGGACGGAGCCATCCCCTGTTGAATCGACAACAGGCCTTCCAACGCAATTTGCCGCATCAAGGTCCCGTGCTTCGCTTTATTTTTGAGATTTCCGGCTAGTGGCAACCACACCAGATTGGCGCTGGCCACGCCATACAGCGTGGCAATAAAGGCCAAGCCGATTGCGGAAGCTAGTTGGTTGGGGTTCCCCGTCAACTCCCCTAACACGTGCACGAGACCCATGATGGTCCCCACAATCCCCATGGTGGGGGCGTATCCCCCCGCCGCTTCAAAGATCGATGCGCCCATTTTCTGCTGGCTCGACTGCGCATAGATGTCGGTTTCCATCATTTGGCGCATGAAGGTGGGATCAGCGTTGTCCACGATAAGTTGCAGACCCTTTTCCAAAAACGGGTCGTTGGCTAGCGCAATTTCCGGTTCCAGCGCCAGCGGCTGCTGGCGGCGAGCAATATCAGTGTAGCGAACCAACTGCTCGATAAGTTGGACGGGATCAAACGTTGAACGCGTCAATCCCATCCGGAATAGCCGTGGCACCTGCTTCAGCTCATCGAGCGAAAACGATACGGCGGTGGCCCCAATAGTTCCACCGAATACAATCAGGGCGGCCGTGCCCTGAAGCAACGCGCCGGCTCGCCCCCCCTCGAGGACAAATCCTCCCACGAGAGCAATGACCCCAAAGATGATGCCGCCAAAAGCGCTGACATCCAAGCGCATCGCTAATCCCCCTACATCCAGATTCCTCGTTCGGCAAAGGGGATAGCCCGGTACCGATTCGACACGCCGCCAGTAAAGCGGTCGTATTCTTCAGGGGTCGCAAATCCGCGACGAATGATTTCACGACGCAGCCGAATAGGATCCAATTCAATGCCATTCAAGTTATCCACACCAATATAGTTGCCGGGCGACAATTGAATTTGCGGAACCCACGTGCTTTCCCGGGCCAGATACTCCGCATGAATGTCAAACATACGGCGGTTGCCCACGACTTCCCATACACCGGTCCAGGTATGTGGTCCCAGAACCACGTGGTACATACTTTCTCGATTGCGCTCTCGGTTCGGTTTCATGATGTGTTTGCAAAAGATGGGCCCTCCCACGGTCGCATCGACCTGGTACAGCACATGGGTTAGTATGAATTGCAATAATTCATCGCGTGTCGGCTTAATCATCCCATTCGGGAAGTAGCGGTCGGACTCGCTCCGACGACCCCGACGCTTAGTACGCGGCCGGCCAAAAATGGGCGACGACAATTCGACAGCCTGTCCGTCTTGGAAGAAAGCCAGCGATTTACTCGACATGATAACCCCTCCATGTCGGAATTTGTTTTTCCGATACTTTCACCTTTCGACAGCTTTATGCCATTTCCTTCTTTTGGATGAAGAAATTAGTAATGGATTTCGCGGGATTCCAGCCATTCCTTGAGGGCTCGTTCGTCCTCAGTGGGCATCTCCAAGAGGCCAAAAAAATGTCGAATTTTCGAGGGGGCGACCACGGTCGCCATGGTGGAAAAAATCTCGCTCGCGTCCATACCCCGCAAAAGACTTAAGACCGCCTGCCAAGCCGCACGATAACTGGGGTAGTCCTCAATTAGTGCCAAAAACTGTGCCAGTCCCGCTCGGGTTCGTCCTGCCTGCAATTCAGCCTCGGCATATCGAAGACGTGCCTGCACGGTGGCGTAGCCCGGTTCCATATGTGGCAACGGCTCTTCGGGAAGACGGGTCGCCTTGGCGAAGTACCGCATAGCGTCGTCCCACAGGCTTCGCGCCATTGCCGCTTGCCCGGCAATCACCCAAAGTTCCGCCCACTCCGGATGGCGGGCCATCATGCGCCGAATATCGTACCACGCCTCTTCCGGACGCCCTTGCTCCAAAAGCGCAATCGCCCCCACCCCAAAGGCAATGCGGGCCCCCTCTAAGGACGCTCCATGAGGAACCTTCGTCAACCGCTGGCGGACTTCAGAATACCGGTGCTCGGCCCATGACAGCACCGCCAGTGCCACGTTAACCTGCCATTCCCGGGGCGACAGCGCTTCGCGGTGAATGAGGTCACTCCTCAGTCGGCGGGTGGCGCCGACGGTGGAAGCCCGGTTTTCCAGCCGATATAAATGCCCGGCGAGCGATTGAGCCGCGTATCCGTATTCAATAAGGCTGCCGGCAATCTGTGGCCAAATACGTCCGGAAAAGCGAATATGCGGAAGCATTGGCAAAACCCGCACCGGTTCGGCCAATATTTGACCCTCCGATCCGGTCGCGACGATGAGGCGAAAAATGCTGGGATATCCTAAGGCGAGGGCGTCGAGCACCCGGCTGGCATCAGACGCCTGAAATTCCTCGTTGCCATGCATCAACATAACCCAAGGAGTCGTCACCCGAGCCAGCGCCAAATTTCTCACGGTGGTAAAGGTCCCCCAGAAAGGCAGGCGCCACACTTCCACCGGAAGACCAGGGAAGTCCGCACTGCTATAGGGTAGCAGCAAATCGGGCACCACAATTTTCACGTGGTCGGCGACGTTAAGGGCCGAATAGACAGCGTGCTCAATTTCGTCATGGGTGTAGGGCCAAGCATCAATGAGTACCGTCACTGAACGGCGCACATCCGCGTCTGTTTTCACGATATCGCCTCACTTCTTGAACCCTCTATTGTGAGAGCGATTCCGGACCCTGCGGAGAAATCCTCTTTTCTGGGGGGACTTTTTCCGCCATACAATCAGGGGCTATCGGTGGGGACGTTGCGTGGAAAGAGGCTGAGATAGCGGTTAGTCACGCCAAAAACGCGCCATGAGCCGGTCGGACGCCCAGCGGACTAAGAGACGTGAGACCCGTTGACGGATCGCGGGAATGGTAAATAAAATGCCCAGAACACCGGTTAATGGACCCGGAGTAATCATAAAAGCCATCGCCGTCACTAAAATCGCGCCTTCTCCCAGACGGTGAACGGGGAACCCTTCTTGACTCCATTCCGTTCGCACCTGGGCCCACCAACTCTGCCAACTCTTCCGTGCCAGATAGGCGCCAAGGAGCGAGGACAGCACCGTCAGCCCAATGGTTGGCCACCATCCGAGGAAGTGCGCGAGCACAAAAATCAATACAAGTTCCACAAGAGGAACCAACAAGAAGGCTAACAAGAGACGTCTGAACAAAATGCCGTCCTCCTAGGTCGGGACCGGGGGCAGCGGTTTTGGCCGCCCAGGGAGCCCATTCCAAAGCCACCAGGCGATGATGGCTGTGAAGAACGTGGCCACCACCAAGGGCGCATACGCCCAGTGGCGAAACAATAGGCCGCCGGGCAAAGGGGCCAACGCCCCCGCCAATTCCGTGACCAAATTATAAAACCCATAGGCCGTGCCGATTTCTCCGGGTCTGGCCACACGGCCCACGGCGACCCCTTGCAACCCGCGCGATCCCTCGCCTAAACCCCGGACTAACCCAGAAAAAAGCCCCCAGCCGATGCTTTCGGGTGCCCATAAGAGCGCCATCCAACCGACCACCAGAAGACCCAATCCCGCCCCAAGCGCCCGTGGAATCCCGAACTTTTCACCCACGCGGCCCCAAATAGGCCCGGTTATGGTCGACGCTAAGATCGCAACCGACCCCAGCACCCCAATCGTTTCGATGGATAAATGCCCGACGGTTTTCCAGTAGGGTACCACAAACGGCCATGCAATACCCTGCACCGTGGCCAACCCCGCCGAAAAAATTACCCATTGAAAATAACGTGGACGGCTCTTGGGACGCCACTCCACCCGCACACCCGATTTGGCAGGCGTGGGTGGATGAGGGCGAATTTGCGCCATCGCCAGTGTCGAGAGGGCATAAATAATGCCGGCCAAGATAAAGACCAATTGATATGAATAATGTGATGTGAGATATCCCCCCACGGTGGGACCGATGACCATGCCCGCGCCGAATACACTCATGACCACATTGTAGGCGGTCGACATGGAGTCAGGAGTAGCTTCCGAGACGATGACAGCTTGCATGGTCGGCACCGAGAATGCCGACCCAAAGTAGAGCGCGACCCCGGGAAGGAGCCACTCCCAATGAGGAGCTGCCGCAAACAAAAAAGGACAGGGAACCGCCACCAAAGACCCCCAGATGAGCACCGTGCGGCGGTCGACCCGGTCCGAAAGCCAGCCGCCAGGAAAGACCACAAAGGCGGTAATGATGCCGGCGACCGTCGTCATCAGTCCGACAACGACCGGTCCTCCACCGAGCTTCTCCACATAAAGGGGGAATAAAAGCCCGTAGAGACCAAACCCCAATCCCCAGAGTCCTTGAGCGAGGGTCATCCACCACAAGTCGCGGGTCATTCCAAGCCGTCTAGTCAACTGAGTAACCACGCTCCTCCGACATCAATCCTAACCAGGAAGGCTCGTTTACCCCGATTGCCCCCCATTCGCACGTCTTTGTCCAAGCTTACGCGGAAGGCCAAGCGATTAGACATACCGCAAAAAGAAGAGCCCCCGCTCATCAGGGGCTCTCATCTGTTGCGTTTATTTTCCGGGTCCGGGTTTCGGTTTCCGTTCGTGGCCAGGGCCTGGCCCGGGGCCTGGACTGGGTGCATGGCCCCCGCCGGGCCCTGCTGCGGCTAGCGCTTGGGCCAGGGCATCCACATTAAGTTCGCCCAGACCGGTTACCGCATTGTAACCGGATGTCACGCGGTACACGCCGTTATTGCCGTAAGATACCGGTGTCATGACGTTCGCGCCGCGAGCATCCTGACTGTAAATGAGGGGGTTTAAGTTCCCGAGGCCGTGTCCCACCGCCAACGTCATGTCGCCGACGAATCCCGCAAACAGGGGGGCGCTCGCACTCGTGCCGCCGACAAAGTACGCCTGACCACCGAGATAGGCAAAGTAGCCGGGGGTGACCACCGATGCCGGAAGTGAAAAATCGGGGTTGCCGCGGCCCTCATTGGCCGGCACCACCTGACGCTGATAGGCTGGGCGGGGTTCCAAGGTGCTATACCCGCCGCCCGCAATCATGTTTTCCATGCTCAGGAAGGAGAGAAGCTCGGGGGTGGACAACTCCTGTCCGATATTGCCGCCCCACATGGCAACCTGATTGACGTGCCCGTCGGGGTTGACCGAGACCTCGGTGCCCCCCAGCGAGCTGACATAGGGCGAATTGGCGGGATAGGAAGGCTGCGGCGTGAAGTCGCCGCTTTGCGCCCCTTCATAGGCGCCGCTGTCGCCGGCTGACACGGAAATGGTAATCCCTTCTACGTTGGCTTCCTCCGCGAAGAGATCCCAGGACGCTTGGGCACCTGGTGCATAGACCTCCTCCACGTCTTCACCGTCACCGTAGCTGATGGAAAAGACTTTAGCCTGGTCCTGGCTCACCACCTGGTTCAGCGCACTGCGAAGGCTCCCCGCTTCGTAGACTAGAAGGTTGGAGCCAGGAGCGGCTGTCTCCACCATCTGCATGTCGAGGCTCTCTTCCTGCTCGATAGCCGTCATCGTCAAGTTGCCGCAGGACTGCACCGTGCAGACGTTGGGCCCCGTGTAAGCCACCTTTACGCTTGGCGGCGTCAGGCCAAACTGTTGGGCGAAGGTATTGACATCGTTCACGGATACCGAGGCAACATTCCCCGCCGTATAAATGGCCACATCCGCGGGACCATGCTTGGCTGTTTCCTGCTCTAATTGTTTGCCATCGACAGCGGACACAACGGAATTGGACTGAGGGTTCCAAGGAGCCAGGATGGTGCCGGTGGCCGACGGCCCAAAAAGGCTCGACGCCGACGTGGTCTTGGCGGAAGGTCCTTGAAAGTTGGCTGTCGGCAGTTGGACCGAAGCGGTCGCATTGCTAGATGTGTCGACCACGGTCAAGAGTGCGCTGAGTGACTGGGCTTGAGATACCGAAAAGTCCACCACGAACTGTCCTAAGGAGTTGGTGAGGGTGGAATCAACCACCGACGCCGCCCCCTTAATAGGCCCGGTGACGCTTTCAACGATCGCGTTTTGATCCGGCACCCCATTATTGGTGACGGTCACCAGATACCGAACGGCCATTCCGGGTACCCGTGGACCATGAGAAATTAATTTGGCTGTCACCGTCAATCCGTTTTGCGTATTGGTATTGGAACTTCCCCGAGGAGTCGGCATCATCGCACTTTGAGGCGCATCGTGCGTCATCGGCATCTTATTGGCCGGTTTCAAGTGGGAAGGCAGTTCGGGTGTCACCGTATGCACCACAAGCCCACTAATCCCGATGGCCGATCGCAAGGCTGAAGGAATAGTAAGGGCCGAATTTGGGGCCACAAAGACATGTTTCCCCCGCGCAAATTTGGCCAGGTGAGTCTTAAATAGGGCATCCACCTTTCCAGCCGTCGCGCAAACGCTTAGCATTTGCCCCGTTCGTGACACCCGAAATCCCTCTGCTCGAAGGTAATGGGTAAGCGCATGGACCAGCCCCATACTGGGCCCATAATCTTTCATGAGCTCGTTGTGGGTGAGAAAGTGCTGATAGAGCGGAGACGACGGATCGCTCACCGCCTGGGCGTAATTAGCCAAGCCCCGGCTATTCTTTGAAGGAAGCGTGAGATAAAAGGTCCAGGGAGTCGAGGCCGCCACCGGACCGTGGGATTGGGCCTTCTTCAATGACTGGGGCGAAACCATGTTCGCGTGAGCCGGCAGCCCTTTCGCTGTTGAGGCCGCGTGGGCATGTCCACCGGGCATCGACGCCATGCCGACAAGGCTGAGAAGCCCCAAAGCCCAAACCGCATAGAGCCACCCGCGTCCTTTACGACGATTCTTCATGGAAGTCCTCCTTCACGGATTATGAGAGGGACTTCCATATCAGTAATATTTTTCCTCCCGCGGAGGACAAATTTCGCTCGACAGTCTTAGACAAGGTTATTAGAACGGGATGCTGGCCGCGTGCTCAGTCAAAAATTGGCGCTCCTCTGGGGACAAGCGCCACCCCATCGCTCCGGCGTTTTGAGCAGCCTGGCTCACTCGGGTTGCCCCGGGAATGGCCATGACCCGATCGCCCGGATAGGTAATCACCCAATTCAGCGCCACCTCGGCTGTGGTGACCCGATACTTTTCGGCTAACTGGTCGAGGGCTTCAATCAACGGTCGGATTCTCTGAAGCCTCGTCGGACGAAAGTGGGGATCCCAGCGGCGCATACCCCGAGGCCGACTGGACTCACGATGAAACTTCCCAGTCAAGAGTCCTTGGGCGAGCGGTGAATAGGCGATGATTGTCACGCCCAGTTCCTGAGCCACCTCTAAAATGCCATTTTCCTCAATGCGTCGGTCGACGAGATTGTAGCGGACTTGATTGGAAGCGAGGCGGTACCCGTGCTTTTCTAACTGCCGGGAGGCCTCCCGCATCGCTTTCGCAGAAAAGTTGCTAACCCCTGCATGGCGGATAAGTCCCTGCTCGAGCAGGCGGGCCATCTGGTCCATTTGTTCTGCAATCGAAGAGCGGGAATAAGGCTGGTGGATTTGGTATAACACGATGGGGCGGTCGTGAAGCCGGCGTCGGCGTTCAAGAATCGTCCTCTCCATGTGTTCGGCCGAACGGAAAAGAGGCCACCACTTGGTTGCGATGGCCACGTCGTGAGCCCCTACCCCGAGCTCGTCAAGTGCAACGGCCAGTGCTTCTTCGGACTGGCCATAGATTTCGGCCGTATCAAACCAATTAATCCCGTGACGCAAGGCTTCTTCCACAATCGACATCATCAACGCCGGTTCTAGTCTCGGCCAAAATCGACCAACAAGACCGTGCCCTTGGCTAAATTGCCAAGTCCCAAGGCCAATCGGCGAAAGCCATGTGTCGCTTGTTCCCAACCGATAACGAGGGGCTTCCTTTGCCGTCGTCTCCATGGGCCTATTATCCCAGCCAGCCCCGCGTTCGACAACGAAAGATTTGGTAGCCTCTTAAGATCGACTGTCTTGGGACCGTTCCCCGGTCTCCCGGTTTGTACCGGTTGTGGGTCCGAGCGATTCCCCGAAGAGAGACTGGAGAACCTTGACGGGAAGGCGAGCCATCCCTTCCATGGCCCAAAGAGCCTCGTCGGCGCCTTGAGCCCAGGCCCCTTTGGAGGTGCTTAGCTGCCGGCGCAATGTTCGAAAAGGGGTCGCCACGACCGTATCCACGTACCATAATTCCTGTCTTACCGCTTGGTTCAGCGAGTTGACCTGACCCACGGGCGGCTTGGGATGTTCCCGGACCGGCTTTACTTGATATCGCTTCTCTTTAGGCTCCTGGTCATCCATCCGATTCCCTCCTCAGACATACCGACTGGTCTCCAAATAGCCTATCCCTGGCCGTTTCTTTTATGCGTGCATGAAATCTCTTCGGGCTTGTGTCATAGAATAAAACGAAAGAACAATGAATGCGGGCACACGGGAGGAGAAGCCTTTTGTATCGTGAGATGTTGAAGTCAAAGATTCACCGGGCCACCGTTACTGAGGCCAACTTAAACTACGTCGGAAGCCTCACCTTAGGATACACATTAATGGAGGCCGCCGACATATTACCCTATGAGTTTGTGCACATCACCAACATTAACGATGGCACCCACTGGGTCACCTATGTGATCGAAGACCGGCAAAACCCGGGTTCCGTCTGCCTCAATGGTACCGCAGCGCGCCATTTCCACCCCGGCGACCCGGTCATCATCCTGGGCTATGGTCACTATACGCCGGACGAGATCAAAACTGGCCTTCACCCCCGGGTGGTGTTCGTTGACCAAAATAACCAAATTACCAACGTTTTGGCCGGGGAAAAGCCCTTCACGAGCGGACCCTAAAGGGAGTGATGGAGAACCGTTTCGGAGACGCTACTGACGGGCATCGCCATTTTGAAACGAGGAGGCCGATTCCTATGCCAGTCGTCGAAGTAAAAGTCCTCCCCATCGGGACGGATGAAGCCAGCATTTCCAGCTACATCCAAGATTGCTTCGAAGTCGCCTCATCAGCCATTGGTGTTGAGGCCGTTTTGACCCCGACGGCAACGTTATTGGAAGGGGAACTGGATGACGTGTTGCCGGTTGTGGAGGCCATGCATCAATCCCCCTTCTATAGCGGGGTGGATCGCGTCATCACCAGCGTGACCATCGACGAGAGACTGGATAAGCCGCTCGAGATGGATGACATGGTGAATTCCGTGTTGCATGACGATGTCCTGACCTTCTAGGACGGACGGGGATTTCCCCCGTCCGCTTTCTTTTTGGTGAAATGGCCGTCGTCCGGCTCAGGCGGAGTCCTCCGTTCCACCCTGTTGCAGGAGGTACATAGCATGGTAAAGCCCCATCGCGGCTAAGAGTTCTTGGTGAGTGCCTCGCTCGACGATCTTGCCCTGGTGCAAAACCAAGATCAAGTCGGCATCCTGAATGGTTGATAACCGATGGGCAATCGCGATCGTTGTCCGGCCCTTGCGCATCCGCCGAAGGGCGTCCTGAATCGCGTCTTCGGTCTCGGTATCCACACTGGCCGTGGCCTCGTCCAACACCAAAATCGTCGGACGGTAGGCCATCGTGCGGGCAAACGACACCAGCTGGCGTTGACCGGTGGAAAGGGTTGCCCCCCGCTCCCCAATCGGAGCGTGGTATCCGCCGGGAAGCTCTTCAATGAAGCCATCGGCTTGCACAAATTGGGCCGCTTGCTTCACTTCCGCGTCGGAAATGTCCTGATCTCCGAGCCGGATGTTAGAGGCGATGTCCCCCACAAACAGAAACGGGTCTTGAAGAACGAGCCCCATCTTCCGTCTAAGTTCCTCCTCCGAGAACTCGCGCAAATCGTAACCATCGATGGTGATGCGACCCCGTTCCACCGGATAAAATCGCATTAAGAGATTGATGGTGGAGCTCTTTCCACTTCCGGTATGGCCCGCCAACGCCACCGTTTGCCCGGGCTTGACGGAAAAGCTAATGTGCTCTAAAACGTCATGCTCCCCGTCATAAGAAAAAGACACATTTTCAAAGGTCACCTCGCCCCGCGTGATGACAGGCGATCCGTCTCCCTCGGTCATCGGCCGTCGAGAAGGATTATCGAGAATCTGGAACACCCGATTGGCCGATACCATAGCCTGCTGAAAAAAGTTAAGCCGCTGCATCATATTGTTGATGGGTTCAAAAAACCGGCTCAGATAGCTCACAAAGGCGTATAGGATACCGATGTTGGCTACGTGTGAATAGGATCTCAGGCCAAAGAACCCTAATACCACCATCAAGGCGAGGAGATAAATCACCTCCACCAAGGGCCGGAGCAGAAGACCGTTCAACTGGGTATTCTTGTAGCGCACCTGACGATAGGACTCATTAATGTCGCCAAATTCCCGGCGAAGCCGCGGCTCCTGCCGCATCGCCTGAATAATGCCCATACCCTGCAGGGATTCGTTAAGCTTCGCGTTCAAGATCGCTAATCGCTGTCGACCAGCCCAAAAAACGGGGCTAGAAATCTTCTGGTAGAGCCACATCACCAGCGCAATCACAGGAAAGAACAGCAAACAATAGACGGCTAGTCGGGCATCCAAGGAGAACATGGCAACCATGACGCCAATCAAAACCGCGATATTTTGCACAAAGCTGGATAAAACCGTCATGAACATGTCCAAAATCGCCTGGGTGTCGTTGGTAATGCGGGACACCAGCACCCCCACCGGGGTTTGATCAAAAAATGACAGGGCTAGCGTTTGCACGCGGTCAAATAAATCCACACGAAGCCGTTGGATGATATCCAGTGCCAAAATTTGGAATAGATAGAGCTGAAGCACATTGAAAAAGGCGGTCAATATCACCAATAAGAGATATCCGGCCCCAAGCTCCACCAGGCGCGTCTGAGGGAAATGGCGGGGGATCAGGTTTTGATCGATGAAAATCTTCACCAAGATCGGCTGTAGCACGTCGGTCGCAGTGGCCGCCCCGAGCAACGCAAAAGCCACGATTAACCGCGCCATGTGCGGTCGCATGTACCCCATGAGGCGCCAAAAGGTCCCCGGCGCCACCACCTGATTTTGCGGTTCTAACGCTTCCACACTCACCCCAGGTGCCCCCCATGCTCAACGAAATCTTCCAACTGCTGACGCTGGTACATGTCAAAGTAGCGGCCGTTCAAAAAGAGGAGCTCTTCGTGGGTGCCCTCTTCTACAATCCGTCCCCGCTCCAGGACGATTATCTGATCGGCGTGTTCCACCGTACTTAAGCGATGGGTGGCAATAAGCGTTGTCCGCCCCCTCCGATGGTCCTTTAATGCCTCCAAGATCGCCGCTTCGGTGCGGGCATCCACGGCCGATAGCGTGTCATCCAATAGTAAAATTTCCGCGTCCGCCATCAAGGCCCGCGCAATGGACACCCGCTGCTTTTGCCCGCCCGAAAGCATGACCCCTCGCTCGCCCACGATGGTGTCGTAGCCTTCCGGAAACCGCAGGATATCGTCGTGAATGTTGGCAATCCGGGCCATTGTCACCACCCGTTCAAAGTCGCTGTCGGGCTCTTGAAAAGCTATGTTGTCCCGAATAGACATTGAAAACAGAAAGTCGTCTTGAGGCGCGTAGGCAATGGCCCGGCGAAGGGCGTGCAAGGTGTAGCGATAGATGGAATTCGCCCCGATCAAGATGTCCCCCTCCGACAAGTCGAATTCCCTCAGCATGAGGCGCATTAAGGTGGTCTTGCCCGAACCGGTACGGCCCACGATGCCCAGCGTCGTTCCGCGGGGGATGGTAAGGGAAATTTGGCTTAAGGCCGGAATGGGACTTCCCGGATAGCAAAACGCCGGAATTTCTATTCGAATATCGCCGGCTGGGACCACCGATAGGGCACCCGGGCGATCCGTCACCGTAGGCTCTACACGGAGCAACGTTTGGACGCGATCGTACGAGGCACTCCCGCGCTCCACGGTGTTAAAAAGAAACCCAAACGCCATCATCGGCCAAATGAGTTGACCGAGATAGAGGGTAAACGCGGTGAGACTTCCCATATTCATGGTGTGATGAACCACAAACAGAGCTCCCACGGCGACGGCGAGAAAATAGGACACGCCCACG
>DAHWKG010000026.1:0-10293 GCA_027343765.1 Sulfobacillus sp.
GATTACGCTGGTCAGCACCTTCCTTCAATGGAGCCACGGCATCTCAGCCGTGGAAACGTACCAGCCTTCGGGGCGGGGCTTGCCGGTTTGATTGCTCCTTCAATGGAGCCACGGCATCTCAGCCGTGGAAACCGCGGCAGACGGGTTGGCGTACTTGAGTCAGTTGACGCATCCTTCAATGGAGCCACGGCATCTCAGCCGTGGAAACCCCCTGCTCGCGAAAGCCTCGTGGTGCAATGGGCGGTTGCCCGATTCGCGAGCGGGTAATGCTGGCCACGTGGTGGGAAAGGGCAATACCCACGGTCGCACATGGCCTGAACAGGCATTCTTGTTGGGATGCGAGCGGGTCCAAGGGCCATCGCATTGCCCAGACTCTCGATTGTCAAGCTCCGTGTGTAGCCGGGGAATCTATAAGATAATCGGACCATCTTTAATGGCTGGGATTGACCGCCCAATGAAGGTGAGTCGTTCTCGGCCATTGGCCGGCCCAAGGTCCGCTATCAGTATTTTATCCTCTCCGTGATGAATTTGCTCACTTAATTCTGCGACCATTGTGGCGTGCGCTTCAGCGGGGAGGGTACAACGAAACACCGATAGTTGCACCGATTCCCCGTACCCTTTCATGATTCGATAGACGCTACGCCATCGAATGGGGTCCGCAATGTCGTAGCAAACCATATAGACGCGTTTCATCGTGTCGTGAAGCTGGGGTAGGCGGAAATCTCCTCTAATAGCCGTCGACCCAACAGGCGGGCTTGGATTTCTAAAATGCGGCGGTAGCTTACCCGGTATCCAAATAGGGGATGGGTGATTTCCGAGCTTAATCGTCGTTCGATGGCTCCAATGAAGATTTTCCTTCCAATGCTCGTTAGCGCGGTTGAACCACCTCGAGTAACGAAATGTTTGGGTTCGATTTCGTGGGTATTGATGGCGGTGATGACGGTTGAGTCGACAATGAGCGGGCGAAACTCTTCAATGAGATCTAACGCCAACGCAGGCTTTCCGTATTTCGGCTGATGCATAAGACCCATGAAGGGATCTAGCCCAATGGCGAAGAGGGTCACGGTCATCTGTTTTGTGAGAAGCGCATATCCGAGAGATAACAGTGCGTTGACAGGATCTTTGGGAGGCCTTCGGTTTCGCGAGACCCACTCGAAATCCACTGCGTCAGACCTCAGCATAGCGGGGAATTGGCTAAAGTAAGCATGGGCAGCCGCGCCCTCGATGCCGAGCAGGGAAGTTAGGTCTCGAGCGTCTTTGGCTTTGGTTGCCAACGCTTTAAGATCCCGAAGGATCTCTGGAGGTACGGCGCGTCCGTTTCGGCGGAGTAGGGTGCGGCAATTTAAGATCTTCCCGTGGATAATTTCTCGTGCCGCTTTAAGTGATTCGCCGGGATCTTGCGCGGTTCGGTATTGGGCCTGACGAAGAACGACATTCTTGTTCATGGTGCCGAGAGTGAAGGCATGAAACCATCCCCCCGAAGAAAAGTAGGTGATGGGGATGTTGTGTTCTGCCAGTGTCTGTAGGGCCTGAGTGGTCACCTGGATGTTGCCGAAAATTGAAACGTGGTCAATCTCGCGAATACGGACTTCGTGGAGCACCGTCTGGCGCTCTTTGACCACTAATCGTTCCCCCGATTTTCCCAGTGTGGTGCCGGCTTCGGTTAAGTACAGGGCATTCTTGTCGTCAGCGTGGGGAACAAGACGCCTTATGGAGGATACCTCCTCAACCGCCTCCGGGATCGAGCGCAGAAGATTGGTTTCGTCGGGAAGGCAGATGGTAACCAGTGAGCAGCGTGGGCATTTGGGGCTGTCCTGAAGGGGAGGCGGCGGAGTGTCGGTGTCTCCCATGTTTTTCATCGCCTCGATGGTGCTGAGAGTGGAGGAAACCAGGTCGTCCGTAAGGGCGACTTCAACCCGGATTTTGGAACCTACGTAATAGATACTGCCACGTTGAACAGGGTAGCCGTTGTCTCGTAGAATCAATGCCTGTGCGGCCACTTGAATTTTATCGGCCGGATACGGCCCGGATTCCGGACAACGGGATTTTTTGAATTCGATGGGCATGACCTCCCCATTGGCCACCTCGACGACATCCATCTTTCCGGTGATTCCTAGAGTGGCGGATGACATGGACACGGATCGAACCTGAAGGCTCTCCCGCAACTCCAGTTTTTCCTGGTCGAGCTGGCCCCCGGGTTGATCGACCCGCCGGTGGGCGATGGTCCCCTCAATGGTGTCAAGATTCTCGCGCCATTCTCCTTGGACCCACTCTAAATGCGCTAATCGAGGGCAATAGGTGTATTCGTTAAGCATGCGAACCGGTATTAGATTCCCGTCGTCCAATTCTTCCGCCTCCCAAGACAGGTTTTCCAATAGGTTGCCCAAATTTACGGAAAATTTTTCCCAAACGCTTGAAAATTACCAGGAGAAAGACTACGGTCAATTCGTTCGTAAGATTTGAAAAGGAGGTGACGAATTTGAATTATGGTCAGTTCTTTCGGGAGGCCACCGGCCACGATCCCTACCCATATCAGGTGAGGGTCGCGAATGAACTCAGGGAAAGTGCCATACTTGACGTTCCGACGGGGCTCGGCAAGACCGAGGCGGTGATTGTGGCGTGGCTGTGGCGGCGCCGATTCGCGTCCCTGGATATTCGGGCCGGCATGCCGCGTCGGCTGGTTTATTGCCTTCCGACCCGTGTGCTGGTAAGTCAAACCGCGGACCGAATCCGTGGCATTCTCGAAAACCTGGGCATAAGAGATTTGCAATGTGCCGTCTTAATGGGGGGCGACATTGATCAGGGTTGGGACGAGAAGCCGGAAGAGGACGCCATTTTGGTGGGGACCCAGGACCAACTCATATCACGCGCACTCAATCGCGGGTACGGCCTCAGCCGGTATCGATGGCCTATCGATTTTGCATGGCTGAATGCCGATGTGCTCTGGGTGCTCGACGAGGTGCAATTGATGGGGCCCTCCGTTCAAACGGCCGCGCAACTCCAGGGGTTTCGCGACGCCTTAGGGACTTACGGGCCAAGCTTTACGGTATGGATGTCCGCGACCCAGCGTCCTGAAGCCCTACGTACGGCGGATTTTCAAAAGAGGCTCCCCGATTGGGAACTGTGGGATGACGACCGTTTACAGCCCCAGGTGTCGACACGCATTGGAGCCCGGAAACGATTGGAACGCGCCGCGGCCGTAATATCCAGCAAACCCTCATATTATAAAGAATTGGCCCGCGAAGTCGTTGAGTTGCATCGTCCCGGAACCCTCACCCTGGTCGTTTTAAATCAGGTGGAGCGGGCGCAGAAGACATATCAGGAGATTATCAACTCGAATCCCGAAGCTGAAGTGGTCCTGCTTCATGCGCGTTTTCGTCCTGCCGAACGAGTAGCGGTCGAAGCTAAAATCCTAGAGTGCCTGCCAAAGGCTGGCCGTATTATTGTTTCCACCCAGGTCATTGAGGCGGGTTTAGACCTGTCTGCTCACCGATTATTTACGGAAATTGCGCCATGGCCGTCGATGGTCCAGCGCTTTGGCCGATGCAACCGCGATGGCCAAGACCGTGAGGCGTTGGTGAAGTGGATTGATGTGTCGACAGAGAAGGCGGTGGAAGCCCCCTATCGGGAAGACGCCCTTGAACAAAGCCGTGAAATCCTTGACTCTATGGACGATGTGGGGATCGACAAATTGCCCCGCGTTGCGCCGCCGGAGCCGATTACGCAGGTCATCCGTCGGGTGGATTTGCTATCTCTTTTCGACACGACAGCCGACCTAAGCGATATGGATATTGATGTGTCGCGGTTTATCCGCGACCGGCAGTCCCTCGACGTCGCTGTGCTATGGCGAGACCTTAGTGGTGGGCTGGAACATCAGCCTTCACCAGTCGGTAGGGAACTCTGTCCGGTGTCGTTGCGTGGGCTCAAAAGCTATGTGCAAGCGGATAATGGAAGAAAGTTAAGAGTCTATCGGTATATGGATGGCCAATGGTCCGAGATTCCTGTCGGGGCCGTGTATCCCGGGCAGACCTTGCTGTTGGATGCCAGCCTTGGAGGCTATGACGTAGCCCTTGGCTTTGTTGCGGAGATGAACCGGCCTGTCCCCCCTCTGCCGCTCGATGGGACCGAGAGACCGGAATCGGATGGCACTGACCCCCACTCCTACATCGGCCGCTACGTGACCCTGGAGCAACACTTGGCCGATGTCCGGGACGAGGCTCAGCATCTTCTGGCTCAGTTTTCGTGGGGCTGGCCGGCCGAGGCGATTGTGGAGGCAGCGGCGAAGCACGATTGGGGTAAGGCCTTGGATCCCTTTCAGGCTGTGCTGTTGGGTGACCAGCCGACCGAAGCGCTCAGATCCCAGCTTTGGGCGAAATCGCCTTATCCGGGTCGACATCATCTTGAGCGCCCCCATTTACGCCACGAGCTGGCATCGGCCTTAGCGGTGCTTGAAACGGGTGGGAGCGACCTTGTGGCCTATCTGGTAGCGGCCCATCATGGGAAGGTGCGGATGTCGATTAGATCTCAGCGCGACGAAAAGTCTCCCGGTGACGGTCGCCGCTTTGCTCGCGGCGTTTGGGATGGGGACGTATTGCCGGAGGTTCCCTTCGCTGATGGGGTGTTGCCGAGCGTTAGCCTAAACCTCGACGTGGTAGAAATCGGCGGTGGGGCGTCAGGCGAAAGTTGGGCTTCGCGTGCCGATCGATTGCTGCGGGAGGAATTCGGGCCGTTTCGGTTAGCCGTACTCGAGGCCGTCGTTCGCATTGCGGACTGGCGGGGAACTCGTAAGGAAATGGAGGCCCGACCGTGAACTACATCAAGTTGGACGGCTGTGCACCCACCCCACTCGCGCCCTATTTGAAGGCGCTCGCCCTGTTTCGCATTGTCAGCGAGCAACTCGATCGGGCGGTCAGAGGCTTTTGGGACGATGGGAGGTTTACGCTGGCGAGCGAGCGCGTCGACAAGGAGGAGCTCTTGGAGTTCATGCTGACGCGTTATAAACCAGCACCAATCGCCAATCCGTGGAATGGCGGTAGCGGCTTCTATCCCAAGGATGCCGGCCCCCGGGCGGTGATGGGAGAGATTCGTGGGGCGGCCACCGAACGGTTGAGACCGTACCAAGAGGCGCTCATGGAAATCGATGCCATCCTGAGAGAGTTGGGGTTGGTGGAAAAGCCCAACAAAGAACAGAAGCGGGCGCTGTTGATTGCGTGCCGAAACCGTTTGCCTGACGAGGTCATTCGTTGGATGGATGCTGCGGTAGTTATGACCTCGGACGAGCCGAAATGGCCTCCACTTTTGGGAGTGGGGGGGAACGACGGTCGTCTGGACTTTAGCGCTAATTATATGAAGCACGTGATGACGGTCATGGACGACCATGGTAAGCCCGCTCCTGACGCCGGTTCGTGGCTAAGAAACGCCTTGTTCGGCGAGACGGTTCGGGACCTTTCGGATGGAGCCATTGGCCAATTTAATCCGGGCATGGCTGGGGGTCCCAACACCGTCGCAGGTTTTGACGGCGATTCGCGAGTCAACCCTTGGGATTTCATCTTGGCCATGGAAGGTGCGCTGACATTCGCGGCGGCTGGAACCCATCGATTGGGCACCCAGACCGAACGGGTGAGTTATCCCTTTACCGTCCAAGCGGTTGCCGCAGGAAACGGGGGTCTCGCGCAGGCGGATGAAGGGGCCGACCGAGCGGCCGAGATGTGGCTGCCATTGTGGCAGGCACCGGCCACCTTTGCTGAAATTCGCCGGGTTTTTGAGGAGGGGCGAGCGGAGGCCTTTCGGCGACGCGCCGAGGATGCCCTCGACTTTGCGGCTGCCTGCGCTTCTTTCGGGGTTGACCGCGGCATTTCCGAGTTTCATCGCTATGCTTTCCTGAATCGTGCCGGCAAAAGCTATTTTGCCGTTCCCATCGGCCAGGTGAGGGTCGAACATCGGAGCCACGTCAACCTTCTGGGGGACGTCCGCGACTGGATTCGGTGGGCGCGGCGATTCGCTGCCGGAAAGGAGTCGTCGGCGCAGTTTAATCGGGCTCTTCGCGACTTGGAAGACGCGGCTTTCGACTTGTCTCAGAGTGACCGCGCCGAGAGTGTCAATCAGCTCTTGGGCAGGTTGGGAGCGATTGAACAGACGGTTAGTGTGAGCAAGTCGGCCCGGGGCAAGTTGCCGCCTGTTCATTTGTCGGACCGTTGGGTCGAAAAGGCGGAGATGAGCTGGGCGTTTCGAATTGCATTGTCGATCGCAACCTTGCACCCGGAGGGGGTGCGAAAAAATATCTCCCCGGTCATGAGGTCGAACGGCCAGCGATGGCTGTGGGCCAATGAACCGGGGCCCGATGTGGTTTGGCTCGGTGCGACGCTTCCGGATAGGATGACGGCGCTCCTTAAACGGCGCCTCTGGTCTTCACTAGCTTTCGAGGATGACATGTTGCGAGACCGTATGTTCGCCGGCTCCTATCCGGTGACCCTCGACGATGTAGCCCGCTTTTGGCAGGACCGCACGCACGACGATGAAATCGACGGTCTGATCCGGGGGTTGTCCCTCGTCAACTTCCGTGGCGATTTCAAAGTCCCAACGCCGTCGGCTCAAAGAGGGTCTTACGTTCCGGGTGGATTTGCCGCCTTGAAGCTTCTCTTCGTTGGGAACACCGCCTTGCGAGATGTTTTGGGGATTCCCGAATTTCAACTGCCGCCCGTTCCCGCCGTGTTGGCATTGCTTGGAGCTAAAAGGGTTGGCGAGGCCGTGAAAATGGGGGTGGAGCGCCTGAGCCATTCAGGTATACCAGTGCCTTTCCATGGGTTATTGTCTGCTGGGCTTGACCCGGAACGGCTCGCCGCGAGTCTCATCATTCCGGTTAGAGGTTCTGGTGTTCTGGAATTGCTTCGAATTCTGGGGGTCGCCCCCGACAATAAAGGAGTTGGTATACATGTTATATGATGATATTCGTTCGGACCGCCTTTTGATTGAGGCGGAGTTGGTTCCGGTGCAAGGAAGCCGCTTTCAACCGACCGGGTTTCCCGATCTCGGGGCCGCTACCTATCGTGGCCCAGAGGGCACCGACATGGTTCTCGTTGAGTCGGTGCAGAGCATGGCGAACCGGCTGGAAAAGACGGTGTGGGATGACAACGCGAAGGACCTGGTTCCCGCTCTTAGAGGGTTGCCCTACGTGAAGGTGTTCGATGGGCAAGGACAATACCTTACGTCATCGATCACGGAGGCTCATCGCTTGAACTCGCCGTATGTCATGGATGCGGAGACGGAGAACGGCGCGACCTTTCTGGATGTGTTGAAGCGAGAGTTCGACGTGGAGGCGGTTGGTCTCCCGAGCGGAAGTCAGTTGGCTTCCGTGTTGATTCGTCACGACGTGAATACCCTCTTGCACGGCATCTTTTTCGCGCGTCCTGATTTGTTCGGTGGGCGGCTACGGCTTTCGCGGATGTTGTCGGCTTTCGTTGAAGCCCGGGGCGTTTCGGTAGCCATGAGCGGCGGCGTCAAGCTTGATCATGTCGATCCCAGTGGGGATAGCAAAAGTGGCCGTGGTCACGTCCCATTCTCGCGCCAAGAGTTCTCTGCGGAAAAGATCACGGCCTATTTTAATCTCGACTTGGCCGAACTTGCGGGGTTGGGCTTGTCACCCACTTTGAACGACCTCGCCGTGGGCTTGGGCCTCTACAAAATCCAGGCTCTCCTTCAGAATGGCATGCGCTTTCGCACCGCCTGTGACTTTCGGGTGGTGGAAACTCGAGTCACCCAGCCGGAAGAATTTGAGCTGCCGTCTTTAGCCAGCCTTGAGGAGACGCTGGTAGATCTCATTCAGCGGGCGAGTAATGAAGGAAGCTTTGCTAATCCTTCGGTGACACGGTTGGTTTATCGGAAGCCCCTGAAAGAGAAAAAGTAATGCTAACAATTAACGTACGGTTTCTGCGGGGAGCGTACCACGCCACCCCGTGGGGCCATCATCCCAATGAGGGACAGGTTGAGTGGCCGCCTTCTCCTTGGCGTCTGGCGCGCGCTCTTATTAGCGCCTCTTTCAAGGCATTGGGTCCGGATGCTTCGGACCTCGGCGTTGTTCGGGGGCTAATTGAGCAGTTGGCTGCGAGTCCGCCGGTGTATGCTTTGCCTCCGTCGACGCTGTCACACACGCGGCATTATCATCCCGGTGCGTCCTACGAGGTACTGGATAGTTTCTTAGTATTCGAACGCGATGCTAATCTCGTTATACGGTGGTACGATGTCGAGCCAAGCTCCGAACAGCTTCGAGTGCTGGATAGGATACTTCCGGCGCTATCCTATCTCGGGCGGTCAGAGAGTTGGGTCCATGCGCGGCGCGATGAGCGTTGGAATGGCACGATCAATTGTCGGCCCGTCCTTCCCGGCGAGGAGGCCAACGCGACCGTCCAAATGGCGCTGAGCGGGGCAGAATTCGGGATGTGGAGGGCAGGCTATCTCGAGGGGGTCACGCGGGACGCCCCCAGCGCTCGTGCGCGGAAGGCAGGCCCCCCATTGCCTGAAAGTCTTTGGGACTGCCTCGTCTTAGATACCGGTCGTTTGCAGAAGGAGCGATGGAGCCGGCCTCCTGGCAGCCGCGATAGGGCCTACATCATCGAGAAGTCAAAGGTGGGGCGCCGGGAAGCGCCCCGGCCGATCCCGCGGGATGTCCCGCGCGTGGCTCGTTTTGCCCTGGCGGGGCGGCCCTTGCCGTCCGTGTTGGGGTCTTTGCTGGTGGGGAGTACATTTCGCCGGGCGCTTATGAATCGTTACACCGATCTTGAGGCCCTCCCCCCGGCACTGACCGGGCACGACCCCAATGGCGGCCCCCTAAAGGGCCATCGCCATGGCTATTTTCTTCCTGAGGATCACGATCAAGACGGCCGTATAGACCATGTGCTCGTGTATTTTCCCGAAGGAATTGGGGAGTCCATCGTTGCCGCCATGGGGCAGCTCCGCACCTTGCACGACCGGGATTTCGAGTGGAAGGTGGTACTGGAGGGAATCGGGAGCCCGGCAGATTTCGAGCGGGGGTCAGCTTTGGTCGGACCCTCTCGTACTTGGGTCTCAGCGACGCCCTATCTGCACCCATGGCATCGGAAGAAGAATGGGAAGTTCGGAGTCCGGGAGCAGTTGCTGAAGGAGCTCTCGCTCTTAGAACGGTATCCCGAACCAATCGGGGTAGAACCATTGGCTCGCGTTTCGGTGGGCGGTCGTCCTCGCTTGCCTCTTGAATTCCGGCGCTCAAGGCGTCTTGAGGCGTCCGGTCCCGACAGGCAGGGATCTTTCTGGCGAATCGAATTTCCTGAGCCGGTGATAGGCCCGATCGCTTTGGGAGCCGAGGCTCATTACGGCCTCGGGTTATTTCGCCCCGAGCGTTAGTGGTCCGGGCAAAGAGCGCATGCGGGACGCATGCGCTCTTTGGACTTGGGGCCGCCCGAGGGCGGAGTATTCTTTCAACACATCGCCGACGCCAAAGCTTACTCTTCAATGGGGCCGCCAAAAGTAGCGGGGAATTTAGTATATCACGGGGTAGGTGAGACTTCGAGCCCAGCCGAGAATGGTTTTGTCGAAGTCCATCAGATTCCTTGGTCGGATTCCTGCCCGGGCCACCTCTTGGCGATGGGGTCGTTGGTCTGAATTTAGACGACTCAGGTACACTTTCCATTGTTCGCACGCTGCCTCGACGTGTTGACGCATTGCGACCGACGCTCCACCCGGAGAAAACCCGCATTGTCGATTTCCGGGAGACCGCATTCGATTTCTTGGGATTTACGTTCTTTTGGGCGGTGTCCCAAGACGGCACCGGTCACCCCCTCTTCGGGCCGAAACAGGCGGCCATTGAGCGGTTTAAGGACAAGGTGCGAGACCTCACACGGCGGACCCGTCCGAGGAATCTACCGAGGGTGATTGACGACCTGGCGCCGGTTATCCGGGGATGGGGACAGTACTTCACCATTAGTCACCATGGGAATTACTCGCGTCTCGATTCATGGGTGCGTGAGCGATGTCGCGCTTTTGTGGGCAAACGCTGGAATCGGAGCCCGGCTCTCGATGCCGAATGGACGAATGCCCAACCTGCCCGTATGGGGTTACCCTCTCTGGCTGTGATGCGTCGGCAGGTCACGGCGCAACTTCCTCGCCCTTAGTCTGGGGCAACTATCGTCGGAGAGCCGGATGCGGGAAAACTACAAGTCCGGTTCGATAAGGCGACGGGGTTCGTAAGAACCCCTCCTAACTTTACGTCAAAACCCGGACACATGCCTTATGGCGCTTGGGCCTTTGGGCGTTGACGCAAGG
>DAHWKG010000034.1:0-4609 GCA_027343765.1 Sulfobacillus sp.
CACCAAACCGGCGTGGTCGTGGCCCAGCAGGCGGTGGACACCAAAACCAACGAGATCACCGTCGCGCGCCCCTTGCTGGAGCCGCTGGATCTGGTCGGTCGGGTCGTCACCGCCGATGCGATGCATACGCAATCCAGTCTGGCCGAATATTTAGTGGATGAGAAACAGGCTGATTATGTGTTCACCGTCAAAGACAACCAGCGGATACTGAAACGCCACCTTACCCAGATGAACTGGGATTTCCCCCCTCAGGTCCAGACGATCCAGAAAGGTCATGGCCGGATTGAACAGCGACAGATATGGGTCAGCACAGCATTGCGCGGCGACCGGTGGTTTCCTCGCATCGAACAGTGTTTTCGGATCGAACGCACGACGACCGACCTGTCGGGCCAGCCTATCCGACACGAGTACGCCTATGGCATCACGAGTTGTTTGCCGGAAGAAGCCCCGCCGGACGATCTCTTGCACTTCGTGCAAGGGCATTGGGGCATCGAAAACAAAGTCCATTGGGTTCGCGATGTGGTGTTCGACGAAGATCGATCCCAAATTCGGACCGGTCACGGTCCGCGTGTGATGGCGACCCTGCGCAATTTGGTTGTGAGCTTACTTCGCCTCCACGGCCATCCCAATTTGGCTCAGGCGACGCGTCAATATAACGCTGACCGAGATCAGGCCCTTCGGGTGGTTGGCGCCTGAGACGGCTTGGCACCGGTCCCCACACATAATATGGTGCGAAAAAGGGCGAGACGACCCGCTGTCGGTTCGCTTGGCTTTGCCATTTCCCTTTCGGGATGGCCTCATGTTCCACTGCGGTCGTCAAGGGTTAGTCGTCTGCTCTATCCTTTCAGTCAACCTGACTTTGACGAATCCCTGTGATCACCCCCCCAAAAACAGGAAAACTGGGATACCGTCGAGAATAGGGGAATGGTGTCGAAATTTTAGTGAATGGATGGATGCGCTATGCAAAAGTTAATCCGGATCGCCCCGGTCGCGGCCATCGTACTACTGGCCGGGTGCGGTACCAGTGCCTCTCACACCACCGCACAAGCTGCCGCGTCATCCCCGGCCAAGAAGTCCTCCACACCCAAGACGGACAAGTCTCCCGCGCCTAAGAACAAGACTTCCCAGGACCGGAAGCACAAGGCCCCTGCGGTGCCTGCTACCGACACGGCCACGACCGTGACGCTCTTGAACGGGTCACACGAAACCGTCGTGAGCGGCCCGTGGCCCACGTGGCCGGCCAGTTGGGACCAGACGGGGAAGTGGAGCAACGGGCAGACCATCCCGACCGTTCGCGGCTACGCCTTCGGCGTGCCGGGTACGCCGGCCCCGCAAGTCTTGCCGACCGTCATCCCGGCGGGCGTCTCGACACACGGCATGACCGCGCAAGTGGACAAGATGGGGCAGATCGCGGCGCGGGCAATGGTTTCCCAGCTTTTGGGTAGCATCTCGGCCTACGCCACGGACTGGAAGACTAATGTGACTCAGAACACTGGGCCGTATGCCGGCCAGCCGGCGCAAGTCGCGTTGGCCAAGGACGCCAACCAGTGGTTCGGTGCCGCCATCGCCAAGGGTCACGAGAAATTCTACATGGTCAAAGTGTTGCCGGTATTCGCCGGGGGGTTGTTGTCCTCCAACCCGACGTTCGAGGTGTTCTTTGAGACGGTGACGACAAACTCGAACCACGCCGTGCCGTCCATTGGGGCCAGTGGATGGGTGGTCACCATGCAAGGCAACGCCATTACCGGCATGACTGCCGGCCAAGTGGCCCCCACGCTGAACAGCCCGTCGGTCAACTACACCCCGCCAGCGTGGTGGCAGTACGGGGAGCAGCACATCGCCCAGCCCGCGCCGCACAGCTTGTACTAATTGATCGAATGGAGGCTAATGCATGAAACATCACTATCGGCACTGGATGGTGGTCGGCGCGGTGGCCGTGCTCGGAACGGGTTGCGGCACCGTCACTACAGCGGCGGTGCGTGCGCACCACCATGCAAAAAAATCGGCCACTCTTAAAACCGCCCGGTCGCGGACCCCGTCCACGGCTCATCAATCGACACCAGCGAGCGTGTCGTCAAACGACACGGCCACGACCGTGACGCTCTTGAACGGGTCACACGAAACCGTCGTGAGCGGCCCGTGGCCCACGTGGCCGGCCAGTTGGGACCAGACGGGGAAGTGGAGTAACGGGCAGACCATCCCGACCGTTCGCGGCTACGCCTTCGGCGTGCCCGGCACCCCGGCCCCGCAAGTGTTGCCGACCGTCATCCCCCACGGCGTCTCGGCGCACGGCATGACCGCGCAAGTGGACAAGATGGGGCAGATCGCGGCGCGGGCCGTCATCGCGGAAAGCATCGGCAGCATCGCAGCCTACACCACGGACTGGAAGACCAACGTGACCCAGAACACCGGGCCGTATGCCGGCCAGCCGGCGCAAGTCGCGTTGGCCAAGGACGCCAACCAGTGGTTCGGACCGGCAGCATCACATCATGTGAAGGTATACATGTCCAAAGCACTGCCGGTATTTGCCGGAGGGTTGCTGTCCTCCAATCCGACGTTCGAGGTGTTCATCGAAAATGTGGCTTCCAACGTAACCATTACCACGCCGAGCGTTGCGGCGGGAGCTTACGTTGTGACGCTCCAAGGCAACGCCATTACCGGCATGACTGCCGACCAAGTGGCCCCCACGCTGAACAGCGCGTCGGTCAACTACACCCCGCCGGCGTGGTGGCAGTGGGCTGAGCAGCACATCGCCCAGCCCGCTCCGCACAGCCTGTACTAACCGCGCACCCCCGCTTTCGGGCGGGGGTGTCGCACATCCCAAGGAGGAATTTGCAATGTTGACGCGTTCGCTTGTACTTGGAGCCGCAGTGGTAAGTACACTAACGCTCGCAGGGTGCGGCACAACTCCCGCCAGCGCGGGGCACCCCTCTGCCTCGGCGCACGTCCACAAGACACCCCCGGCACCGAAGTCCCAGGCCACCCCCGCCAAACAGGGGCTGGCGGCGTTGCAGTGGCACATCTTCAAAGTTGTCCTCGCCCGGCGCGTCATGCCCGTGGGCGGGCCGTGGACACCGGTCGCCGTCAAACTGTCCATTACGAATCCTACCGGCGCACCAGTAACTCTCACCAAAAAAGGACTTGCCCTCTGGGGCACATACCCGGCGCACCCCACGCAGCCGTGGACGGCATTTCCGTATGTCGGAAACTCGCTGGGCGTATCAAATCCGTTGCCAGAAACCCCGGGATTGTTTCCTCACAACGGCACCACTTCCCTGAAGTCGCTCACGCTCATCCCGGAAGTAATTCCGGCGCATCACACCCTCACCGGCTGGGCGTTGCTCAATGCCGCTCGTGGGGTCAAGCACACCGAGTTGGTCCTTCTGCCCCACGCGACGGCCAATGGCGCCGGAACCCCGATTCCCATTAAGGGCACCGCGTTTTCCGCGCCGTAACACCCCCCCGTCTCTAAGACAACACGACCCCGGGTACGTCCCGCGGGTCGTGTTGTCGTTTTTCGTGGCGGCGGCAGTTCCGCCCGCGCAACCAACCGGTTAAGCGACACCAAGCGGGGACTTTACTGCCGGGGCGACGCGCCGCGTCCGCGGCTGTCAGCTCTCGCCTACAAACTCCCCGCGCTCGATCCAGTCCCGAGGAATCAAAATCCGGCCTCCCAACCGGCGCGCTGGCATGTCGTCGGTGCCCGCCAAGCGGTACACCAGGCACTCAGATACCCCTAAAACCCGCGCCGCTTGGCGCGGGCTGAGGTATTTCGCTTCCGGATCGATGGGCTGGCCCTTCCGTCGCCGTGTCATCTCTCATCACCTCGCGACCGAGTACACAAGCCGTTTTTCGTTCTGTCAAGCGGGTTTGCGAAAATTTTTGTTTGATATGGGTTCTGTGTTTGGGGTGTGCTGGCAGGGGCCGCGCGGGTGTCCGAGTACGTCTGGTAGCGTGGTCAGAATCGCTCCGGAATTTCCTGCGGCCCGTTTTGCGGCCCGTGGGGTATTTTGGGGGTGGCCGCCGCAAAATAAAAAACCCGCAATCGCTTGCGGTGTCTCAAAAAAGATTGGCTGGGGAGGCAGGACTCGAACCTGCGAATGCGGGATCCAAAGTCCCGTGCCTTACCAACTTGGCGACTCCCCAATACCTATGGTGGAGCTTAGCGGGATCGAACCGCTGACCTCCTGCGTGCAAAGCAGGCGCTCTCCCAGCTGAGCTAAAGCCCCAAACGTGGAGCGGGTGATGGGAATCGAACCCACGTGATCAGCTTGGAAGGCTGAGGCTCTACCATTGAGCTACACCCGCATCACCAACATGATACCATTGAGGCTAGTGTAAGATCCAGTCCTCAAAAATATCCCCGCCCCGAGAGGCGGGATAAACTGGCAGGCCAGGAGGGACTCGAACCCCCAACAGGCGGATTTGGAGTCCGCTGCTCTACCAATTGGAGCTACTGGCCTATGTCAATGGTGGGCCATGAAGGACTCGAACCTTCGACACTCCGCTTAAAAGGCGGATGCTCTAACCAACTGAGCTAATGGCCCAAATGGCGACCCCACCGGGATTCGAACCCGGGTTACCACCTTGAAAGGGTGATGTCCTAGGC
>DAHWKG010000038.1:0-2390 GCA_027343765.1 Sulfobacillus sp.
ACTAGGGACTTATGCCAGGGGTCATGACGATCAAAACCTGTCCCGCCGGCCCCGCTCTCCCACTTGCCGACGGTCTGGGTTTTTCTTCCCTCCGAGCACTAAGTCATCGCTTGTATTATACTCGTGCCGGGGGAGCAATGCAATCCTATGCGCCCGCTGATCGCGCGCTTTCTGCGGAAAAATTCAGCCAGACCTGCCACAACCGATCAAACCGCCGGGCGTCCTTGGGAAACACCAAGGGAGGTCTCACACCCCCAACATTGAAGCCCAATTGATTCATGAGCCATTTTAGCGGCACGGGATTCGCGTCGCAAAAGAGCTCTTGGGCCAAGGGCCAAATGCGCTCGTGTAAGCCTAACGCACGCCCCACCTGCCCCTTTTGGTAGGCGGCAATTAACTCCGCCATGGAGCTAGCCGCCAGGTGGGCCGCCACTGACACCACGCCCCGCGCACCCACCGCGAGACTTGGGAGCAGGAGACCATCGTCCCCGCTATAGAGCACGACCTCGGGGTCTAAGGCACGATGCATCAGAATCATGGCCATAATGCTGCCGGCCGCCTCCTTGACGGCCACAATATTGTCCGCCCTGCGACGGGCTTCGTGGATGGTCTCGGGATCTATTTTCACGCCGGTCCGGCCCGGTACGTCGTAAATCATGAGAGGCCGGCTAGTATGACGGGCGACCTCTTGGAAGTGGAAGGCAAGCGCCTCTTGTGACGGTTTATTGTAATACGGCGCGACCACCAACATTCCATCCGCTCCCCACCCGTCGGCCGCCTCCGTTAGCCGAACGGCCTCGGGGGTAAAATTATGCCCCGTCCCCACCCACACGGGGATGCCCGACGGCACGGCGCTTTTGACGGCACGAAACAGGCGTTCTCTTTCCTCTAGGGAAAGTCCGTAGGCTTCGCCGGTGGACCCGGCTACAACAAAGCCGCCGCACCCTTGTCCGACGAGATGTCGGGCGAGCGCGGCGGCCTTCTCCCCATCGACGGCCCCTGATTCTTCATCATAGGGTGTCACAAGCGCTGTCATTAACGGTGGCCAATTCATAAACGCTCCACCTCCCGGTCTAACCCAAATTGCTGATGCAAAGCGCGCACGGCTGCCTCCATATCTTTTTTTTCCAAGAGCAAGGTGATCGTGGCGTGGGAGTCTGCCGACTGAAGGACCCGGATATTCTCTCCTGCCAACGCCTCCATCACTCGACCGACAACTCCCGGAAGCCCTTCTATGGCCGAACCCACAATTGACACCTTGGCCCGGTCGTCGAACACCTGGAACGGGAACTTTAGCTCCTCCAGCGCCTGCTCGACCCGTTCACGCACCGGTCCCGTGACACAGAAGAACACATGATCGGGAAACAGATTAATCAGATCCACCGAGACTCCTCGCTGACCCAAGAGATCAAAGAGGCGAAATGTCCAAGCATTACCAGCATCCTCTGGGGCGGTGACGCGGAATTGAATGAGGTCCCGTAGCTGGGTCACGCCCGTGACCGCATGGTCTGGGTCACGATGGGCCCAAGAGTCTAAAACCCGACGCCCTTGACCTACGAGCGTGCCCATGGCGGTTGAAAATGTGGAACGGACCCGGACTGGGACGGAGAATTGGCGGGCTAATTCCACCGCCCGTGGGTGAATCACGCGTGCCCCTAAATTCGCCAATTGGAAGACTTCTTGATAATCCATTTCGCTAATCGTGCGAGCTTCAGGCACGATGCGAGGGTCGGCCGTCTTGATTCCGTCCACATCGGTAAAGATTTCTACCACCTCCGCGCCTAACATGGCCCCCAGAGCCACCGCAGTCGTGTCGCTGCCGCCCCGTCCCAATGTGGTGACCAGTCCATCGGAGCCAAGGCCCTGAAATCCCGCCACCACTGGCACCCGTCCAGCCTCTAAGGAGGCCTTCAGCCGCGAGGGGTCCAGTTTGATAATCTGCGCGTCTCCGTGGCGAGCATCGGTATGGATGCCCGCCTGGCCCCCAGTCATGACTTCCGGATTCAACCCTTCCTGCCTCAAATGACCGGCCATCACGGTAGCGCTGATGATTTCGCCACAACTGACCAATAAGTCGACCTCGGACGCTGGTGGGCTGGGGAAATGACTGATAAGGCCGAGTAGGGTATCGGTGGCATAGGGATCCCCGTGGCGCCCCATCGCCGACACCACCACCACCGGGCTCATCCCGTTGTCCACCGCCTGTCGCACCCAGTTGGTTACGAGACGACGTTGGTCGGTCTCGCGTACGGATGTTCCCCCAAACTTCTGCACAATCACTCGCATGCCCGATCGCCTCCCCCGACGCCCCATCGATCCTGAAGCGCACACAGGATATCAAGGGCGTTGGTCGCCGCTCCGCGTCGAAGATTGTCCGCAACAACGAACAG
>DAHWKG010000044.1:0-19833 GCA_027343765.1 Sulfobacillus sp.
GAATTCCTAGACCACGAGTCTGACGCAAAGATTGGTCCAACCCCCGGCCCCCTCGCGGGGCCCCCGCTGAAGCTCGGATCAACATCTGGGGTGTACGAGCCCGCGTAAGTCAGGAGGAGCCACTCAGGAATTGGGGCACCGCATCCATGGGACTGGTAGTAGTTGGCAGGCAAATGAGACCATTTTCCTGGAGGTGATTATCCTGGCGTGATAGCGTTATTTATCCCCAAAAGAAAAATGTTGACACATCCAATGACATCTTTGCGTCAAAATTCTGCGCATTCAAAGGAAAAATTCCCGATTTTTGCCTTGGCGACTTGCGGAACGTGGGTGACATCGGCCAAGCCCTCAGCGAAGCCTAGATTAACGCCGCCCTGCTGGGTCATTTTGGCTTTCCGGTGCTGATGATGAGCGGCGATAAGCGCCCTCAGGAATACATCCTCCAGCGCCTTCCGGGCGTCTCAACCGTCGTGGTTAAACACGCCTTGGACCATCTCGCCGCTCGTCATCGGACCCGTGGGGAAGTACTCGAAAGCCTCCGGGCCACGCGAGCAGGCCGTGAAGTTCGCCAAAGCGGCACTGGTCTTCCAACAGGAAGGCCCGGTCAGTTTTCAAATGGAGTTTACCCGTAGTTTCCATGCGCAAACGGCGGCATTGATGCCCGTGGTCCGACGGCTCGATGGTCGCACCATCGAGGTGTCAGGCCAGGATGTGGTCGAAGCCTGGCGTTGGGCCTACAACGCTCTCAAACCCGCCTCAACCGGGGACTCCTAAATCCCGGTACCGGTAACAGGTCACAAGGTGGTCGACCACGACACCGAGCGACTGAAGGTAACTGTAGCAGATTGTAGGACCCACAAATCGAAATCCACGCTTGACCAGGTCTCGACTAAGCCGCTCACTCTCTTGGGTATAGGGGGGAACCTGATCCGCGTGCTCGAAGTGGTGCACCAACGGATTTCCGCCGGTCCACTGGAAAAGATACGGGGCAAATCCACCAAACTCGTCTTCAACCGCGAGAAACGCACGAGCGTTGCTCCGATGACTTAAAATTTTAGCCCGGTTGTGAATAATCCCCGGCTGGGTCATTAGGCGTTCTAAGTCCGCGTCGCTCCACGCGGCCGCCACTTCCGGGCGCCATCCCATGAAAGCCTCCTGATAGGCTGGGCGTCGCTTTAGTACTGAAAGCCACGACAGACCCGCTTGGGCCCCTTCGAGAATGAGCATCTCGAACAGCCGCTGGCGATTCTCAGTATAGACCCCCCATTCGCGATCGTGGTATTCCGTCAAAAGCGGATGGCTGTTGGCCCAATCACACCGATTCACGCTATCTCCTCTCATTGGCCATTCCCCCGCGCTTGACCTGGAATCTCGGCGGTAAGAATGGCGGGCCCCATCCACTTTCCTTTCCACGCCGCCGTTTCCCGACAAATGACAATCTCATCACCTGCGCTTAATCGTGCGTGGGCCATGAGAAACCCCCGCCCACCCTTGACATCCAAGGTCCCCAAGGCTTTAGGGCCTCGTCTGCTGACGCGCCAGACCTCGTAGACGTCTCCCTTAGGGGGTATTGGGAGGTGATCGGCCGTGACGCTAATCCGGTTAGTGGTGTCGGATACCAGCACCTGGCCGGTAACCCGACGGGCAACACTGTCGAGATGCAGCACCTGAATCACAGACTTTTCGGCCATCGGACTTCCTTGAGACGGATGCCAAGCCAGCCCTATCAAGAGACCCGCACCCATTGCCGCCGCGACCAACGGGACTCCCCAAAGCAATCGCCGGGAGGCTTGCCCGTTACCCGCCTGTTTTTGAATCCGCCCCCACACCCGACCCGGAGGCACCCCGTCTGCCAATTGGAAAATCAGGCTGTCCATCCACAACAATCCGGCTTGGGTGATCTCCCGACAGGCCTGGCATTCATGCAAATGCCGAAGATACCGAGTGTGTTGCTCGCTATTCAAGTCCCCGGTCATGAATCGCAACATTAGAGGTTCGGCCTCACAGTGTCCCATCGGAGTGCACCTCCTTCTCCAGCTGGCGGCGCAGATGATCCAGCGCCAGGCGCAGACGACTCTTAACCGTTCCCACGGGAATATTCAACCGTTCGGCCGCCCGGGCAGTGGTCAGACCATCAACATAGACCAGTCGTACGACCTGTCGTTGTTCAGGGGAGAGGGTCTGCAGCAACCGTTTTAATGAATCAGCTTCTAGAAAGTCGTCAATGCGGTCATCAGGATCCACGACTCGTTCGAGCACCGCTTCGTGAACCATATCAGCGTGGGCCGACGGAGCGGACCGGAGATAGTCATAAATCACGTGGCGGGCCATGACGAACACCCAAGCATCGACTGTGCCCCGTTCGGGGTCCCACTTTTGAGCGTGGCGCCAAATGCGCATAAAGACCTCTTGGACCACATCTTCAGCCACCCGCTCGTCGTTCAGGCGGCGTCGTGCCAGCCCAAAAACACCGGGCGCAAAGCGCTGATATAACTCGTGCAATGCGTCCCAATTTCCGAGCGCGACGCGCTTAACCAGTTCGCTCGAGGTAGGTGCGCGTGGTGGCTTCGACACAACTCTCCCCCCCATAGGGTCATTGTACCCCGGCCTCAGTCGACGGAAAAGCTCAAAGGTCGTTCTTCGCGGCTCTTGCGCCAAGAGTTTCCGTGGCTGACGCGTCGCCTGCCCAGTTTGTGGACCAATTCCTATTTTGTTTCGACCGTGGGAGGTGCTCCGCTTGCCGTCATCAAACAGTACATTGAAAACCAAAAGTCGGTCTAACCGTGGGCGGAGCACCACGCCGTCCTTCGCTTGCGAAGTGCCCCTGCGGGTCATCCCGATGCAAGAAGACACCTTGCAGACGCGCTTTGAGGCCGCGCGACTACTGTACAATGCGGTGCTCGGCGAGGCCCTCAGGCGGCTTCACCGAATATGCCTTATCACAATACGCGACCCATGCGTCGTGGATTGGCGATCATGTCGATGCGGTGATCGGGCAAAATTTGACCCATCGCGCCTTTGACGCGGCGAACAAAATCGCCCTGGGGCACGCCAAAAAAGTCCGGTTTAAGGGGAAGCGGGGGCTCCATCAGATCGGCAGCCTCGAAGGGAAGTCCGATGCCGCCGGTCTCCGCTGGCGGCAGGGGGCGCTGCACGGGGGCGGCTTGGTTTTGCCCATGGTGCCAGGGGCTGACCGGGATCCGGTTATCGCCTACGGCTTGTCCCAGCACCGTAAGTATGTGCGGATCGTGCGGCGTGTGACCAAAGGCCGTCTGCGGTGGTATGCCCAATTGGTTTGTGAAGGCGTTCCAATGCGAAAAATCGATCGGAATACGGGGCAGTTTCGTCATCCCTACGGATTGGAGGTTCAGGGGCTGGACATTGGTCCATCCACGATGGCCATCGTCAGGGAGACGCAGGCGGAACTCCGGCAGTTTGCAACGGAGATTATTCGGGATTATGCCGCAATCCGACGGCTGCAACATCTGGAGCGCCAACGCCGAGCGAACAATCCCGATTGCTATGACGATCGGGGCCGGGCGATTAAGGGCCAGCATCCCACTAAGAAAAGCCGACGGCAACGGCAGACGGAAGCCCGTCTCGCCGAACTCTTTCGGCGGGAAGCCGCCCACCGCAAGACCTTGCATGGACAGCGGGCAAATCAGATTATCGCGCAAGGCATCACCATTCAGACCGAAAAGTTATCCTACAAAGCCCTTCAAAAGAGGTTTGGTCGATCCATTAGGGTTCGGGCGCCAAAGTTGTTTTTGACCATCCTCATCCCCAAGGCTGAAAGTGCCGGCGGGCAGGTCCTCGAATTCAACACCCGAACGACTCTGTTATCGCAAATCTGCGTGTGGGGCCAAAAGAACAAGAAGCGGCTGTCGCAACGTGACCACGCTTGTAACTGGGATGTGATGATGCAACGCGATCTCTTTAGTGCGTATTTGGCCCGTTTTGTGGAAGACGATGCCCTCCAAGTCGCCAAGGCTGCCGCGTCTTGGCCAGGTGCGGAACCGCTCCTGCGAACGGCTTGGCAACAGGCGATCCAAAACCAACCTACGAGTCGGGGACCGGTGCCTTCGTCCTTTGGCCGCTATTCGAGCAGCCCGAGTCAGAGTGGGTCGTCCGAAAAAGAAAGCCTGCCAGAGCCTAAGGCAACGGATGCTCTGACTTTCGCGCACGCGGGAGTGAGAGCCGCTGAGAGGGTGAAGGTATAGGTTTTTAGAACCCCCCGGATTTATCCGTGAGGAGGTTCAGTGTTAGGTGATCCAAGCGAACGCGTTCATCGGTAGTTTCTTACGTAGACTCCCTTATCCGAGGAGCGTGGACATCTTGCCGGACACCGTTGTCACCACCCAATCAGCCCGTCGCCGATGGTCTTCCGAGCGGGTTCTAGAAGCCATCCGGGCACGAGCCGCACAACAAAGAGATTTAACACCGAAATCCCTGATGGAGGAGGACCCGAGTCTTTTAGGGGCCGGACGTCGCTATTTTGGCTCCTGGCCAGCGGCTCTTAATGCGGCTGGCATCCCTCCGCAAACCCGCGCGTGTTCGGACCGGCGCCATCAACGCGGGTATTGGAACCGAGAGTCTATTGCCCAGGCAATTCGCCGCCATGCTGAAGAAGGCCACCCACTGCATGCCCACGCTATGCAAAAGCGGGACAACTCCTTGGTATGTGCCGCCACCTATCATTTCGGCTCATGGAGCGAAGCGCTACGCCATGCCGGTTTTGATCCCGATGCCATTCGGGGAGCCCGCCGTTATACCTCGGAGTCGATCATCGCCGAGATTCTGACCCTCATTCGCGCACAGGCAGACCTTCGTGATTCGGCGGTCCGTCGCTATCACAGACCCCTTTACTGGGCCGCGCAAAAATACTTTGGAAGTTGGCGTAGGGCGCTGGGCAAAGCCCAGACGATGGCCCAATCCGTGCCAAACAGTTGATTTCCTTGTGCTAAGACGTAAACTTATCTCAAAAAGATTCCGTCGAAAGCCGAGGAAACGACGTGAAAAGCCCCATCCCCAGATGGAAAATGCTCACTTACAGCGCCAACCAGTTGGGCATTAATCTCTTATGGCAGGCGTTTAATACGGTGGCCGTGTTCTTTTATGTCACGGTGCTCAAAGTTCCCGGAGCCACGCTTTCCACAGGCCTCATCGCTTACGGGGTCGTGAATGCCTTTTTGAATTTGGGGGCGGGTTACCTAAGCGACCGCACCCATACACGCTGGGGCCGGAGAATCCCGTACGTGTTAATAGGAAGCCTGCCGTTTGGTCTCGCCTTCTTCTTCCTCTTTAGCCCGCCACATCTTCACCCAACCGGGCTCATTATCTTTTTCTTGGCGCTGACCTTTGTCTTCGACCTCTTCTTTACCGTCACCGCTTTAAACGCGACCGCCCTTTTCCCGGAAATGTATCAAGAGGCGGGGAACCGCTCCTTTGTTGCGGCCCTGCAGCAAATGTTCGGCATCGCCGGCTTAATTTTGGGCGTAGCCTTGGCAAAGACTCTTGGGGTAACGTTGGGATGGTCGACCATGGGCCTCCTCTTCGGCTTTATTGGAGCCCTGTCCCTTTATATATCCGTCTTGGGAAGTTTCGAAAACCCGGACTATGCGGCTGAACCCCTAGCGTTTCGCCAGGCTGTAACGGAAACGTTTAAAAATCGCCGTTTTGTCACCTTCGTTGTGGCGAGCTTCCTCATACAACTGGTCACCACCATGCTAACCACCGTGTCCTCTTTTTACGGAAAATATGTAGTCCCACTAAGCCCGCTTGAAAACAGCCTCTTCATGGGATCTATTTTCATCGTGGCCATCCCCGTTTCGTTCCTTTGGGCGAAAATTTCCCTAAAGATTGGGTCTGCCCGTGCAACCATGGCCGCCACCAGCCTTTGCCTGGGTACCTTATTGCTGTTTTTGATTGACCAGAATCCCCTCATGGTCATTCTCACGGGCGCCCTTTTGGGACTCTCGATTTCTGGGTTTTTAGTACTCCTGAACGTGGTATTGGCCGACATCATCGACTTTGATGCCTTAACCACTGGAAAACGACGTGAGGGCGTGTACTTGGGCATGAATGGCTTCATTATCCGTATTGGCCTTTCCGTTCAATATGGGATTATGGCCGCCTTCTTTGCACTAAGCGGGTACAGCGCCCATGTGACCGTGGAGCCATTGACGGCGATCTGGGGACTACGGATTCTGCAAAGTGTGGTGCCAGCCCTCTTTTTGCTAATAGCCCTCGTGTTCTTGGCCGCTTATCGGCGCCGCACTACCGTCCCGGTCGATTAACCGAGGGACGCCCGCGGCGGAATAACCAGAGCGCGGAAATCCAGCAGCATGCCGACAAAATGGCCCCGCCGACGAGAAAGCCCGGGGTCTTAGGCCAGATGTGGTGTAAGGTCAAGCCTAGAGCCAAGGACAGCCCGGCCCAGAGCGACTGAACCAGCGCGCGATTGATCTCCGTTAATCCATCAATCTTGCGATAGAGCGGAGTGAGTTCAGGGTTAGTCTCGAGGGTCCCCTCTTCCATCCGCGTCAACGTTCGCCGGACCTGCCCTGGAATCGCAATCATCTCGCGAAGTTCTCCCAAGCCTAAATCTGCCGCCGTTTGAACCAGATTTCCAGCATCATTTCCCAACAGCACCCGAGCCCACTGGCCCAGTTGCGACGCCCACGCGTTTTCCTGATGGGTATTCAAGATCGGTAGGGCGCGTTTACGCAACACCGCCATCCAGTCCAACTCAGGATCCAACGTCGAAATCAAGCCGAATAACATGCCGATGGCTCGTCCCAAAAACATGTAGCGAGCGGGAAATTGTAGGGGCTCTTGATACAGAAAGTCTTGAAAGTCCGCCACCGCGCGGTCCAATGCCAGCCCGGGTTTCAGCGGTACCCCAGACACCTGATCCACCATTAGCTGTACAGCGCGAACCATAAGGCGCGGGGAAGCTCCGGGGCGAATGAATCCGAGTCCGTCGATAGCCTCGACGACGCCCCGCGCATCACGACTTAACACGGCTTTCAAAAGGGCCGCCACTTGTCGAAGGTCCTGGCCGGGAATCTCGCCCATCATGCCAAAATCCAAAAAGACTAGTCGACCGGAGGCGTCCACCAAAAAATTGCCCGGATGAGGGTCAAACTGCACAAATCCATCGATGGCGATTTGCTTCAGATAAGATTGAATGAGCAAATCGGCCACCAACGAACCATCAACTCCGAGATCCCGAAGGCCCGTGGGGTCGGTAAGCTTGGTACCCTCAACAAAGTCCATCACTAGGACTCGCCTACGCGTCAAGGAATCCAAAGGGGCCGGTACAAAGATTCGGTCGTCCTCCTGAAAATTGGCGGAAAAGCGGCGCTGGTGGGCCTCCTCGATGCGATAGTCCAACTCCTCACCTACCAGCGACTGAAACTCTTCAAAGAGGCGCGTGGCATTGAGCCGCCGTCCCACGCGAGTCCTTCGTTCCAAGACCCGCATAATGGTACGAAGGGCCGATAGGTCAATGCGGGCTAGGTCCTCAATGCCCGGGCGCTGGACCTTCAGAGCCACCACCCGGCCATCCTTCAAGACGCCCCGATGGACTTGACCGAGGGAAGCAGCTGCCACCGGTTCGGGATCGACCTCCTGAAACAGGTCCTCTATGGGTTGTTCCCACATAGACTCCATCAGCGCCTTGACATCGGGCCAGGGAGCAGGGGGAACCCGGTCCTGGAGGGAGGCTAGTTCCCGGGTAAACGCCAGCGGCAAAACGTCGGTACGGGCACTTAAGAACTGCCCCACCTTGATGATGAGACCGCCTAAGTGAAGCGCCTGGGTGCGAAAGCGAATACCGCCCTCTCGGTAGATCCTCTCTTCGACGCCCCGACAGTCGCTCTCGGATAAACGTCGCTTAGCCCGGGCGATTGTTCGGCTGTCCTTCAAGAAGCTGAGCGCCAAACGGAAGATAGCGCCGGTTCGTCGAATCCGGGATGGACGCGTCATTCTGTTGTGCGGTCGTCGTCCTGCCACACTCGGAAGGCTTCATTCAGTTTCTTCCGAAACTTGGCTTGCCGTTCGCGAAAATTGGGATCCATGGCTTCTCGTCGCCGGACCCAAATCGACTTGGCGCCAATTAACGCCAACAACCATACCCAAAGCGGGGTTCGACTTCGTCCCCAAAACATCTAACCATCTCCTCTGTTAATGTCACTGACTTCGTCAAAGTCTTGATATCCGTTCCGAAGGTGTTCGCGAAGGAGCGGCTCCGCGGCTTCGGCCAAAGTAGTAGAAGATCTATGCGGCCGGGCCGATTCGACAGAGGCCTCAGGTCTTTATACCGACACGGAAAACCCGGGCGCATAATTCTCTTCGCGGAGTCGGGCGAATACGTTCGCAAGTTCAAAGGACTGGGCCGACCCCAACGTCATTACCGTCTCCATGAGCTCCAAGGGGATTCCCAGACTAAGCCCCATCTGCACCTCCTCCCTGGCCGCCATCAGGTTTAGGACCGATACCTGATTGACCACCAACTTCAAGGTCTCGCCTTGACAACGGGCCCTAGCCATTGCTTGACCCATGATGCTGAGCCCCAGAAAGGCAAGGCGCGTGGCCGCCATCAGTTACCCGCTTCCTCGTAATCTCCTAGTCGTCTCCAACTGGTGCCCGAGTCCATTAAGCGGTCCTGCCCCTGGGGGCCGGTGCTAAAAGCCGGGTATCGCTCAGGTTCTCCAGACTGCCAGGCTTTTAAGACCGGATCGACAATCCGCCAGGATTCCTCGACCTCATCGTAGCGGGGAAACGGCGTGCGATCCCCCTGGAGTACAGCCAGCAACAATTGTTCATAGGCGGAGTATTCCATCTCGTCGGCCCGCCGGTATGGGGTGGAAAGAACTCGCGGGCGGGTCTTCAGGGTCAATCCTGGTTCCTTCGCCCACACCACCATATCAATTCGTTCGTCCGGTTTCATACGAAACACAAGCCAGTTTCGGAGTCCCGCGCCGAAGAGACCCCGGGGCACCTCCTTCAATTGGACCGCCACCTCAGCATAGTCGCGCTGCATCCGCTTTCCCGATCGGAGATAAAAAGGCACACCGTGCCAACGCCAATTATCCACGTTGAGCTTCAAGGCGGCAAACGTCTCAATGGTGGAGTCGGGCGCGACATGGGGCTCCTCGCGGTAGCCAACCACGCGACGGTCGCCTTGGCTGCCGGACCCATATTGTCCGCGAACCGCGCTTTGATCCACGTAACTCGGGTCAATCGGGCGCACCGCTCTTAAGACCTCGACCTTATGATTATGTAAGGCGTCAGCGGACCATACGGACGGGGAATCCATAGCCACTAGGGTAAAGAGCTGCATCAAGTGGTTCTGCAGCATGTCTCTCAGGGCACCCGCGTGCTCGTAATATCGCCAGCGGCCCTCCAATCCCAATGATTCCGCGTAGGTGATTTGTACCGAACGAATGTGCTCCGCGTCCCAGATGGAGGCCAAAAATCGGTTGGTCAGGCGAAACACCAGAAGATTCTGAGCCGTTTCCTTGCCCAGGAAGTGGTCAATGCGATAGACCTGATCCTCGTCCCACCCCTCATGAAGCTGCTGACGCAGCGCCCGGGCACTATCCAGGTCATGACCGAACGGCTTTTCAACCACTAAACGCCGCGCTGCATCTGGAGCCTTATTAAGCCCCGCTTGCGCCAAGGCTTGGGCTGCTTGTCCGAACAATGCGGGTGGAAGGGCTAGATAAAAGACGGCAGGTCCCTCGCCCACTTCCGTTTTGAGGACCGAGACCCCATCAGCCGACAACTCACCCTGCTTGTAGCCCAATAGGTCCCGGAACTGGCTCCAGGACTCGCCCGAAAATTCCTCGACGAACGCTTTCAGACCTTCTTTGACCCGGTCTTGGAAGTGGGATTCATCCCAGTCATCGGGGGCAAATCCGACCACCCGACTTTGCCAGCGGCCGGCGCGAAACAGCCGATAGATGGCCGGCATCAAGAGGCGATACGCCAAATCTCCCGAGGCCCCTAAGATCACAAATACCGGGGCGCTCTTGTCGTGATCCATCAAGATATCTCCTCCTTTTCTTCCATATTACCAAAGCATGCCAACCCACGAAGAAAGGCCCCGTTGGGGGCCTTCTCACATTATCCGGGAATCTCGGAAAATCCCGGCGACCCGTCAAATTTATAGAGGCTCTCGGTTTGCACGATATCGTAGCCGGCATCAGTGAGAACCCCCATCAGTGCTACCACGTCCTGGGGAGAAACGGCTGAGCTAGCACCACCCAAAAAGCGAAGTCGCCAATGATCGGTGAGAAACGTTTCGGGGTTGCCCTGGGGATAGACTTTGATGCCTCGATTGGTGATCACTTGCAAGGAAAGCGGGCCAGTTTCGAGCGACTCAATCGCCCGGCCGAGCGTATCGGGGCTGTCGGGACCCCAATCCAAAAAGATGTCCACGCCAATCAAGGTTTTCTCCGTACGGCGGCTGGGTGCAGCATAGGAGGCGAATTTTGGCATGGGCCGGTACTCGACGGCCTGAAGGCGCACCGGTGTCTGACCAAGGCGAGCGATCACGGCATCGGCGAAGGCCCGAGTCCCCACCTTTTGGGTGGAGAGCCCGTTGTCCCGAAAGATATCGGGCGTGTGGATCCCATCTTCAATGGTCTTTAGCCAGGCGGCATGAATTTTCGTGGCCGCATCTCCTTGGCCGATGTGGACAAGCATCATTACCGCCGCTAATAAGAGCCCGGATGGGTTGGCGATGTCCATTCCGGCTATCCGCGGGGCCGAGCCGTGAATGGCCTCAAACATGGCATAATGGTCGCCAATATTCGCCGACCCGGCCAGTCCAACCGATCCGGAGGTTTCAGCCGTAACGTCGGAGAGAATGTCCCCGTAGAGATTGGGCATGACGACCACATCAAAACTTTCCGGGACCGTGGCCAATTTGGCCGCACCAATGTCGACAATCCAACTGTCGTGCTGAATATCGGGATATTCGGCGGCAATCCGATCAAAGGTCTGGTGAAATAATCCGTCGGTCAGCTTCATAATGTTGTCCTTGACGAAACACGTGACCTTTTTTCTCCCGTTGGCCCGCGCGTATTCGAACGCGTAGCGAATGACACGTTCCGACCCTGGGCGGCTAATCAGCTTTAAGCTCTGATACACCTGATCCGTCTGCCGATGCTCAATTCCGGTGTAGAGATCCTCCTCATTCTCCCGCACAATCACCACATCCATCTGAGGATACTTGGTCTCTACGTATGGGTAATACGAGACGGTCGGGCGTACATTGGCGTAAAGATTGAGCGCCGTCCGCATGGTGACGTTAAGACTTTTATAGCCTCCGCCCTGCGGCGTGGTGATGGGGGCCTTCAAAAATACCCGGGTGCGGCCGAGCGAATCCCATGCCCGTGGGTCCAACCCGTTTTGCACCCCACGCTGATACACTTTCTCGCCAATTTGCACCACGTCGATCTCTAGCTGAGCTCCTGCCGCCTCCAAGACGGCCAGGGTTGCTGACATGATTTCGGGTCCAATACCATCTCCGTAAGCCACCGTAATCGGTGCCTTCGCCATATTCTCGCCTCCGCCTTCTCCTATGTTTCGAACGGTTATGTATGGAGGTCCAACCAGGACGGTTATAACCCGACACATTATAGCATTTCGCCCCCGAGGGCCACTTCCGTAAAGGCCTCGAAACGGCTACCATCAAAGCATGAGTGCATTGGTTCGTTGGCCCAAATCTATGTGGCTCCTAATTATTGGCATGGCCATTCAAAGTACCGGCATGTCCTTCTTCTGGCCATTCACCACCATTTACGTCCATACCGTGCTGCATCATTCAGTGGCAGCGGCGGGCGTGGTCCTCATGATCCAGTCCGGCGCGAGCGTGGTGGGGTCGACTGTAGGGGGCCGCCTCTTTGACCGTATCGGCGGCGTGTGGACGGTGTCTTTGGGTATCAGTGGGGCTATTTTAAGCTTGGTTGGCCTTCACCTGGTTGATGGATTTCTGGCCTACGGCACCCTCGTCACGGGTTTTGGCCTCTTCACTGGGCTTATCGCCCCGTCCATGTATGCCTTCTCCGTCAGTGCCTGGCCCGAAGGAGGCCGACAAGCGTTCAATGCCATCTATGTTGCTCAGAACCTCGGAGTGGCTGTCGGATCCCTGACGGCCGGCTTGGTCGCCCAGGCCGGCGGGCTTCGCTCCACCTTTTTAGTGAACGCAGTCTTATTAGCTATCTTTTTAGCCATCGTGTTGACGGGCTATCGCGGACCGTCATTTCGCGTTGCGGCTCGCGCCCCGATTTCCGAGACGCCCAAGGGCCGCCCCGGGATTCCGGCCTGGGGGCCTCTCATTCTCATGGCCGGGCTCATGCTCGATTGGACAGCCTATTCCCAGTGGACCACTACCACATCCACCTATATGCACCGAGAAGGCTATTCCTTGGCCCTCTATAGTCTCCTCTGGAGCATTAATGGCGGTGTTATTCTCTTGGGTCAGCCCGTTATAAGCTATTTAACCGAGCGATTCCGTGACGTGAAGTGGCAGCTCTTGGTGGGCAATGCGTGCTTTCTTGCGGGATTTCTGGTGCTGGTGGTGACCCACCGCTACGCCGGCTATTTAATCGCGATGTTGCTCACCACCTGGGGTGAAATGTTCGTCTGGCCGGGGGTTCCCACCCGCACCTATCAAATCACGCCCAGTGAGCACGTCGGCTATTACCAAGGGTTGGTGGGCGGTGCGGGTTCGGCAGGCCGCATGCTCGGACCGTTGATCGGCGGTTTTCTTTATCAGGGTGTGTCTCGACCGGTCCTCTATACGCTCATGGTCGGCATCTTTGCTATCGCGTCGGCGTGTTTTTACCTCCACGATCGCGTAAAGAACATATCGGAGGCGGCGATCAACCCACCAGTGGTGAAAGCCGATTAAGTTCCCGTTCGAGTCTTAGGAATGACTCCAACACCCGTTCAATTGAATGACGGGACAGCGACAGTCCCAAGTCAAGCCAATGGCAGACCTGGTCGTCAAGATGTTGACAGGCGCTCTGGATCCCACCACTTAAGGTGGTCTCCATTGCGGACAAGTGCGCGTGAATGGGCCGGAGCACCTCCGCGTCTACGGAATCCATGCTTCCAGCCAGGAGGTATTGAAGATACACGATGTGGTTTTTCATATCGTCCCTTTGGTCCACCCTTATCCACCTCATCTCCGTTTTCCGATAGCGTAAACGAAAAAGATGACCAAAAGGTTACGCCGGATTGTCCTGATCGTCGGGATGGTAACGAAGCTCCAATTCGTCCATCGTTACGGCCCCTTGATAGTACCATCCTTGGGCGGTATCACATCCGAGTCGCAAGAGCCCCTCGGCCTGTTGCCTGCTCTCTACGCCTTCTGCCACCACATCAAGATGCAAGCTTTTGGCAACGGCAATGATCGCTCGGCCAATGGCATCCGTTTGGCCAATGTCGGACACAAAACTGCGGTCGATTTTGATGCGACTGATGGGGAGATGTTTCAGGTAACTAAGGGACGAGTACCCTACCCCGAAATCGTCCACAGCGACTCCTAATCCCAGACGGCGGATCTCGGCCAGGCGCTCCGCCGCTCCTTCAGGATTGGCGGCCATCATCGATTCGGTAATTTCAAGTTCTACTCGGTCGGGCTGAATGTTGTACTGGCGAAGCCAGGAGAGTAGCTGGCGGGGAAATTCGGCAGAATCCAGTCGACTGGCGGATACATTAATGGCTAAGGTAACCATCTCCTGGCTCCACCAGGGCAAAGTGGCCATCTCCGCCAGGGCGTGCTGAATCACCCAATCGTCAATAACCTCCATAAGACCCAGTTTTTCGGCTTGAGGGAGAAATTCATCGGGCATAAAAATTTGGTTCGGGTCCACCTGCCAGCGCAACAAGGCCTCAATGCCTGTCAGCCGGCCGGTCGAAATATCCACTTGAGGTTGGTAGACAAGACGAAACTCGGATTGCTCCACCGCCCGCCGCAGCGCGGTTTCCAAATAGAGGGAGGTCGACGCTTCGTGTTCCAAATCCTGGCTATAAAAGGCCACCCGATTGCGCCCCTGGTCCTTAGCCCGATAAAGGGCGGCGTCTGCCCGGCGGAGTAACTGATCGGCGGTCTCACCGTCGCCAGGGAATGCGGCGACCCCAAAGCTGGCCGTTGTGTAGATCCGTTCGCCTTGAACCACGATCCCTTCTTGCAATCGCGTGCGGATGGCCTCCAGCAACTCCGACACACCGGTGCGGTGCGGCAGCACGAAAATAAACTCGTCCCCGCCTTGACGCCCAAAGACGTCACCCGCTTTCATCATCCCCCGGACGGTTTGACTAACGGCTTTCAACAAGCGGTCGCCAAACGCATGTCCACGCGAATCGTTGACCGCTTTAAAGCGGTCCAGATCCATGAATGCCACCAAGAGCGGCTGACGGCGGGCAATTGCCTCGTTCAGGCGCACGGTAAACAAGCGGCGGTTGGGAAGTCCGGTGAGCGCATCATGCAAGGCCAGATATTCGACTTGTCTTAAGCTTTGGCTTAATTCGCTGCGAGCCGTGATATAGGTGCGACGCTCGCGTTCCAGACGCTTCAGTGCCGCACCCGATGTTTCGAGGGCCAAGACCACAACAACCAAGCCAATAATTTCCGCGAGCCGAGCCGACCATGGGCCCGGGGCTTCCACCAACACCAAGAAAAATCCCAGCACCGTGAACCATGGCGCAAGCCATGTGGGGAGCGTCCACTGGATGAGCACGCTCGTGGCTAATCCTATCAGGCCGATAAGATACAGAGGGGCTCCGGCCACCATTAAAAGAGAGCCTATAATCGTCATGAGCCCAACACCCAATCGCGTTGCCGGTGACAGCCGAACAAATATCAAAAGGCCGCCCGACAGCAAAAACAGGATAATCCCACCTACGCTATCCGGCGTCGGTGTGACGAGAAGCGACGACAGCCCCACGGATAGACAAACCATCAAGACGCCGCGTCTCGGTCCCCACCGCTCGCGCACAAGCATCCTCCTTGGTGCATGACTCACTTACCGTGATTGTATCCTAAGGGTCTTCCCAGCTTGGCATAATAGCGGTGTCTTTGCGGGTACACGAGGAGGCCGACCGTAAAGGTCGGCCATTCGCATCCCATCCCGTATCGCTCTACCCTCTTTAAGCCAGAGATCCCATCGGATCCCATGGGGGCAGGTGCGTGGGGGACGTGTGCAACGCTTGTTGCTGGGATTCGGAGAGGTATGTCTTTTGAACCACCACCTGATACATATACTCATCGAACCAGGCGTCACTCATGGCGAAAAACCCTTGTCGTCCGGCATCCGGTCCCCAACTGTTTTCCACCTTCCAACGATTGGGGGTGCCATCCACGAGGTTGACTCCCGTGAGGACCATGGCATGGGTCATCAGACTTTCCCCGTACAGGAGACGGTCGCCTTTTGAGAGGCTAAATTCCACCCCCAGCGCCGTATCATAAGCATATTGGCCGACATCCAAAAGACCCGTTTCCCGGTCGGACATTTTACCCACATCGCAACCAAACCACACCGGCTCACCGTCAACCAACTGCTGTTTGGCCAACGCCTTAAATTCCTCGATGGGGAGGTTAAGATAAAGAACCGGCCGCCCGCCCGAAACGTTTCCGAGATAATCCACCGTGTACGTTTGATAAAAGGGTTTGTCAGAGGTAGGCGCGTTAATCACGCTTACGTATTGGTTCAAGTCGACGCTATTAAAGCGCGCGTGAAACTCCTGAGGGGTCAAAGACCCTTCACGGTGAAAGACGTGGTCGTCATCTTGGTACTCAAACGTGAAGGCTTGCGGGGGTTCGCCTAAAAACTGCACTAGTAGCGAGTAAATTTCGCCCACCATGCGGTCTTTGGCCTCACGCAAGGAAGCCTCTGAGCCTCCCATGACCCGGAGGTGGGCTGCGTCCTCCCGAAGTTTGGCGGTCAGCAACTGATTCATCGCCCGGGAATTGCTGGAGTGAAACGACTCCGGCATCACTCCCTTGGGCACCACGCCGTATTTCTCCACTAAATTGACAAACATATCCCACTGGCCACCATCCTGGAGAGGGGCTGACAAGAGCCATGACACGAGACGCCCCTCAATGGGCTGGTCAATCGTGTGGATAATACTCTCCAGGAAGTAATGGGCCTTTTCCAGCTTGTCGTAAAACATCAGATACGCTTGAGAGAGCTCGAAATCTTTCACGTGAAAGCGCTCAGCCATGGGTTTTCGCATCACATTCAAACCCGCGAAGAGCCAGCAACGGCCGCTCTGTTTCTGATTGGTAATGGCCCCCGTCTGAATCTCATGCGAGAAAGCATAGGTCATCTCGGTCACCCGCTGGCGTCGTTGCGCCACGGCCTGCACACCATTTTTGATAATTGCGTTGGCAATCACCTCGCGCAGCGGTTCCTCGTGAAAGGCCGCTCGCCACTCCGCCAACTGCGACGATGTAATCCCCCTGTTGGTTGTGGTGCTCGTAGCCACGATATCCCCTCCTATCAATATACTGGGGACTATTCGCAACCGATACGACAATCTCCTTGTTGGTCAGACTTATTCGCTGGCCCAAATTTGCCCGAGCGTCTCAAATACAAAGCTTTTGGCCTTAAGATCGCGAAATAGTTCGGACCAATTGAGAGGTTTTGACACCTCTACGACTCGATTGGGTTGGCTTAAGAGGGCGGTTTCCGTTTTCTGGGTGACGTTTGGCCCCGATGTGATGACGTCATTAGGATTCATGATCACCAATTTCAGGGCGTCGGCCGCCGATGTGACCGTTGTGTTCGCCGCTGCATCGCTGATGACAAAGGTGGGCGCCCGTCCTAAGGAATCTTGGAAGGCGTGCAGGCCCCAACTTAATTCCTGTTTTACGCCCCAGGCGGGTAACGAATTTAAGCGCTGGCCACTGTAGCCATTGAGGTCGAGCTCATTACCAACTCGAGACAGGGTGTGCATGAGTGTCGGATGGGTTAACGCCCATTGGCCGCTCACCGCCACGTCCACACTCACATTGTCGCTCTGCTCGGCCTGAATTAAAGCCCGTGCTTCAGTGGCGCTGGGATTATATACCACCAAATCGGAAATGGGTTTCAAATTGGACAAAACCCCGGTTGACCCCCCCGATTGCGGCGGTGTGGACGACGACGGGGCGGAACTCTTGGTTCCCCCGGGTATCGAATGCGCGCGCGATTTCTTTGGGGAAGCGGGACTCGCAGTGCGCCAGTGAATGGTTTGTCCCACATCCAATTGGGCTCCATGTTGATTATTGGCCGCCGCAAATCCCTGATATGGTAGCCCGGATGCAAAAGCCAATGAGGACATTGTGTCTCCCGGCCGGACACGGTAGGCCCAGTGATGGCGTGCCGTCACCCGGACGGCGGTCATATGCGCGATGAGCGACAAAATGTGCGCCGACAGGGTGCCATCGGTTGGCTGCCCCATCTTTTTGTCAAAGCCCCCTATCGCGCGCTTTAACTGAGGCGACCACTGACCGTTTAATGGACCGCTGTAAAGGCCAAGAATCCTCAGGTCGTTTTCGACCGCCAACACCAAAGTTCCCTTTGTGCCACTGGGAACGGTGCCCAGAGCTTGGATGGTTTTCGTCAAATCGGTGCGCACCGGGGTCTTCGGCAAAAGGCCAAACGCGGCCACATAATCGTCCGTGGCTTGGAGCATCCGCTCCGAGACCTGGCCATCGACGGATCCGGCATCAAAACCAAGCACTCCCAGTTGGGCTTGGACCTCCGCGACCCGGTATCCCTTTTCACCGATCTGCCAGTGGCTGGCCGGGCTTCCCGCACTGGTTAAGAGCGTCACGGACAAAATGGAACTTATTGCATGGGCCATATTGCTGGCCATAAAGCATCCCTCCATTGGAAGGATGCACCAATTTGCGGAACTTTAATCAATATTGACTGGCCGCGCCCAACATGCCCCCCAATAGGCCGACGACCAGCGCTAATCCAAGCCCAGTCCACAAATGCGTGACATTACCCGCATGCACCGTTTCGGCCACCACCGTGGCCACCAAATTCAACGTAATGGCGGAAAGAGCGCCGTGGAGCCAACCGCCGGCCTCGGCGATACGACCAGCACCCCAGCCAGCGGCTAGAGCCGTGACCCCAGCCCCCACCCAAATCAAGCCATTCTGCACGACCACCGTGAGCGTCATCTGATAATCCACCAACGCCAGTAAAAGCGCTAAGGCAATGGCTACGGCTAATCCCATCAGAGAACCTTCGAGTATGGCGCGAATGTTCACCGCCTCCACCTCCTTCCCAACCCGCCCGCTGTCACGTCTCCCTGTCCTCTTGGCACAAGATATCGTCCGAGCGGTCCGTTCATGACAAGAAGTTCTGAACAAAAAACCGGCCCCATTCCATTTGGGGCGGGCTTAGATGTCGGTCCGTACGGTTTGACGGTTGTCTTTAGAGAACGGGTAGAGAGAACCCCGCGTTACGACAACGCCCGGTCGCCATCCGCGCGGAGGTGTGGATTCTGTTTCCGTCGACACGGACTCCTCGTCAAAAATCTACCTTCATGTGTGGGCACGCTGGAGAATATACGTCTCGCACTGCCAAGGTTCACCCAGTGCGGAAAGTGACCCGCGGATTTGCCGTTCCATCGTTAGGCGACAAGAAGCCCCGGTTTTCACCGGGGCTTCCTCAATCCTCGCGGGCGAGGTCCTTCTCGGCCTTACGGATAAGACGGCGAACCATGTTTCCCCCGATTTTGCCCACCTCGCGGGTGGTCATGTTGCCCCAACCGCGTTCCTTGATGTCATCATCGAGGCCCAGGTCCTCCGCAACCTCATACTTCAGGCGGTCGAGAGCCCGTTCGGACTCGGGAAGGAGCGGACGATGGTCGTCTGCCATAGTAAGCCACCCCCCACGTCTATCATGCCCGGGTCCGAGCGCTTTCTTTCCCAGGGCCTTAAGAGAAGCTCAGAGGTACCGACATACTTTTCAAGCGGGACAGCATGTCACTGTCGGTGAGACGGATATGCAAGGGGGTCAGAGTGATGGCGCCTCGGTGGTGTTGAGCGACATCGGTGTCCTCATCTTGCAGATCGTCGACGCGGTCTCCGGCAATCCAAAAGTACTCCCGTCCCCGCGGATCCACGGCTCGCTGGAAATCATTCACATATTCACGCTGTCCCAACTTCACCACCCGCATCGACTGGGGCCTGCCCCGGCGAAGGCTCGGAAAATTGACGTTATAGACGATACCGGGCGGCGGCATATGAAATGCAGGCTCGCTTAACCACCAGCGAACAAACCGGGCGGCCCACTCGAACCCGCCATCGTCGCCATCCTCCAGCGACAACGCGATCGCCGGGACACCCAGAAACATCCCTTCCATGGCTGCCGAGACCGTGCCTGAATAAAAGACATCCCGGCCCAGATTAGTTCCATGGTTGATGCCGGACAAGACCAAGTCGGGGCGATCCCCGGCCAGCGCCCCAATCCCTAATTTCACGCAGTCGGCGGGTGTACCGTTAACGCGCCAACCACGACTGTTCTGCCCATAGACCACGCTCTTGGCATAAAGCGGTTTATGCATGGTAATCGCATGGCCCATGGCGCTCCGCTGCTTTTCTGGCGCCACCAAGGTAATCGTGGCAACCGACTCGAGGACTCGCCTCAGCGTCTGAATACCTGTCGCTTGAATGCCATCGTCGTTACTGATGAGAATGTGCATGGTTCGGCCCCCAAAATGCTCGAATTGTCTCTACCAGTTTCTCTTGTGACCCCAACACCCGGGGAACCTCCTTCAATGATGCTAAAAATGTATTGGCATACCGCGTGC
>DAHWKG010000060.1:0-2620 GCA_027343765.1 Sulfobacillus sp.
GCCAATCCCCACTATATCGAAACGGCAGAGGAAGTCTTGCAGGTTTTGCGAGACCCCTATTCTGTTTTTCCGATGCTCGTTGGCTGTGTGGACAACCATCCAACGCGCAAGATTCTCCACGAGGCGTTTCAAATGCTGAGCCGGGGCCTGTATGTTGATTGCGGCAATGATGGCGTGGCCGCCGATAATCCTGAAACCAGCGGCTACAGCGGCCAATGCGTGGTGGGATTGCGCTGGGACAACAAAGAGATTCTCCCCCCGGTCGGGGGCGTATATCCCGATATCCTCACCGATACGTCAGTCCCGCACCCCACGGCGGCGTGTGGGGTCCAAGCCGTCAATGAACCCCAACGGCTGATTACCAATCTGTGGTCGGCCCAGGCGGCCCTTAGCATCGTCAACACGTTTATCGCGACGGGCACCGTTCGCGTGCGTCAAGTGGATTTCAATGCCCTGAATGACCATGTGCGACCGACTTATGTCACGCGGGCCTCCTAAAACCTGCGCCCCCGCGCCTCCCCCAGGGGGGAGGGCAATCTACGATTCGGAGGTGCCTCGCGTATGCGCCATCCCACGACACGCCATCCCCGCCTTGTATATGCCTATGGCCAAGGCCAAACCGCCGCGCAATCCGGCCTTCCTCGGGAATCCTGCCCCTATCCGGATCGCGGTGTCTCCCCGGAGACGCCCTTTGTCTTGACCCAGCGCCGCAATGCATGGCTTGCCGGCTGGACGATGGGCGCCCCCAAAACACCATGACTTAGGCCCGCCTGTTTGGCGGGCCCATCGTCGGTGAACTTTCTTCAAGGAGGTTCATCGATGCGTCTCGCAGCCGAAGTCAAGCTGGGTTATTATCCGACCCCTTTGCATATCGCCACCCTGTTATCACAAGCCTTTGTGCCCCCCACCGACGACCAGCCGGCCACAGCCCTTGATCCGTTTTGTGGCACGGGCGAAGCGCTAGCGCAGTTTCCCGCGCCGCTCACCTTTGGCGTCGATCTAGATGAAACGCGAATTCAAGAGGCCGCGACCCGACTCACGTCGACGCTGCATGCGGACGCGTGGGCGGTCAAGACGCGCACGAAAGGCGCGAGCTTGGTCTTTCTGAATCCGCCCTACATGCAAGATCCCATTTCACGTGAGCGCCAAGAAATCCGCGCGGTTCACACCTATCTCCCCTGGGTTCACCCGCATGGCTATCTGGTCTTGATTGCCCCGCGCTCTGTCGTGCTCTACAACCAAGCCCTCTTCAACGAACGCTTACGCCTTCTTGCGTTGTGGCGTTTTCCCGATCCGGATTATGCCGCCTTTGGCCAAGTCATCCTCATCGGGCAACCTCGGCGGGCCAGTGATCCTCCGAATGACTGGTCGCGATGGCTCACGCGGGACATCCCGAACGACAAGCCCGACAACGACCACACATGGCAGGACGTGAAGGCGCCCATGTGGCCGCGGCCACTGCCGACGTCGCTCTCGCCTGAATGGCCTTTGCCGGTGACGCTCGGATTTACTCTCCGCGCCACACGGCCGCGCCCCGATCAGGTGATCCCTTTGTTAGCGCATACGCCGGCTTGGGACACGCTTGTGGCACAAAGTGCCCCCCACGACACCTTAGACCTGAGCCGTCCTATTCACACCCCTCTCACGCTCCATCGCGGGCATTTGGCCACGCTACTCACGGCAGGCCGGTTGACCGGCGCCATCGGCACGGGACCGGAGCGGCACCTCGTGCGGGGCCGCACAATGCCCTACACCGTCCAAACGGCGGAAACCGAGGATAAGCGGGTGGAAGAAACCCGGTTTCGGATTGAGCTCACGACCGTCCATCCGGATGGCACCATCCGTAACTGGCATGACGTCGCCGCCGCCGCAGACATCACGGACGACACCGAGGAGGAGGTTTCCTAACGATGATGACCCGTTGCCCACATCTTGTCATCGACACGCGAAACGCCAAGTATTCCGTCGACATTACGTGGATGGTTTGGGACGCGAATCGCTTACTGGGGTTGGCCTTGACCGGTCCAGAAGTAACCGTGACGGGCGCCAGCGCGTGGATTTTAAGTCACTTGGGCAAGAGCAGCCAGGTGCAAATTCAGGCGCCCACCGAAGCGGATCCCGCCGATCCCACGGCCTCGTGGCCCTATTGGCTTCACCTCGATGATAGCCACTGGATTCGGCGGACGTCGTCGGTGACCTGGGCCCCACGTCAGCGGTGGCACCAAGCCATTCTCCTGCCCGCTGACGTTCTCACCCCGCCGCTCGGCACGGAACCTACTACCGCACGCCGCATCTTACATTGGGGCGATCCGGAGCGATGGACCGATACTGTCTGGCAGCATCTCAATGCGGAGTCGGTTCCGCTGGACCCCTCCTGGCAGACGGCCTTTTTCACCCATCTCGAGGAGGCGGGGTTACTCACGATCAGCCGCGCTCGCCAGTGGGCTTTGGCCGGCACACCGGGGCCGACCCTGATTCAGATGTCCGGCCTTGACCACCTCGAAGAGTACGTGAGGCACGGGATTCGCGCCGGGTGGTTTCCCATCCCAGAAGGCTTTGGCCCGAATCCCGAAACCACGTTGGACGAGCATGCCACCCCGGACGATTACTTGTTGGCGTG
>DAHWKG010000069.1:0-7923 GCA_027343765.1 Sulfobacillus sp.
GAATCGCTGAATGTGAGAAGTGCTCCCAAAAGTCTCCGGTAGTTATTTCGTGGGGTTCCAGCAGATGGACCCTCAGAGCCTCCTCCACCTCGGCGGAACGCGTTTCCAGGCCTAGCACCCGCCCCGCGCCAAAGTCCCGCCGCATCCATCCGCACTTCCAGACCCGCCTGGCAACCTAAGCAGAGAAACGAGCGGCCCCATAGCTCCCGTTTTGACCGGTACCCGGCGGCCAGCAATGCTGTGGCCACGCGGGCGTGAACTAAACCGGGCACTAAAGCGGGAAGCGTGATGACCCCGTGCTGCCAGCCGACCATGAACCACCGCGGACAGCTCGCGCCATGCCGTCCGTTGCGCCATAGACCCGTTCCAGACCGGCCCAATCAGCTTGCATGGTATCTGTTCTCACGCCTTAATCCTCACCCAAGGTGAATAGCGCTTGGATTTCATTGGTCGTCAAGATGCGGCGGGCCAGCGGGAAGAGAGTGGACATCCTCCCCAGCCATAAATGGCGGGGCATCCACTATGGACCCAGGGGATTGGCCTTCAACACATTGAGCGTTGAAGGCAAAAGTGCCATTGACCCCATCAATGAATTGAGGGGTCTGCCATAGACGGCACTATTCCGATCACTCGGCAAGCCTCTTGGAGCTCCGCTGTGGCCCCCTGACAGAGTCCCTCCGCTCGAACACCATGGCGTGGGCCGGTAGCGTCACGGCGCATATGGCGTTCGAGCAACCCACGTACCGCAATCTTCAATGCGCGCTGCACGGTCGTGTCGTCGGTATGCGCCAGATGAGTAATGCGAACAGGATAGTCTCGTAGTTGATAGACACCCTCGCGAATCTGGGATCGTAATTCCCAGGCATCGTGCACCCACCCGACGGATTCCACCTGAATTATGGCGGGCCCCTCCTTTCGATGCTCTCAGTCCGATGCCGTTCGTTGGGGGCGACGTGACCGTGGTCACACAATGTGCATTGGCCTAACCGTCCCACATTATTCAGGTCTCCGATGCGGCCCAGCGACGGCGCGGACGCCCGCTCCTAACAAAAACAGCCAGGCAACACCCTCCAATGCGGAACAACCGGGGGGATTCTGCCATAAACGACGAGAGTAGGCATAAAAGGCCCACTCCCGCACAGATCATCGGAGGGTAAGCGAATCCAGGGCGCCAAATATCGGGCAATCGCGGCATCTTCCCCTGTCCGTGCACATGCGCATAGCGATGAAGCCACACCATGAACGGAACAATTTTTTGCGAAAATCCCATAAAACTCATTCCTACCCAACCAAGCCCATAAGCAATCCATGCGGCAATCCATAGGCGGCTCGCGTGACCAAATACCGCCCATGTTCCCAGCACCTCAAAAATGGCGAGCCCTGCAAGACTCAATACAAGCGTACGCAAAGCCGGGTCCCGCATGGTACGTGCATCTCCCAGCCCCGCACCCAAAATGTCAGCCATGTACAGGACAAAGGCGCCTCCCTGGAAAAGCCAGCCCGCCCTACGGAGGACTTCAAGCCCTGCTGCCAATCCGACCACCCACAGCACAATCGCCCCATTAACTAAAAGCCACGTGCCAAACCAATGCTGAGGTTCACGGTGTTTCAATCCGAACATCGCCCAAAGCCGATAACTCACGCCGGACACCAACAATCCAAACCATCCGCCCAAGGCAATGGTCATATGGACCGGCACTTCGTGGGGAAAGGAAGGATTCGCCACGGTGTAACGCACGACCAAGAAGCCTCCCATAATCACGGTAAGAAATAGATAGACGAGAGACGTCACAAGAAACAAGGCGATCACGTTAAATCGCCGGCTCCGGCGTATCCGGCCGCCCACATTTGCCAGGAACAATACAATGCCGCCGACAACGCCTGTGCCCCCACACACCAAAACCCACGTCGCGCCGATGGCAAGCCCCAAGAGGAAGGCAACTAGCCCCAGCGCATAAAGCATCCACTGGATGACAACGCGCATGGGAGAGACTGGCGGAACGTTCAACAGGACCGGAATGAGTTGATACAGGGCGCCCATCATGACCATAGTAAACCCCGCTAGCGTAAAGCTATGGATCGCCTCAAGCACGGTCCCCTGCCTAACCAATCCCGACAGCAACGCTTGGGCCACAAATGCCAGTCGCCACAGACCGAAAAGGATGCCCAAACACCCCGTAACCCAAAACAGTAACGGGACCGCAAGAACGGTCGTTTGATCCGTGTGCGTGCGGCCAATCTTAAGTTTCTTGATGAAGTCGGTCTTCATGGCCTCAGCGGAGGACTTTGCCTTCTTCCTGCCCGCATCGCCAGCGCGATGCCCCCGGCCTGTAACAAGAGAAGCAGTAAGACGATACCGGCACTCCCCCCGACGAGAGCCGGCGCTGTTGCCACGCGCCCCCATACCATGAGAATCGCCCCCGCCAGCCCGCCGACTGCGACCATGACGGGCAAGTTCTTGGGATGCATCGCTTGGGCCATGAAAAAGGCCTTATAGACAGGCCCTGGTATCCGTTTGGAAACCGCTACCGCGACGATGAAGGGTAGGATCCGTGATTGATAGGACAATATAAGCGTCAAGAACCCCCAAAAGGCTAAGATTACAGCCAGGGGGCTGGATCCGAGACTAAGAATACCTGCCCCCAAGAAGAGTACCCAGGCCGCCCCTATGCCGATGAACACCCGGTCGAACGACTTCGCCTTTCCTTGGCGGAGCACGGCAATACCTTGGAATATGGAAACGGTGATTCCGATGAGCCAAAGGACGGTGCCAAAACGCATCACGTCGGGACGGGCGAACAAGGAAATCCACGTCGCTACGACTCCGCCGCCAACCAGAAGTGGGGGCACACTAAACCGAATCCCTTCCGCCCGTGACATCGAAAACATGGGATTCAACTTTTGCTGAACGGTTAGCACCAAGAGGCCCATCCACGCCCCAAGGGCGGTGGCAATGTGAACGCGGAGGACTTGATACGCGGGCCACCAGCCTAAAAAGGAAGCGGCCATAAAGAGGCCTAAAATCCAGACGGCATTAAAGCCTACAACCGCCGCCACGACACCCCAGTACACCGTGTCTTTTCGTTTGCTGGACTGCGCCAGTTGTGACCATACGCCAGCACTCCACAAAAGGATCGCAACGGCCAATAAACTACCGCTACCCGCCAAAAGGAACCACCACTGATGGGCCACACCGAAGGCAAATCCTAAAATACCCGTCAAATAGAAAGCAAAGGTCCACACTCCCCTCTGCGGTGTCAAAGGCTGAACATCAAACACCACGGGAATCCACTGGCTCAAAATCCCAAGAGCTGTCATAGAGAGAAACCCCAGGGTAAAGAGATGAACCGTCACGATCACGCCAGAATCACCATATGTGCCTTGGCTAAAGGCTATCCGATATCGAAACAACATCAAAGCGGCAATCCCTAAAAAGACATAGGCCGTTCCCAGATAGAGAAGAGGGACCCTAACACGTGGAGAACGGGCAACATTGATACTAGGCTTGTAACGGTCAGCACCCGATGGCGGATTTTGCATAATCTATCACCTGCCTAATGACTCTTAAGAATGCGTACAATGGCCGAGTCATCTGGTTGAGCCTGGGTTTCGTACGGATATCCGTCATCGTCCAACTGCCCTAACAAGAAGATGGGGACGCGATCGTTGTGAATGACCAACACCGAACCGAGGGGGATTTCGTCCAACTGTTCCAAGGTCCGCTGCATGGGCTCAGGTGGAACCAATCCGCGGTTATCCAAAAAAGTTTCCGGGCCCGCGATCGGGGTTTCACGCGACGTTGGCGCGTTTTCGGGCTGAGGTGCCTCACCGACAGGGTTGAACGTGGTAATCGTCATCTTCCCGACTTTTGCTTGCGTGACCTGATATCCCCTCCAGCGCATCTGCGAGACAAGCGGACGGGGATTAAAGGTCGCCTTGACGATAAGGCTCTGCCCCGGCTTTAACTGGTTCACGGTATCCATCATGTGCGTAAACAATGAAAGCCCTTGCTTAATCACACTTTTGACTTCGACAACGACTGGCTCCTCCATGGCAACCCCCCGCCATAATCCTTTATGGACGAATTGATGGGTTTAGCATATCCCGACGAGTCCTCGTTCATTGTGACATCGATCACCGAGCTTCTCGCGCATAGAAAGCTACAGTACGAACCCACCTGGCCAACCCGCACCCGATACATGGGGGACGCTACTGAAGGAATTTGGCCAGAGTGGCGCCAGAATTGCTTGCCGAGCAAATACACGCTTGTGAGACCATGTGGGCAATATTCACGCTATATCTTTAACGACGGTCATCCCGGCGGAAAGCATGGTCCGAGGTGGCCACGGATCTTTAGGACTCACTTTGACCCCCAGCTAACGTGTGGCCCATATCTCCCTCCAGGAGTCTGTCCAGAAATTCCTGAGACCTTGTCCGCCGGAAAAATTGCGGATTCGGTCTCGGGCGAAGAGGCACGCCTTAGGCCGAGTCGTCTTCGGTTTTTTTCGTACCTCAAGGATCTTGCGTGCGTCGTGTCGAATCCAACCCCACAAGACTTAGATCCATGGGAGGGTTCCCGATGCAATTTCGTATCAGGATTTTCGGAGGGGGATGACGAAGTAACTCCTCATCACGTAAGGTTTGCCCGACCGATGAGGAGGAGTTGTAGAGATGATCATAGCGGATGGCTTTCACCTAGACAAGGGAGATCGCACGCTGGAACAGTGGGTGCAAGAAGAGCGTGTCATGGTCGCGAGGGAGATTTTGCGGCGCATTCCGCCTGCCGTGCGGCAGGCCATGACGACGTTAGACGCCATTGAAACCGGCACCCAGTCCCTGATGCGGCGCATTGGTCGCCACATCACGGAAGCCCTCATGGAGGCTCCGGTTCCGGAGTCCTCAAGCGTCTGTCGAGAATGTGCATCGCCCTTGCGGCAGGTCGATTCTCGCCGTAGCGATACCCTTATTAACCGCCGCGTTAGTAGGCTTCGCACTAAGGCGGAAGGCTCGCCACCCTCATCAGGCCACTACGGGTTCACCGTTCGTTACGGCCCCGAGATTTGGCTCAGGCCCATCGGATTCCAGATTACTCCGGACACCCTGCCACTATCGCCTACCGCACTTGAACGAGTTAACTTGCACGGGTCAGACTTTCACTGACAAGAACTGCGACCTGCCGGTCGCACGGCCTTGCCGCCGTTAACGGCGGCTCAGAAAGTCGTGACAGGCGAACAAGCTACTTTACGTTTCATCATGATCGCCTCGACTACCCCCGCTATCGATTAGCCGGGTTCCCGATCGGATCCGGAATCATCGAAAGCGCCTGCAAAACAGTGCTGAAACAACGCGCCAGTGGTAGTGGAATGCGGTAGGTGGAAGCGGGGGCCCAAGCGATCGCGACCCTCCGTGCGCTGCAGCGTCCGGGCATTGGCCAGCATTCTGGCAAAATGGTCCCTGGGCTCAATTGGTTCCCCCTTCTCGGCGTATTGCAGCATGACCACAATTTTGAGGTACATCCGAAGGAATCGGATGGATACCTAAACAGTCACGAGTTTTGTAGAATAGGGGCGAGACGTGAAAAGCTTCTAAGCTCTACTGAGGCGGGGTACCCATGATACCGACAAAGTCACGGGGTTGGAGTTATCGAATAACAGCGGCGCTGTTGGCGATGGCCGGGGTGGCCGCTACCGTGTGCCTGTTCCGCATCTTTTTCTTGCCGTCGGGCATCCAGCCCGTGGCGATTTGGGTGTTGGGCACCATCTTAGTCGGTTTTACGGGAATCTTTTCCTTTGTAGTGTTTGGCCTGTTGGAAATTCAACAGGGACAGTTGCAAGCAGCCAATCGGGAGCTACAGCGGAGGCGCGATGTGTTGCAAGGCCTGTGGGATGCGACGGGTGTGGTCGCCACCTTACCTGACGTGGATGCCGTTTTGCAACGTATCGTGGACGTGTCCCGCCCCCTCTTCGGTGCCGAATACGCGGCTCTAGCGGTCTTAATGGATGAGGAATCCCAGGCAATCCGGCAATTCATTACGTCAGGCATGCCAGACGCCGAACGCCAGCAGATTGGGTCCCTTCCAACGGGACAGGGCCTATTGGGTGAAGTGATTCGGACCAAGCAGGTCATCCGTCTGGACAACATTGCGGACCATCCCGCCTCGAGCGGCTTTCCCGCGCATCACCCTCCCATGCATAGCTTCTTAGGCCTCCCATTACTGTACCGGGGGGCCGTGGTGGGACATCTGTATCTCACCAATAAGCCGGGAGGGTTTACTACCCAAGACGAGATGCTGGCCGAACTATTTGCACGTCAAGCAGCGATGGTCATTTCCAATGCGCGTTTTTACCAGGACCGGGAGGCTTGGGCGACCATGGCAGAGCGAGAACGCATTGGTCGTGAGCTTCACGATGGGGTGTTACAAACGCTCTATGGGCTTACGCTGTCGCTGGAATACGTGCTCGATGCCGAAACCTCCCTGAGTCAAGCCACACAAGGCGAGTTGCAACGCATTACAGAAACCTTAAGCCTCACCATGACGGATATCCGCATGTATATTCAAAGTTTAGGGGCGACCTCCGTGGATTTCAAAGTCGCCTTGACCGACATGCTTCAGCGATCGGGGGGTCTCACCGACGTCCAGTTGGATCTACGCGACACCGAGTATTTGTCACTAAAGCCCGAAGTCATCCACGATCTGGTGCTGTCGGTCCAAGAGGCCGTGTCTAATGCCAGACGTCATGGAGCAGCCGATTCGATACGAGTCGGATGGGATAGCACCGACTTCGAGTACCAATTATGGATCGAAGATGATGGCCAAGGGTTCGATGATGCGGGTGAATGGGGCGGCCAACATTTTGGTCTCATGAACATGCGACGTCGCATGGAACGATGGCAAGGGACCATGGACATTTCAAGTCGGAAGGGACAGGGCACGGTCGTCATGTTTCGCTTGCCACAAGCCGTAAAACTAAGGGTTGTAGACGACATTTCTTGACTATCAGGAAGGATGTGGGGCACCAAGGTGGGAGAGACCGAGAAATCTCAACGGATTCGGGTGGCATTGGTGGATGATCATGAAGTGGTACGCATTGGGTTGAAAAACTTAATTGACCATCAACCGGACCTCACCGTGGTGGGAGACTATGCCACCGGAGCCTCTGCGGTCAAGGCCATTCCTCATGCGGCCGATGTGGCGGTGCTCGACGTGAGGTTACCCGACTTGAATGGATTTGCGGTATGTCACCAGCTGAAACAATTGGATGAAAGGCTCCACGTGATCATGCTGACTTCCTTTGGGCAGGATAAGATGGTCATGGACGCCATTAATGCGGGGGCATCCGGATATCTCCTGAAAGAGGCACGCGGTCACACCGTGATTGAAGGCATTCGGACGGTGGCCCAAGGGGGATCGTTATTTAGCCCCGAGGTCACGGCCACTCTGCTACGTCGTCTTAAATCGGGACAGTCTCCAAGAGACCCCGTGGAATCTTTGAACCAGACCGAGCACAAGGTTTTGCTGTATATCAGCCAGGGGAAGACCAACCGGGAAATTGGGGAACTCTTGTTTTTGAGCGAAAAAACGATTAAACACTATGTCAGTAGCATTTTAAGTACACTCGGTTACACCCGGCGCGCCGAAGCGGCCGCTCATTTTGCGCGGTTTCAAGCCGATCGCTCCCTGGAATGACGCCATCAGGGCCGAGTGGTCCCATCCGAAGGGGCCATTCGGCCGTAGATTCCAGGATCGTAGGGCGTTTAAAGTAAAGTATCCGGGAGTGGGGACCATTCCATCCGAAAATGCCGCACGTGCGTCTCGCTGCTCGGACCATCCAGATAGGAGTGAGCCCCATGGTTCAGGTCGATCCGGCTTTAACCGACGAAGAATTTCTGCGTTTGTTTGAAAAAGGCGTGCACGCCCAATGG
>DAHWKG010000083.1:0-22927 GCA_027343765.1 Sulfobacillus sp.
GCGGTGATTGCCGACCACACGCGGTTCGATTGGGAACTCGAGCCACGGGATGGGTGGACCTAGCGAGCGCATTAGTTTAGGTTGCTAATGAGCGGGATACGGGGGCGTTAGTACCGTAAGAGATGCCTTCGGATCCACCCATTCTGATCGGTTTGCCGTATCTAGAAAAGTGGGCCCAATCAACATCGAGCCGTTCCGGTGGAATTCAAGCGCAAAACCCGTTGATCCATCACAAAATCCTCATACCCGAAAAAATGACCCTCCGGGTCATCCCTGGAGAGCGGTCTGCTTCAGGAGGTTATGGGCGATAGTCAGGGGTCCCCATTCGGTTTTCACTTTCTCCAATCCGCGTAACAAGAACCGCCGGAAACGGCGGTCTTCTTTGATGTGACCAAACACACGTTCCGCCTCGATCCCACGGCGTTTCATTAATGTCGCCCCCGATTCACTCGCCAGTTGTTCCCGGATCTGTTGCCGATATTGCAGGAGTTTCGGGCACACGCTGATGGATCGATACGCCGCTGTCGTACAGTGGTCACATAACGCACACGTGGGACAGTCTTTCGTCTGGTACTCGCGGAGTTGGACGATATAGTCCCCGTCGGTGACTTCCTACTTCTCTCGGATGATGCGAAATCGTTTGTCAGCGATCCCCATCGATCCATTACAACCCCCGTTTTTGCTATGGCATGTTACTTCGACTGAATTATCCGAGATCCATCACAAAATCCGGATACCCGTAAAAAGTTGATGAGCTCCGTAGAGGCTCACCGGGTCGGAATATGCTGAGTGCGCATAAGCCCAATGCCGATATGTTGTGCGGTACTACCGATTCGTTTGCCCTCGGGTGTTAGCGATTTACCCAATCTGGCGGCGTCTCCCCCTTGAGAACCGCCATGATATTTTGGGCGGCTCTAAGAGCCATTGCGCGGCGCGTTTCCCGCGTCGCTGACCCGATGTGCGGGGTGGCCAAAACCCGGGGATGGGCAGCCAAAGGGTGCCCTCCGCTGACGGGCTCTTCTGAAAAAACGTCCAGGGCGGCACCTTGAATTTTTCCGGCGTCAAGCGCGTTCTTTAAGGCCGCCTCATCGACGAGCGGTCCTCGCGCGGTGTTGATGAAAAATGCTCCGGGCTTCATGTCATGAAACCAGCGGGCATCAATCAAGCCATGCGTTTCCGGTGTGAGAGGGAGATGTAGCGAAACGACGTCCGCTTGAGCTAAAAAGGACTTCAGCGGGAGACGACGTACGTCTTGATGGGGGCTTTTTGGGCGCCGAAGAGCGATGACGTCCATGCCAAAGGCGTGGGCGCGACGGGCAACCGCCCGACCAATCCGTCCCCAGCCGACGATCCCTAGGGTCTTTCCGAAGAGTTCCGCGCCTAAAAAGCCATCCGGCTTCCAGTCGCGCCAGTCACCGGCGAGGAGAGCATCTCGCGCGGGCACCAGGTTTCGCATCAGGGCGAGCATCAAGGCCCAGGTAAGTTCCGCCGTGGCTTCGGTAAGGACATCGGGCGTGTTGGTGACGATGACCCCGTAACGGGACGCTGCGGCCACATCGATGTTGTCGAATCCCACCGCCATATTGCTGATCACCTTAAGAGGGCCGGTCTCGTGAAGTTCTTCTTCGCCGAACCGATCGGTCAGCATAGAGAGACAGGCGTCCGCGTCCCGAAGCCATGTTCGGAGAGTGGGCGCGGGAATAGGGCGGTCCTCATCCCAGAGAATAACCTCCCCGTGCGCTTTCAAGGCGTCGAGTGCATCTGGATGGATGCGTCGGGTGACAACGATACGGGGCATCATGGCCGCCCAACTTCTAACCGCTCTGATTGTACCCGCGCCCACGGGCGTCCGTGGACGATATTCACCGACACCGGCACCTGAAAGGTGGCGGAGAGATTCTCGGAGGTGAGCACTTCTTGTTTAGGCCCGGCGGCTAAAATTTGTCCGGCCTGCAACAAGAGGACATGGGTAAATCCCGGGACTATTTCTTCGACATGATGGGTGACATAGATGACGGGCACACTCCCTAACTGTTCCTCAATAAGCGCTAACAGCTCCTCGCGCCCGCGAATATCTAAGCCTGAGCAAGGCTCATCCATGAGGATTAGTTCTGCTTGAGAAAGAGTCGCCCGCGCCAAGAGCACCCGAGTTTTTTCTCCTTGCGAGAGCAGTCCAAAACGTGTGTCGGCGCGCTCCAGGAGGCCAAATTGCCGAAGACAGGATCCGAGTTTGGCGGATTGTTCTCGGGAGGCAGAGGATTTACCGATGATGGCATCCGGACCTGAGGCCACCAAATCCCGGACGGCCACATGACCATGATCACGGGTCATCCATTCACTCAGATGATGGCTCACCCATCCGATCCGCTTCCGATGCTCTCGCAAGTCGACCGACCCGTACCGAGCCCCCAGCACCTCAATGGTGCCTCCCGTCGGCCATTGGTAACCGGTGATGAGCGTCATAAGTGAGGTCTTTCCCGAACCATTGAGGCCCATGACCACCCAGGACTCGCCCGCCTCGATGCGCCAATTGATATCTTGCAATAACGCGCGTCCTGACCGCTCTAAGCTCACCGATTGGATATCCAGAATTGGCATTACCATACCCCACTTTCCTGTCACCACTTCGGGGGGATAGGGGAATTTCCCTGCAGAGGATACAATGAAAATTGAAATCGGAGGATGACGCGTGCTACCACGTACCTTGTTGACGGCGTCGGCTGTAGAGGCCTTTTTCCTTTTGGTGCTGCTCGGTTACGGGCCACTGTACCTGCATGTGACATGGCATGCAGATCTGTTTGTGGCGAGTCTCGCGGCTGCGGGCCCGTCCTTGGCCACGTTTTTTGGCTCGACGTTTTGGGGCCGCCGGGTTCACCGGGCGGGAGTGCGTCGCCTAGCCATCATTGGTCTTTTGGGCTACGTGGCGGCCGGCCTCTGGATCTTCTTCGCTCCGGGCCCAGTTCTTTACATCGCGGGGGTGATGACGACGACCTTATTTTCGTCAGCCCTGGCGCCGGTGACGCTCACCTTCTTGACCCATGAGGGTGGAGACATGGGCCGGCGGCTTGCCACCCGAATGAAATGGCAGTCTAGTGGCTGGATGGTGGGAGGGATTTTGGGAGGATGGCTCGACTCGCTGTCTCACCGGGCGTTTCCGGATATGATGCTAGTGCTTACTGCCTTCATGGCGATGGAGGTTCTGCTGGCGCTTCGGTCGTCACCGGTGATCCTGCATTTTCGACAGGATGAGCTGGCCCACGTGTCCCCGCATTGGCTTGCCATTTTGTTGGTCCTGCCTTTTTTTCTGGCGTATGCTGGCAATGAGGGGTTTTTCACCAACTTTAGTCTGTACCTGCACGCGGTGCAGGTGAGCCCGGCTTGGGTTGGGTGGAGCGCCGCCATCAGTACGGGGCTTGGATGGGGATTGGCGGGGTCCATTGGACGCTGGACGGACCGCATCGGGGGAAAGACGTTGCTCCTAGGGGTGTTGGCAGGTTACGCGGGCATGTACCTCGCCATGTCGCTTACGGCATCCGAAGCGGTGGTGATCGTGGCTTTTTCTCTGCCGCTCTATCCGTTTCTCAATATTGGCATGCAACGGGCGGCCGCGGAGTCGCTGCCGGGACACCAGCATGGCGGGGCGATGGGGCTCATTAATGGGGCGGCCGGCCTCGCCACCTTTGGCGGCAGCATCACCATGGGGGCGGTGAATAGCTGGGTTGGGGCGGGCGGCTTGCCGTGGGCTGCGGTGGCTTTGGTCGGGACGGGGCTTGTCGCCGCCTTGGGTATTTACCGCCTGCTGGGAATTAGACCAAGGGAGATGGGAGCATGACGGGAAGCCTACTTGAGATCGTCAATATCCGAACGGGTGCCCGGCGCGTCGTTCATCGTTTTGACGGCGTGATTGAAGCCCCAAACTGGACGGTGGACGGCCGCATGTTGATTTTCAATCGGGCCGGCAAGCTTTTTGCCTGGGATTTGGTCACAGGGATCGAGCGCCGGATTTATACGGGCAGGTTAGAGCATCTGAACAACGACCATGTGCTCTCCCCTGATGGAAACGCTATCGCCTTTAGCCACCATAGCGCTGATGATGGGATCGCCCGCATCTATCGGCTTCCCCTCTCGGGAGGAGAGCCTGCGCTTGTCACCCGGGAGGGGCCGAGCTATCTTCACGGGTGGTCCCCTGACGGGAAGCAACTGGCATATTGCGCGGAGCGGAACGGCCAATTCGACATCTATATCATGGATGTGTACGGGAGGGAACCAGAAGTCCAATTGACGTTTACTCCGGAGCTCGACGATGGACCCGAATTTAGCCCCGATGGCGAGCATATTTGGTTCAACTCCGCCATGAAGGGTCCCATGCAAATTTGGCGTATGGCCCGAGACGGCAGCCAAGCGATGGCCATGACCGATGATCCCAACACCCATGACTGGTTTCCTCATATCTCGCCCGATGGTACCTGGGTGGTTTACTTGAGCTATCTCAGAAGTGAGGTCAGGGCATCCAATCATCCTCCAGGGCAGTCGGTGGCCATCCGCTTGATGCCGGCATCCGGGGGGCCATCTAAGACGCTTTTGGAACTCTACGGCGGCCAGGGAACAATCAATGTCAACTCTTGGTCTCCCGATAGTCAGGAGCTGGCCTTCGTAAGTTATAAGCCTTAGAGGACGGATTGGGTGGTCGGCCTTCGTGGTCTAGACGGGCCATCCTATTTGTGATCCCTTTAAGACGCGAGGTCCCTTCGTATAATGAAAGGCATTGGAGGGGGTCTTTGTGGAAGTGAGTGACGCGCTCTACCAAGCGGTATTGCTGCGGAACAGCACATTTGACGGTATCTATTTCATCGGCATCAAAAGCACGGGCATTGTCTGTTTCCCGTCGTGCCATTCGCGCACCCCCAAGCGGGAAAACATTCTGGTGTTTTCGCGGGTGAAGGACGCACTCCGTGCCGGATTCCGTCCCTGCAAACGATGTCGTCCCGATAGTGGCGAAGATCAGACGCCGGACGGGTCGCTTGCATCTTTCGCTGAAAAGTTTCTGTACGAGTCCTTTCCTGAGCAGGTGTCGCTTGCCCAGGCGGCCGAGCGCCTCCACGTGAGTCCGCGCCAATTGTCTCGGACGGTGCGACGGGTCTGGCAGATGTCCTGGCATGAGCGCCAGGACTTGGTTTGGCGCGATCGGGCTTCTCGTTTGTTAATGAATCGCCGGATGTCCGTTGCCGACGCGGCGCGCACGCTCCACACCACGCCGTCGTATTTCACACGGCGGTTTCTGAAGCTCACCGGGGAGACGCCGGGATCCTTTCGGCACAGGCTGGATGGGGAGGAAAGGGGATGATGGCCCTGTTTCAGGGCGTAGTGTCATGGGAGGAATTAAGTTTTGGGTTGGTGGCGAGTGAGCAGGGGCTCAGTGCGGTAATCCTGCCGTATGCATGGCAAGGTGCCCAGCATCCGGCTCATGGGCTTCCTGAAAACCCTTCACTTCTAGAGCCCTATTGCCACGCTTTTGAGGAGTACTTTAGGGGCATACGTGACCCTTGGGACCTGCCCCTCGATATCACCGGAACCAGCTTCCAAAAGGAAGTATGGCGGGCGCTTTGCCACATTCCTTATGGCACCACGCTCAGTTATGGGGCATTGGCGCAAATGGTAGGCCGACCACGGGCCGTGCGAGCGGTGGCTCTGGCGGTGGGTAAGAACCCGCTTCCAGTTGTCCTGCCGTGCCATCGGGTCGTCGGGTATGATGGAACGCTCACCGGATATCGCGGCGGACTCCGCCTGAAGGAGCGCCTCTTAGCCTTAGAAGGGGTACAAGGAATTGCCCCTAAAGGACATCTGCGGTTTCAGTTTTAATCGGTTCCCCTCTCCCAGGTTTTTTCGCCCAAAGGTTGTGATCGGTCGCCCCCTTTCCGCACCGCCTTTCGACAAAGCTCCAAATCTTGGGTATTCTAGAAATGACTAATCGGGGCAGAGACGTAAATCATACCAACAGTGTATTGACGATGGTGGGAGGCGGGGAAATGGCAGAACGCATACGCATTTTGGTGATTGGTGGAGGGTATGCGGGCTTGGCGTTCATTGGTGAAGCCCGCCGCATTCCCGATGTCGACATCATCTTGATTGATCCCGGAGACAGCCACGAGTTGATTCCCGAATTGCCCGAAGCACTTCGGGCACATGACCCCATCGAAGAGCATGTGGTGAAATATGAGGAACTGTTAAAAGGAACCGGTGTGAAACATATTCGTGATCGGGTGGTCAATATTCAGTGCCGGCAACGTCAGGTAGTATTGTCTGGAGGACAGGTGGAGCCCTTCGATTGGCTTCTGGTCTCTCCCGGTTCGGTTACCGCATACCCGCCGATTCCGGGGCTTGAGGCACATTCGCTTCCGCTTCGAAATGCCCACGACACCCACCGGATTAAAGAGCGGCTGCAGGAAAACCGTGGCCAACGTATTGTGGTGGTTGGCGGGGGGCTTACGGGGGTCGAGGTGGCGGGGATTCTCGCCCCGGATCACGACGTCTGGTTGGTAGAGGGTGCCCATCGACTCTTGCCGGCGTTGGGCCGAGGGTTAGCACATTATGCGCGCATGCGGTTGCAACACGCTGGCGTAAAAGTGATGCTGGGGCAGAAGCTCACCCGGGTCGACGAGCACGATGTAAAATTAGAAAAAGATTCGTTGCACTATGATGTGCTCATCTGGGCCGGAGGCATTCAGTCGCCTAAGTGGCTCCGCGACACGGACCTTCCTCTCGATGACAAGGGATATCCGAAGGTAAGCCCGGAGGGCCAAGTCTGCGATCGGGTGTTTGCGGCCGGTGACGTGTGGCGGGTCTTTGTTGGTCAAGAGGAGGTGCCACAGACGGCTCAACTGGCGGCTATGGCTGGGAGCTATGTGGGAACGGCAATGGCGCGTGCCATCCACGGCGAACCCTTACCCCCGCCCTTCAAACCCCGACTTCGTGGTATGCTCATTTCCTTGGATACTGGCGCCGGGGTCGGCTGGGTGATTCGCGGCGGGATTCCCGTTCGGGGCACGTCGGCCCGTACGCTTAAGAACTTATCGTTTCAGCAATATCGCTTGAAGCTCTCGCGGGCCTTTGGCCGTGGCTGGCCTTTTTAGGGAGCCAGCGCTTCGATTAGGTCTACCAGCGCTCGATTGAGCGGCGTGGGGATTCCCCTGGTTGATCCTTCATTGACCAGAAATCCATTAATGGCGGCAATTTCGGTCGGTAGTCCTTGGCGCACGTCTTGCAGCATGGACGAGACGTTTAGACGTGTCTCTTCAACGAGATCGCCAAGCTTTCTTGTCAGGTTCTGGCCAAGCTGACAGCCGGCGGCCAAAGCGACGGCCTGACCTTCGTCCAGGAGGCGCGGGGCCAGTGACCAGAGAGGATGGCGGGGAAGGTCGCCGTTCGGGCAGTCGGCCAGCGCTGAAAGTGGGTTAATGACACTATTAAACAAGAGCTTTTGCCACCGGCGCATCCAGAGTTCCTCGGGAGAGACCCATTGAATGCGGGGGGAGGCCAGACGCTCGAAAAAGGCTAACCGGTGGTCGGACAGATGGGGTAAAAACGTGTCTCCGCGACTCCGGATGAGGACCACTCGCTGGTCGTGGTCATCGCGGGTGGCGGCAGCCGTCGTGATGCCAGCAACGATCTGCTGTTCGGGGAGAGGGGAGAGGGCGCGCTCTTGTCCCATACCATTCATAAGGGTGACGACCAAACTATTCGGAGCCAAGCGCAGAATCCAATCCCGAGCTACGTCCAAGTTGCGCCATTTTGTTAGTAAAAGGACCACGTCTGGTGGGGTTGAAATCGGGTCGTGCCATGCTGCATAAGGTAGATTCAGAACCTCCCGTCGGCCCTGGTTAATGGTGTATGGCGGGGGGGCTTGACCCACGATTAGGGGGGTCCGGTCTTTTAACACCCAGGCCCAATAGCGGGCCATGGCGCCCGTGCCTAAAATCGCGATGACTGGTCTTGGGGTCGAGTGCTCCAAAACTGTTCCCACTCCTTGTCAGGCACGTGATAGCTGTGGGCATCGTCGGGAAATTGGCGACTTTGCACCTCTGCCTGAAATTGGCGCAATCCCTCGAGAATGGTTCCTCTAAGGTCGGCGAAGGGCTTGGCAAACTTCGGGTAATGGGAACTCAGTCCGAGCCCGTCATGAAAGACCAGAACCTGTCCATCAGTCTGGTTCCCGGCCCCGATGCCAATGGTGGGGATGCTCACCACTTCCGTCACATAAGCGGCCACCCGGTCTGGAATGCCTTCCAAGACGAGGGCCGAGATGCCATGATCATCTAATGCCCGGGCATCATCGACTAAATCACGGATACTATCCCCGGTACGGGCTTGGACACGATATCCGCCGAATGTGTGGACGCTTTGCGGGGTAAGACCCAGATGACCGACCACCGGGATGCCGTGGCTCACCAAAGCATCGACCTGGTCGATGATCTTCCGTCCACCTTCAAGCTTGACGGCATCTGCGGAGCTTTGTTGCATAATTCGGCCGGCGCTTTTTAAGGCCGTGTCTCGGTCGGAAAAGGTGAGGAAAGGCAGGTCGACCACCATCATGGTGTGGGGGGCGCCCCGTCGCACCAGCTGCGCATGATAGATCATATTGTCAAGCGTTACCGGTATGGTAGAATCGTAGCCCATCACGGTGGTTCCGACGGAGTCGCCAACCAAGATGACATCAATGCCTGCCTCTTCCACCAACCGAGCTTGGCTGTAATCGTATGCGGTCATCCATGCCACCGGGATTTGGCCCTTGGCACTCTTCAACTTTTGCGCCGTCATGCGTTCTTTCATACGAATTCCCTCCCCTTTCGGAAGCCCGTATCCTTTCTTCCGCTCTTGTGGATTAGATGGTAGCATATAACTGTAGGAAAAATGGATCGCCGGGACGAATTTCCCATCCCTGTTCCGTTTGGGGGGAGAATGGTCCTCGTGTGGAGGGATGAGGTTGAATTTCGATTTAACCCAAGAAGAGGTTATGATTCGTCAAACGGTGCGCGACTTCGCCGAGCAGCGGGTGGCTCCCGGGGTGGGCGATCGTGACGAACGGGCCGAGTTCTCCTTTGAGCTTATGCGGCAAATGGGGGAACTCGGCTTTTTTGGTTTGCCGTTTTCTGAAGAGTGGGGCGGTTCAGGAGCCGGGACGGTCAGTTATGCGCTGGCGGTGGAGGAAATTTCCCGGGTCGATGCATCGTTGGGGCTAGGATTTGCGGCCCACGTGTCGTTAGGGTGCTCGCCCCTGTACTTCTTTGGGACGAACGAGCAAAAACGTGAGTACCTAACGCGCGCCATTTCCGGAACATACTTAGCGGCCTTTGGACTGACAGAACCAGGCGCAGGCTCGGATGCCGGTGGGACCCAGACCTTTGCCGAGAAAATTGGCCACGAATGGGTCATCAATGGGGAGAAGTGCTATATCACCAACGCCGGTCATGCCGGGTACGTGGTCGCGACCGCGCGGACGTCCAAAGAGCACCGTCGCATTTCTGCCTTCATTATTCCCCAGAGGACCTCGGGGATGAGCATTCGATGCGCCTATAACAAGCTAGGGATGCGGTCTTCGGAGACCTGCGAGATCCATTTTGATCAGGTTCGGGTACCGGAGGACGCTTTGCTGGGGGAGGAAGGAAAAGGGCTTCATCAGTTTCTCGACATCCTCGACGGTGGACGGATTAGCATCGGTGCCCTGGGGGTAGGCGTCGCCCAAGCGGCGTTAGACGCAGCGTTGCAATATGCCAGTGAACGCCGTCAATTTGGCCGGCCAATCGGAGACTTTCAAGCCATCGAGTTTAAGATTGCCGATATGGCCATGGAGGTCGAATTGGCTCGGACCATGGTGCTCAAGGCTGCCTGGTTGAAGGATCAGCATCGCCCTTATGCGAAGGAGGCAGCCATGGCCAAGCTATTTGCGTCCGAGGCCGCCATGCGGGCATCCAATCAGGCCGTGCAAATTTATGGGGGCGCCGGATATATGAAAGATTACCCGGTCGAGCGCTATCTTCGCGATGCGAAACTTTTGGAAATTGGAGAAGGGACATCCGAAATTCAGCGACTGGTCATTGCCCGGCAATTGGGACTGTCGGGGCGATGATGAGCCCCCTATCGCCACGGCGCCATCGTCAAATCGCTTGGCCACGGGCTTGGTCTCGGCGGATTGAGGGATTCTCCCAGGGGATGGTTTTCCGCCTCGACTGGGTAGCTAATGCCGGCGTCGCGGTGGGCGACCGACCGTTGCCCGATCGTCTTCCGGTGCCCGATGTGGCGCTGGAGCAGGCGGCATTGGTGGCCCGCGACTTTTCGGGCGCGCTCATGGCCTTTTCCCCCTGGGCGGTGAACGAGGCTTGGCACATGTGGCGCCTCTTCCAAATCCGGCGTCTTATGAGTTCATTATGGTTTGTGAATTGGCTAAATGATGCAGAAGAAGGGGGATCTGCTGGCGTCCAGGCACCCGTAGGGATGTTCGGCGCCCAGGTGATGGCCGTGGGTGATCGCCTGGTGGTGTTTTCGCCCCGAGTGCTGGGGCCTTTGGGACACCTTGTGGCCGATGGATCGGGACCACGCCTGGGTGAGGGTCTCGTGTTAGAGGTGGCCGAGAACCTGGCATGGCGCGTAGCCAAGGGGTACCTTCAAGTCCGCGGTGCGCAAGTGATGGACGGGTATTGGCGCCATGGATACGTGGAGCCGTGGACTCCTGAGGGTGGGTGGTGCCCCTTACCGATTCGGGCTGAGATTAACGAAGAGCATGAAGGGGAGGCAGCAAAATGACTGCAGTGGTAGCGAGCTTGGCGGGAACTGTTTTTAAGGTGTTGGTGAAGCCTGGCGATGCGGTGGAAGCCGGTCAAGAGGTTGTCGTGATGGAGTCCATGAAAATGGAAATCCCCATCGAGGCGGAAAGTGCCGGGATTGTGCACGAGATCCCCGTCAACGAGGGCGATTTCGTGAATGAGGGCGATCCGCTGGTCATTCTGGCATAGTCATACCGAAAAGAGGGGTCATTTGTGAAGTCCGAAGAGCTTACCCAGTTGCGGGACCGGCTCCGCATGGGCGGTCCTGAAAAATATCGCCAGCGCCTGCCTCAAGAAGGGAAGCTTCCAGTTCGCGAGCGTATCGCCCGCCTTTTGGATCCCGGTTGGGTGGAGGATGGGCTTTTGGCGAATAATCAGCAACCGGATTTGGCCGCCGACGGGGTTGTCACGGTGACCGGCACCATCGACGGCAGGACGGTGGTGGTAATGGCGAATGATCCGACTGTGAAAGCGGGATCCTGGGGCGCACGAACCGTCGAGAAGATCATTCGCATTCAGGAAAAAGCCCTCGATTTGAACTGCCCTATTTTCTATTTGGTAGATTCCGCCGGCGCCCGTATTACCGACCAAGTGGAAATGTTTCCGGGGCGTCGGGGCGCGGGACGTATTTTCTACAATCAAATCAAACTATCCGGGCGGGTGCCGCAAATTTGTTTGCTGTTTGGTCCTTCGGCGGCTGGTGGCGCTTATATTCCTGCGTTCACCGACATTGTCATCATGGTGGATAAAAATGCCTCTATGTACTTGGGTTCGCCCCGTATGGCGGAAATGGTGATTGGCGAAAAGGTGACCTTGGAAGAAATGGGTGGCGCCCGCATGCATTGCACCGTCAGCGGGGTTGGGGACCTCTTGGCGTCCTCAGAAGTTGAGGCGATTGACTGGGGCAAGCAGTATTTTCGCTATATGCCGGACAACTGGGAAGCTGTGCCGCCCACTCGTGAGCCTCTAGCTCCGTCGGCGAAGGATTGGACGCGGGTCATTCCCGAGAACCAAAATGTCCCCTTCGACATGAATCGGGTGATTGAGCGCATTGTCGATAGGGACAGTTGGTTCCCCATTAAACCGCTCTTCGCTCCGGAAATTCTCACGGGGCTTGCGCGCATTAATGGGAGCCCTGTGGGCATTGTAGCCAATCAGTCTAAGGCAAAAGGGGGCGTTCTTTTTGTTGATAGCGCCGACAAGGCGGCGCGCTTTATCAATCTCTCGGATGCCTTTAACATTCCTTTGATTTTCCTAGCGGATGTGCCCGGATTTATGATTGGTACGAAGGTAGAACGAGAAGGAATTATCCGTCATGGGGCGAAACTGATTGCCGCTGTTTCCGAAGCCACAGTCCCGAAAATCAGTGTCATCGTTCGTAAAGCTTATGGCGCGGGGCTCTACGCCATGGCAGGTCCGGCTTTCGGGTCCGATGTGACTCTGGCGCTGCCGACAGCGCAGATCGCCGTCATGGGTCCGGAAGCGGCTGTCAACGCCGTCTATTTCAACAAAATCCAGGAGTTGGAAGGCGAGGAGCGCCGGGCATTTATCCTGGAAAAGCAACAGGAATATCGAGAGGACATCGACATTCGTCGATTGGCTGCGGAATTGGTTGTGGATGAAGTGATCGTGCCGGAGGCGCTGCGTGAGGAATTGTCTCGGCGCTTAAAGCGTTATGCTCACAAAAACCGGGAGTTTAGTCGCCGGCGCCATCCGGTTACGCCGGTCTAGGGGGGACGCGTATGTTAGAACGAGCCGATTTGCCGGAAGAGGTCAGTATCAAAGATGTATCTCCACGGGATGGATTACAGGCCGAGCCGAAGGTCTTGAGCGTGGATGAACGAGTCTCGTTGGTGAACCAGTTGACGGCGGCTGGGCTCAAACACATTGAAGTGACTTCGTTCGTGAGCCCCAAGTGGCTTCCGCAGATGGCGGACGGAGAGGCGGTCATGGCCCGTATCGAGCGAAAGCCTGGGGTTACGTACGCAGTGCTGGTGCCTAATCCTAAAGGGGCGGAACGGGCGCTTCGCAGTAAACCGGACGAGATTATGGTCTTCGTGTCCGCTAGTGAAACTCATAATTACAAAAACGTGCACCAATCCGTGTCGGAATCCTTGGGGGGCTTTCATCGGATCTGTGAGATGGCACGCGGGGAAGGGGTGCCGGTGACGGCCGTGATTGTCACCGCGTTCGGATGCCCCTATGAAGGTCGCGTCCCCGTCAATGCCGTATTAGATTTGGCAGTTCGGTTGGAAAGTATGGGGATTGCCGATATTACCCTAGGGGACACGGTTGGCGTGGCCAATCCCTTGCAGGTAGCGGAGATGGTGCATGCGTTTCGCCTGAACGCTCCCATGATCCGGGTGGGGCTCCACTTCCACGACAACCGTGGGACGGCACTGGCCAATCTGTTGGCGGGGGTGATTGCTGGGTGCACCCGTTTTGAAACGGCCCTTGGCGGCATTGGGGGCTCGCCGTTTTCTCGGGGGGCCGGGGGCAATTTGGCTACGGAGGATGCGGTCTACTGCCTGTCGGAAATGGGAATCAAGACGGGGATTGATTTAGAGCGCTTGCTGACGACCACCCGATATCTCGAAGGGGTCATCGGACACGAGGTGCCGTCGCGTCTCTACAAGGCTGGTGGTCGCATGGTGCCGGTAGGAATTGAGGGGTCCCTCAATGAGTAACCTTGAGGTCGTGCGAGGGGCGGTCACAGAAGTCACGATTAATCGCCCCGAAGTCCGCAATGCGCTAAATTCTGAGACTATCCAGGAAATGATCGCGCTATTCGAAGACATTACGCGGGACGCCTCCATTGAGGTGGTGATTTTAACGGGTGCGGGAGACCGTGCGTTTTGTGCGGGAGCGGACCTTGCGGAAGTTCGTCGGCTGGACGGGGAAGACGCCGTGCGCGGTTATTTCGGCCAGATGGCCCGCTTGATTGGCACGCTTGAGCGTCTTTCTCAGCCAGTCATTGGGGCGGTGTTTGGGTACACGCTGGCCGGGGGGATGGGGCTTGCGGCCGGGGTGGATCTGCTAGTTGCCGCTGACGATACGCGTTTTGGACTGCCCGAAGTCAAGATCGGTCTTTACCCGATGGTGGTGACGGCTCCCATTTCCCGTCTGATTGGCCCGCGACGGACATTAGAACTGGGGCTTACCGGGGAGATGGTGGACGTTCAGCAAGCCCATCATTGGGGATTTGTCAATCGGGTAGTGCCGAAGGCGGAGCTTCTCAGTGAGGCACGCCGTCTCGCGGAGGAAATTCGCGTGGGAAGCCCCCTTATCGCTCGGTTGGGAAAAGAGGGCTGGCGTCTTGCACAAGATATGGAAATGGGTCAAGCCTTGGAAATGTTGAAGAACTTAGTCTCCATGGTGGCACTATCCGATGATTCTCGGGAGGGGATCGCCGCCTTCTTGGAAAAGCGACCGCCAACATGGCCGTCCAGGAAGCATTCCTGAGGAAGGATGATGGGGAGCTGGCACCTAAAGGGCTTTCGCTGACGTGGGCGGGGGCCCTTTCTCCTTGAGCCGTGAATTATGCTTGCTATACAAAAATAGTGACCTGGTTCGCACTTTTTTGAGCCCCTTGGGCCAAGAAATTGGACCTTTTCTGACGGTCCACCGGGCATTAAGATGTTGCGTGAGGATTCGTGGCCCCTTATAATGACAAGGATGTCCACAATTAAAGGGCTTCAGTGAGAGCCCTATTGGAGGTTAATAATGATGCAACTTCCCATTGCTCCCGAAGCAAAAATGCGTTTTCTTCCCTCAGTTCCGCTGGCCTTGCAACACGCTTTCGCCATGTTTGGTTCCACCGTTTTAGTCCCCTTGTTGCTCGGGTTGGACCCGCGCGTGGCCTTGATGATGGGTGGAATTGGCACCCTCATCTATTTGCTCTGCACCAAATTTAAGGTACCAAGTTACCTCGGTTCCAGTTTCGCGTTTATTGCACCGATTTTGGCCTTAAAGGCAAGCCTTGGGCTCGGGGCGGCATTGGCTGGAGCCGTGGGTAGCGGGATATTATATGTTATCTTAGCGCTAATTATTCAACGGACCGGAAGCGATTGGATTCATAAGATTATTCCGCCCCCATTTGTAGGAGCGGTAATTGTCGTGATTGGTTTGACGCTGGCACCGGCTGCCGTTTCCATGGCCTCAGGGGGCACGCACTTTTCCTACAATGCGTTTTGGACGGCGATGGTAACGCTCGGGATTGCGGTCGCCGTGATGGTTTGGGCTAAAGGTCGGCTGGGTATGGTTCCGGTATTAGTTGGTATGATCGGAGGCTACGCTTATGCGGCCTTGCGAGGCCAGGTGAATTGGTCCATTGTTGCCAAGTCTCCGTGGGTGGGACTGCCTCATTTTGTGCATCCCGTCTGGAACTGGCAGGCGATGGCGATTTTGGCGCCGGTGGCGTTCGTTACCGTCGCTGAACATCTCGGTCACCTCTTTGTGGCCGGTTCGATTACCGAGCGCGACTTCTTTAAGGACCCAGGCCTCGGGCGCTCGCTCATGGGTGATGGCATACCGACCATTCTGGCTGGATTGGTTGGGGCTGCACCGACGACGACGTATGGCGAAAATCTTGGGGTGTTAGCGCTGACTCGCGTATACAGCACGCAAGTGATTGCCGAAGCAGCCATCTTTGCGATTTTAATGTCCTTTATCGGGAAGCTTGGGGGACTCTTGCAGGCGATGCCCTCTCCGGTTATCGGAGGAATCTCCATCTTGCTATTCGGGGTCATTGCCGCCTCGGGATTTCGCACCATTGTGGATGCTAAAGTCGACTTTTCAGACCGTCGCAATTTAGTGCTGTCGTCCGTAGTCCTGGCCGTCGGAGTAGGCAATTTAGCGCTCCCGATTGGACGTTTCCCCATTTCTAGCTTGGCGATGGCCACGGGGATTGGACTTATCCTGAATGGCGCCTTTTTGGCCTACGACAAGTTCTTTACGCATAATGCCGCTGAACTTGACACACCTCAAGAGGCGGCTCTCTAAAAGAGGCGACCAAGCGCCGGGGGGTATGTCTCCCGGCGCTTTTGTGCGTCTTTGAGTATTTATCGGCGGTAGAAGCCCATCTAATTTAAGAGTACCTTCGCACCATTGTCGCGGTCGTTGGCTACGTTCCCCCTGAGGTCGCCAGATTCCTGGAGACTCTTTCACCTGACACCAGAGCCAGCCATTAGTAAGAATCCCGCCAGTTTCTTTCTTTGTGAACCTTCATCGGGACGGGGCTTATGAGCCACTAAAAACTTTTGTTTCTAAGAGTTGTATTTTCTGTCTGGACGGATATAATAGGTATGCAAACAAAAGTTTACTTACCGAGGGATCGGCATGGCCATTATTTATTGGAAGCTCGGACATTTGACGACACAAGGCTTTCAACGACCACTCGACAACTATCTGGTGTTTCGTGACGGTCAGGTATTTGACGTGGATAGTACCGGATGGGACCGAGGAATTCGTCCCGGAAGTGGGTTGGCGGAGATGAAATGGCGCCATCCGGGGGCAGTGTGGGTGCCATGGCAATCAGAGCGATATCAGGGCACGCGTCGAGCCCTTCGCGAGTGGCTTGCGGCTCATGCGGCATCGTTTACTCAGGAGGACGTGCGAGAGGGTTGGTGGGAATGGCCCCGGCTTTCTGAAGGCGATTGGCGGCGGCTTGTCGATGAAGTCATTCCACAGTTTGCACAACGATTAGAGGCGGGGGTGGCCTCACATCCTTGGATGGCCCGTTGGGCGGCTGAGGAAGGCTCCTCACTGAAGCTTCCTATGTGGTCGGAGTCATGTTGGAAGGCGTACATTGTGCATCCGCGGGAAGAAGAGCGGCTATGGCCGGAACTCCCGTTGCGCTACATCTCGGGCGTTTCGGTAAAGACTCGGGACCTTTGGCATAAACGGCGATGGACGTGCGTAAAACAAGTTCCGGGGCTATTGTCCGAGATTCGAACAATAGGGGTGGAACACGCCACAGAGCCGCAAAACCCTGTGATTATCCGCACCTTTGAGGAACCGATGGATCACGGTGTCGGAGAGCTTATGCGTCAATTGGGTGAGGAGCTGTCCCGGTACTGTCGGGAACGTCAAGAAGGGGTGCGTTGGCTTCGGGCGACATGGAGCCAAGGCACCGGGATAGAGCGGCGAGAACGGGAATGGCCCACGGTGGCCAATGATGAACGTACGGTTATCGCACGGGTTCTGTCGTTGCTGGCCACCCCGCCGTCTCAGCCTTTTGACGAGGTGAAGTTGGAGGCTCGATTGGAGCCTTCAGAGCTACCTCAACTCAAGTGGTGGGGTGACAATCAAAAGAAGCGGGGGAGCCCGCAGGTACCCGGACTATCCCCACGACTAATTCCCAGCCGCCGCGAGCAAATGCTGGAACACTGGGATCTCTGGCGCCGGAGGGCTGGTGATCGGGGATGACCAGGCTTCAAACGGTGTGGGTGAAAAATCGCATTCCCCACCGATTTTTGTGGAAACGACGCGTGGTGTTGGTGAGACAGGTACTGGACTATTGGAGAGATATTGGGGAGTGGTGGCATAATGAGCCGGAATTATGGTTTTGGCGAGTCCAAGGTGAAGATCAAGGGATCTACGAGTTGGCCTGGGACCCCGGCAAAAATCAGTGGTGGCTATATTACGTCTACGACTAAGTACGGGCGGGTGATTTGGTTTCCTGGAACTCCTGTGCCGGAATATGAGTATATTCGAATGGCCGGACATGCCTATCATTTACGTCCCGGCTCTTTAGCTGAGCGGGTTTTGAAATGGGTGACGGTGGCTGTGGATGGGGAATGAGTGGGGCTCATCTTCATGTCCATTCAGCCTTTTCTTTCTTGAATGGCGCATCACATCCGAGAGATTTGGCACGCGAGGCAGCAGCCCAAGGTATTGAGACCCTGGCGTTGACAGACGATGGCCGGGTGTCGGGTGTGGTTTCCTTTCTGAAAGCGTGCCAAGAATATGGCATTAAGGGCATTGTGGGCGCTGAAGTGATGGTGGAGGACTATGGCAAGATGGTCCTGCTAGTGCCAGGGACGTCAGCGTACCCGGATTTGATGGCTCTTTTAACAGCCGCCCATTTAGAGAATCCTCGCGGACAAGCACGCGTCGACTGGGACATGCTGCGCCGGTTTGGGCATTCGTTGATCGCCTTAACGGGAGATCGCGAGGGACTGTTGGCTCGCGCTTATATCGATCGGGATCCGGGACGGTTGTCCGTCGTTCAAGAAGAACTTCAAAGGACTTTTGGACCCGAGCGACTCTATGTGGAGGTGACGTCGGGGCTATTGCCGGGCGACCGCCGCCTATTTCGGGCACTGCGCGATTTGGCGGATGCCCGGGGATGGCCTTTGGTGGCTACCGGAGCCGTTCATTATGCGCGTAAGGACAATTTCGGCCTTTACGATTTGATGACCTGTATTCGTGCAGGGGAGCGGATTGAGAGTGTCTTTCCAGAGCGACGCCTCAATGCGGAAAATTATCTAAAGCCTTGGAATGATTTTGAAAAACTGTTTCGCGACTGGCCAGAAGTGTTGGCATCAACACGGGATCTCGCCGACAAGCTTCATACACCAGAACTCTTAGGGCGCCGTTTCCGGCCGCTCTTTTCGCTTGCGGAAGGGTTGACGGCGGAAGGGGTTCTTCGGCAAAAAGTGCTTCGGGGAGCGCGGTGGCGTTATTCTAAGGACTGGATTAAGGTTCGCTCCCGAATTGAGCGAGAACTTTCCGTGATTGAGGATTTAGGGTTTAGCGACTACTTCCTAGTGGTTGCTGATGTAGCGGATTTTGCTCGACAACAGGGGATTCGCTTTTCTGGACGGGGATCGGCAGCAGATTCCGTAGTCGCCTATTGTTTGGGCATCACGGATGTGGATGCGTGGCGGCGCAATTTGTTGTTTGAGCGGTTTATGAGCCGTGAGCGACAGGAGATGCCCGACATCGATATCGATTTTGATGCCCGCCGTCGGGAGGAGGTGGAGGCTTATGTGACCCAGCGCTATGGTTCTGAACACGTGGCGCGAGTAGCTACGTATCAAACCTATCGTCAACGTTTAGCTGTGCGGGAAATCGGGAAAGTCATGGGGTTTCCCCCCCAGGAACTAGACGCTTTGGCTAAGTCGCTTCCAGAAGCGCCGATTGCCAGCCTTTTGGAGCGGTGGGAGAGCATCCCTGAGCTACGCCAATACCCGGAGTCGGAACGGCTTCGGGCAGTATTGACGTTTTCCCAAGCGATTGAGGGATTGCCCCGCCACATTGGTACGCATTTAGGCGGGGTGGTGATTACCGATGTGCCCATTCATGCCATAAGCCCTCGTGAAAGGTCGCCCAAGGGCCTAGAGATTTTGCAGTTTGATAAACGCGATGTGGAAGATTTAGGGCTCATGAAGCTGGACTTACTCTCGTTACGCACGTTTTCTGCGGTAGAGATGGCTAGTCAAACGATTCAGCAAACAGAGTCTTTCGACTATGACCGTATCCCCTTGGCGGATGAAGCCACCTTTGAACGCCTTCAGAAGGGGGACAGTATTGGGGTGTTTCAACTGGAAAGCCCGGCGCAGCGTGCGCTGGCCCAAAAGCTTCAACCGAGTCTCTGGGAAGATATCGTGGCGTCGCTGGCGCTCATCCGCCCAGGTCCCATTAAGGGAAATATGGTCGACCCTTTTGTAGCTCGCCGGCGGGGTGAGGAGGCGGTTACCTACCTCCATCCAGATCTAGAGCCTATTTTATCGAAGACCTATGGTGTGGTGCTGTTTCAAGAACAGGTCATTGCCATTGCTAGCACGTTGGCGGGATTTACTCCCGGAGAGGCGGATCTTTTACGCCGTGTCATGACCCATGCTCGTTCAGCTCAGGAGATGGAGGTTCTAGGAGAACGTTTTCGCCAAAAGGCGGTCAGCCGTGGGGTGTCCGAGGATATTGCCACTCAGGTATTCCAACAGATTGTCGGCTACGCCAGCTACGGATTCAATGAGGCGCATGCGGCCGCCTTTGCGGAGACATCTTATCGTACGGCCTACCTTTTAGAGCATTTTCCGCGTGCCTATTTTTTAGGGATCCTAAATGCCGAGCCTTTGGGCTATTATCCGATTGATGTGTTGCTGGTGGAAGCACGGCGGCGGAATATCCCCATCTTCCCCTTGGACATAAACAAGAGCGATGCGTTAGTCCGTGAAGAGGGTGAAGGTCTCCGCATCGGACTAGGATTTGTCCGTGGCATGGGTATGGGGCTGGCCGAGGCGATTGTAGCGCACCGTCCCTCAACAGGGTATACGCATCCGGAGGATGTCATAGAGCGGGTACCTGCCGTGAGAAAGCATCTTTCGCGTCTGGTGGAGGTGGGGGCCTTTGATAGTATTAGCCGTGATCGCTCAGGACTCTTAGAGGATATTCAGGGGCCCAACGGACTACGGCTAACCTCGGCCCAGCCCGGAAGAGCATGGACTCCAGCCGAAGAAGTGGTGGCGGATTATCGGCATCTTGGTTTTGGTCAACGGCGCCAGTGGATGGAATTTTGGCGGCCCCACGTGACTCGGGAGGGTTATCAGGCCATCCGGGATATCCAGCACGTGCAAGCTGGCCGACCTGTTCGAACTGTGGCCCTCTTCTATCGTCCCCATCGGCCGCCTACCCGTAGTGGCCGCCTCGTGGTCTTCTTCTCGTTGGTTGATGAGACAGGGGTTCTGGAGGCACGACTTTCTACGAAAGGATACCAGCGATTTGGCCATCTCCTTTTTGGCAAAGTGCGGCGGATGATTGCTGTATCGGGGATTCGGGAGCCGGCTGGAATTCGCGTGACGGCGCTGGCTTCTTGGCCATCAGAAGCCTAACGACTGAGGAATCGAGAAAAAATCGTCGGCAATGCAGGAATTTGCGCTTTTATGTCAAATTTTATACTGATTGGTTCAGGAGGCAGGTGGTGGGCTTGTGGAAGCCAGCTAGTGCCTATACCGTCAACCGGGGTCGCTTCCATCATCTGGTGTTCGCATCGCGGGGACTATTATGGTTGGTCGCCGCAATTTTTGCGTGGGGGCGTCCCTTTGGCTCCATTCCTCTAGTTCTCTGGCTTTTGCTCGCTTTCTTTGGCGCTACGGTCTGGAAACGACCTAATTGGCTAGAAGCTGCCAATCAAATTTTGATTGTTGTTGATTTGGTCTTGATTTCCCTTGCGATTACGGTAACGGGCAGGATTGATAGCCCCATTTATTTGTTATATGGCGGGGAAGCCCTCTTTCTTACCGCTTATGGTACACTCCGCTATTCCAGCGCCGGTGCGCTGGCGGTATTGGTCGCCTACGGTTTGTCGACGGGGGCTTGGGATGCGAAAATTTTTTGGTGGCGCATGGCGATTATGGCCATCTATTTTTTTGCGGCGGGCGGATTAGGACGGGAATATCGTTTCACACGCCACCGCAGTCGCGAAAACTTCCAAAAGCTCGACCAGATTGCCCGTTTGAAGGTGCTGCAGGAATCCATCATGCAAGAGCAGGACATTAATATCGTGTTGATGCGACTTCTGGAAGAAGCGCGCAGCATGGTGCGGGCCGATGCCGCCTACCTTGTGCGCACGGACCCTCAACGGCGCATCAAGGGCTTTACCGTGCAAGGCGTGGCGATGCCGGAGATGTTGGTGGAGATGCCAGACCACGTGCCCTCTGAGTTAGAGATATTGACGCCCCTCGAAGAGGCCTGGAATGCGTGGCCGCTACACCGCTATTTTTACGAGATCGGCATGAGGTCATTGATTTTGGCACCATTGCGTTATGAGGAGTCGTTTTACGGGTGGATGGGGCTCCTGTCCCAGTCTCCAGAAGTGAACGAGCCCCAACGCTTTATCATTCAAAATCTAGCCGACATTATGTCAACTCAGTTGCGATTTGACGAATCTCAGTCGGTGGCTCAAAAAAGAGGGCAACTGCTGGCCATATTGGAGCGCGTTGGCCGGATCGTGAATCGCAATCTGGAAATGAATCAACTGCTCCGGAGTCTCCGCCAAGCGGTGGCGGAAGTGTTGGAAACAGACAGCTTCTTCGTGGCCTTGACGTTGCCAGATGACCCCTCGCATTGTCTGATGCAATATCTCTGGGATGATGGGGAAGAATATCCCCCAGAAATCTTTCCGGTGGAGCCGGATGGACTGACCGGCCCGGTCATTCTTTCGGGCAAGCCGTCGCTTATTAATGGACAAAAGCAGGTCGGGACATTGACCGGTTCTCAAAGAGAGCCGCTAGGGATGTTGGTGGTCCCATTACTTCATGAAGGCCGGGTGCTAGGGGCGATGTCGGTTCAGTCCTACCGCATCCAATACGATCCAGACCATTTGGAATTTTTGTCGGCAATTGCGTCGCAGGCCTCAATTGCAATTCGTAATGCCCAAATGTATCAGCAGACCCAGGAGATTTCCTTGACCGATTACCTCACTGGGCTTGGAAACTCTCGGCGATTTAACTTAGTGGTGCAGAGCGCTGTCGAGATGGCCGAAGAGAAGGGACAGCCCCTCTCCCTGTTATTGATTGATTCGGATAGTTTGAAGTCGATTAACGACCGCTATGGACACCGGGCGGGCGACTTGCATCTTCAGCGCGTGGCTCAAGTCATCCGGGAAAGCATTCGCGAGGATGATGTGGCATGTCGCTACGCGGGCGATGAATTTGTGGTCATTTTGCCGAAATCGCAATTGGAAGATGCTTTACAAGTCGGCGAGCGCATTCGCCACGAAATAGAAACGCACCGATTTGAATGGAGCGATACCCTCATTTTGGGGTCGACGATTAGTGTGGGAGCGGCGCAATTTCAGTCTGGGATGTCGGTCGATACGTTATTCCAAGCGGCCGACCGGGCCATGTACAGTGCCAAACAAGGTGGAAAGAATCGCGTAGCAGCGGCCAATTCAGTTTAATCCCAAGTCTTGACCGAACGCCAACCAAACTGTATAATAACTAAGCGTGGTCCGGGCGACCATGAGACACGGGGATGTAGCTCAGTTGGGAGAGCGCTTGAATGGCATTCAAGAGGTCAGGGGTTCGACTCCCCTCATCTCCACCAAATGACCCCATGGTCTAGAGGCCTAGGACATCACCCTTTCAAGGTGGTAACCCGGGTTCGAA
>DAHWKG010000097.1:0-10569 GCA_027343765.1 Sulfobacillus sp.
CTCAACTATCAGGATTTCCGGTTGATGGAAAAATTTCCACCGGAGCAGTGCGGAGGGATTCTGGCGGTCCGCATGGGCCACACGGGCTTGACCGCGGTGAATTCGGTGTTGGACCGTGCGCTGACACACTTTCCGGAATCATACTTTTCGCGTGTATTTGTTCTCGTCTCCGCGCGAATCATCACGCGGTCTATTTGGCTTCCTGACTAAGCCCACGACAGGGTTGCCGCTCACGTTTGCGGACAAAACTCGTTACTTCCCTTAAAGAAAAGTAGGTTCTCTCATATCCGGTGCGTGGCCACCGATCCCAATCACTTCATGAGGTTGACGACCTGGATTCGGGGATCGGTTTGCCGTATCTAGAAAAGTGGGTCCAATCAACATCGAGCCGTCCGGTGGAATTCAAGCGCAAAACCCGTTGATCCATCACAAAATCCTCATACCCAAAAAATCCTAGGGGACAGATTTCTCGGCTCATGATTCCCCCGGGCAATGGCGTAAATATTCCTCGGCGCAACTCAGGCACACCAGGCTATTCACGGGCTCTCGGGGCCTCCTTTTCACGCCTCCGGACGTTTTTCGGAGTGCTGGCGCGACTTCTTTATTCCTTTACCGTCCTTCAGGGCTCGCCTTTTCGTGAGGGACTATGACGGTGAAACTGCGCGACAATTATTCTTTTTCCATTGCATTCACTCGATAGAAGTGAGATGTTGTTGCCAGAAAACGTTGTCTGGAGGTGAAGTCGTGACTCTGCGGGATGTCGCCCGTCATTGTAACGTCTCGATTAGCACCGTGTCGCGCGTGTTGAATGGTACATCGACAGTCAATCCGGAAATTGCGGAACGCGTCCGAAAGGCAGCGGCAGAGCTAGGATATACGCCCAACGAGGCCGGTCGGCGGCTCCGGATGCATGTAGATCCGGATTTCGGCCCCGACTTTTCCACCCGGCAGGCGGACCACAGTCTGGAAAAGCGGGCTATCGGCCATGCGGCGGCCGCGTTGTGTCCATCGAGTGCCTTTATTGCGCTGGATTCTGGCTCCACCGTGAGCACGATGGCGGCGGCGCTCCCGGCCGACGTGGTGGTCTTTACCAACTCCGTGGCTCCGCTACAGCTGTTGGCCCGGCGAGGAATAGCCACTCATCTAAGTGGTGGGCTCTATGTTCCCGCCATGGGAGCGCTCTTCGGGCCCGAGACGGAAGAGTTTGCCCGTTCGCGTCCGGTTTCCTATTACTTTCTATCATCGGCACGCGTCGATGTGCGCACGGGACTCTTCAATGTCAACCCGCTCACGATTGGGGTCAAGACTGCATGGATGGACAGTGCCAAGACCGTGGTCTTGTTGGCCGACCATAGCAAATTTGTCGATATTGGTCTCAGAGCGTATAAAGCGCTTTCCGAGGTTGACGTGTTGGTGACTGACGTGATTCCGGAAGAATTCCGAGACATCGTCTTGAGCCAGGTGCCGCAGGTGATTGAAACGGCCGATGTAGAACCCGTGCGAGGTGCCCGATGATTGCGATATTGGCTGACGATTTAAGTGGTGCTCTGGATACAGCCGTGGTCTTTCAACTGCGGGGAGCCTCAACCGTCGTGCGGCCCGACAGCCATACCGATAACCCTCTGTCTCAGGACACGATAGACGTTGTGGCATGGAATATCAACGACCGCCATGCGCATGCAACCGACGCAAGGGCCCGGGTGGTGGACTGTCTTTCGGGGACAGAGCGGTTGTACATGAAGATCGATTCGACGCTAAGGGGGCCGGTTGGGGCGCAAATTGATGCCGTCATGGAGGGCACATCGCGGTATCGCAGTGCGCTCGTCTGTCCCGCCTTTCCAGAAAATGGGCGAACGGTCGTCAGAGGACATCTTTACGTTCATGGCCGTCCTCTTGAGCAAACGGCATTGGCACAGGATCCGGAAAACCCGATGGGATCGGGGAACATCGTGGAGATTTTGCGCCGAACCTCCCGACGCACGGTCAAGGCCTTGCCCTTCGATCAACTTTCGCTAGTCGAGCATCCCGTGGGTATCTACGTGGTGGACGCCCAAACCTCCGACGACTTGGACCGCCTGGCGAGGTATCTGACAGCGCATCCAGAAGTGCTGCCGGTCGGTTCCGCTGGATTAGCCCGTGCTTTAGGGGAGATCTGGATTTCGGGTCGGACGGTGCCCAACCCACATGATTCACTTGGGCCCGTGGACCAGATACTGGCGCTGGTGGGCTCCCTGCATCCGACAACCCGCGAGCAGGTAATCCGGGCACAAACGGGCGGATCGTGGGAGGTGTGGAAGCCGGTTATTGGGTCCGCTCCTGTTGAAATCCATCCCAACGCCCGGGCGGTGATGCTAACGACCCCTATAGACCGTATCCAAGGCGCCAGCGGCGTGTTGGATGCCATGGTTCATGTCGCGGCAAGCCAGGTTCAGCGGGAGCTGGGCCACGGTCGGCGTCTGGCTGTCATAGCCACGGGTGGAGACACGGCCTTGGGATTTTTGCGGCATCTTTCGGTCGCAGCGCTTCGGCCTAAGTCAGAATTGGCTCCCGGGGTGGTATTAAGTGTGGCGGACATCGAAGGTCAGCCGCTGCTCTTCATCACGAAGTCGGGGGCGTTCGGTGGCCCGGACTTCTTCGATTGGGTTCATCACCGATTTGCGAGACACTGTTCGGAAAGAAGGAGCGTGACCTCATGAATGAGACGGTAACCATTGGGATTACCATGGGCGACCCGGCTGGAGTCGGTCCCGAATTATCTCTCTTAGCGGCCGCCCGTGCGACGGACCGGAAGGATGTGCGGACCGTCATCATCGGCGACTTAGGCCGCTTGGAGAAGGCTTCGGCCATTTTGGCGAAACAGGGTCGCCTCGATTCCGAGATTCGGCTCCACCCGGTTCAGAACGACGAGGCGCCGATACAGGACGTCATTTCCGTACTCGATCTCGGCAACGTGCCGGATGACCTTCCCTTCGGAGAGGTTGCCGCGATTTCCGGCCGCGCGGCTTTTGACTATGTCGAGCGTGCTGTGGCCTTGGCCATGAAGGGGCAGATTGACGCCATTTGCACCGCCCCAATTCATAAAAAGGCGTGGGAATTAGCGGGGGTACGGTATCCCGGGCATACCGAGGCGTTGGCTAAGCTTTCCGGGTCCGAAAGCTACGCCATGATGCTAAAAAATCAGCGTCTTCGGGTTGTGCATGTCACCACCCACATTCCTTTTAGCGCCATTATTCCTGCCCTTAGTGTGGAGCGGATTGTTGGCGTGGTAAAGCTTACCGACCAGTATCTCCAGCAACTAGGGATGCATGATCATCCGATTGCGTTGGCCGGGTTAAATCCTCATGCCGGAGATGGGGGGCTCTTCGGGACGGAAGAGGCGAACTTGTTGGCACCCGCCGTCCAAGCGGCGCGTGCCGAGGGATTGAATCTGATTGGGCCGCTTCCGGCGGATACGGTCTTCGCGCGTGGTGCGGCCGGCGAATTTGCCGCGGTCATCGCACTCTACCACGACCAGGGCCACATCGCCATCAAAATGCTGGGGATCGATACCGGTGTCAACCAGACCATTGGGCTTCCCCTCATCCGCACCTCGGTCGACCATGGCACCGCGTTTGATATCGCGGGGCGCGGCATCGTGCACGACGAAAGCATGCGCTACGCGCTGGAAGCCGCTATTGACGACGCAATGGCACGAAAAAAGCTCGTGAAGGAGATCCGGTAGAATGTTGACCAGCAAAAAGACCATCGACCGGAGACCCTGGGCGCGTGGACTTGATAGAAGTCCAGTCCCCGCAACGATTGCCATCGTCGGTGAGAGGCAGGCGGAATCCCGGCATTTGCCGCGGAGGTGGTCCGCGACCACGCGGAAATCGGTCCAGTGTAGCGCCATCTGGTTCGCTAACAATCTGGATTGCTATGACGCCAGCGGTCAGGCCATCCCAGCCAGGCGCTCGGTTCAACAGAGTCGGCAGCACGCGGTTGGGTGGCTCCAGGCACTCTTCCGGCAGGAAGACGCCCACCGAAAGACTTTCCATGGGCAGCTGGCGAATCGCGTCATGGCTCAGAGCGCGACGACCTCGAGAGAAAAGTTGAGCGACCGAGCCTGTCAAAAGATGTTTGACCGATCGATCGGGTGTTCGTGCCCCGCAGGTGTTTTTATCGCTGGTGACCCGCAAGGCTGAAAGAGATGGCGGGGGCCTGAAGCTGGTCGCCGAGCACATCCATGCCGGTGACGGCGGCGTCACAATCCCACGCGATCTGTTCCGTGCGTACTTGGCCCGTTTTGTGGAAGACAATGCCCTCTAAGTCGCCAAGACGCATCCGTCTTGGCCCTCTGCGGAACCGCCCCAAGGACGAAGGCCTGTGCCCTAGTCCTTGGGCCGCTATCTGAGCGGCCCAAGCCAGAGTGGGTCGTCCGAGTAAGAAATCCTGTCGGAACATAAGACAGAGGATGATGTCACGCCCGCGAAAACGGGCGTAAGAGCCGCTGCGCGTGTGCGGCTTTTTAGAACCCCCGGATTTTATTGATGGGGAGTGCTTTAGCAAGTCATTTTCAGATATGGCATACTAAAGTTAATGTACATAAATGTACATATTGGAAGTGTTGGGTCCTTAAGCGAGGGAGGTAACCGGTGAATGGCCTAGTTTTTTTGGAGGTCCGTTCGCTTCGAAACGGGATCGTCCGTATGTTTCGTGAGCCGCGGCGACTTGTCATGGTATTGGCATTCGTCATGATGGTGGCGGTGATGGTCGTCCGAGCGACTCATCCCCAGGAGATATCACCCTTTCCGCCGATGGTCCGGACGATATTATGGACAGTTTTGGGGAGCGCCGCGGCGATCGGGCTCTGCGTTCGTATCGCCGTCCCCACGGCTCCCGCATATTTTAGTGAGCCGGCCGACGCGGTTCTTTTACTCGGCGCGCCCGTCCAACCGTGGGAGCTCATGCTGCGGAGACATTGGGTGCAACTGCTGAACTTTTGGCGTACGGCCCTCGGGTTGGTTTATTTCATCCTAATCGTCCCGGGGTCCTTCGGGGAGGCACTGCGGGTAGTACTCTTTGCCCTCCTCTACGTGTTAATGCTTGATTTCGTGGCCATATTCGGGGACCGGCTCAGGCGCCATCATGTTCCCGTGGTGGCTGTCGGCTGGGCTTTTTCCCTGGTTATGGCAGGGATAGCGGTTGTTCCCCTCCTCCGGACGCCCCTGAGCCCTACCGATCTTTTTGGACGGACCTTCTGGTTCCTCACCAATAGCTGGGGGCACGTCGCCGTGGAGGCTGGGATTGTTGTCGCGCTCATGGCCATGAACGTCATGTTGTCACCCCGCTTAGCCGTGCTGAATTGGGAGCGGCTTATGCTTGCCGCTCTCCGACGCCAGGCGGTAAGGGGAGAGCGGACGATGGCAGATGTGGTGCGGGCTCGGACGGCGCTCCGCGTGGCGCATCGGACGTTTCGCCCGTGGACCGGGCTTGCATTTCACTTAAGTGGTCCGTGGGTCCTTTTCGAAGCGAAACTGCGTATGTGGCGCCGGGGTGGGGCGGCGCTCCGCGGGGCGGGAGTTCTAGCATTACTGGCTTTGGGTGCGGGATATTTCGTGGGTCACCACGCTCCAGGCCACGCCATTTCGGCCTTAGAGTTTGTCAGTTACATCATGATTTTGGTGGTGGGGACGCCCCCCTCGATGATAACCAATCCGATGGTGGTGGGGGCACCGCGAGCGGTGCCCCTTCTTATGGCCGAGCAAGGTCCTAGCTTCATTGGTTGGGTCACCGCCTACGGACTCTTCTGGACCACCGCGGCCGTTTTCGGCGTGTCCTTCCACACGGTGATTTTGGGTTACGCGTGGATTGTGGCCCTCACGCTAGTGATGACGGCATGGAAACTTTGTATCTGGTCGTGGTTTCCGGATGTGGGTACGCGGAACTTGGCGGGCCGATTGGCGCTAATACTAGGCGGCTTTGCGGTCGGAGGAATCGCGCTCCTCTGGCTACTTTGGTTTCCTTGGGGAGCTATCATCACCGTTCCTTGGGCCGTGGCAGAAATGTGGGTCTTGTATCGCATTACCCTTCGACGGCTCACATGGGCGATAGGGCTGGCGCGGGTCAATCACGGGGAATAGGGAGGTAGAAGATGCTGGTTGTCAGCAATTTAACGAAAAGCTATGGCGGGGAGATGGTACTGGAGCCCCTCAGCTTTCAGGTCCCGCGCGGCGCGATCCTCGGGCTGGTGGGTCCAAATGGGGCTGGCAAAACGACCACCTTATCATGCTTGGCTGGGCTGATTCGCCCGGATGGCGGCAGGGCTACCTGGGACGGGGCGCCGATAATTGACCAAGCGGGGCTTGTGAGTTTGCTTCCGGAGTCCCCAGAAGTCTATCCCTTGCTCACCGTGGACGAGCATTTGGAGCTCACCGCCCGCCTCTTTCGATTAGGACCTGGGTGGCGGGAAGATGCTGAGCGCTTAGTGGCGGCTATGGATTTGACGTCTCATCGGAAGAAACTCGGTGCCGCTCTCTCCAAGGGGCTCCGCCAACGCGTGCTGATGGCCTCCATCGCCCTGCGTCGCGCACGCTTGCTCTTGGTTGATGAACCTATGATTGGGCTTGACCCAGCCGGCCAACGGGAGATCAAGCGGTTGTTGGCCGAATTCCGGGACCGCGGCTCGGCGATCGTGCTGAGTTCCCATCAATTGGACCTTATTGAGGAACTCGCCGACACGGTGCTCATTCTCTCCAAAGGCCGGGTTATGGCTCAGGGAACGCTAGCGGAGTTGAAGACGGGGGCGCCGGACGAGTTGGAAGATTGGTTCTTTCGCTATACCGAGGAGGGCCAGTGAATTGCCGCTTGCGAAATGTTCGCATCCTCACGGCTGGTTCTAATTCGGAGTGCGGTATGGAATAATAGGGCGAGCAGCAGAGGAGGGACGTCCTTGGAAAAACGCGTAATCGTCTACTACCAGCCGGGCTGAGCCTTTTGTGGACGCGAGATGGCGTGGCTATCTCAGGAGGGCATTGCCTTCGAGGAGCGTGACATCATGAAGAATGACGCCTGGTTGGACGAGTTGGTAGAACTCGGCGCCAGTGCCACCCCCACCACCGTTGTTGAATGGGACGGTCATCGCGAAGTGGTGGTGGGATTCGACCAAGAGACCCTGTCGACCCTCCTATTGAGGTAACGCTTCGGGCGTCGTCACGGATAGCGGGAGGCTGCCCTCATTTGTCCTAGGGTCTATTGGGCCAAATATCCCCCGTCGATGACGACAGCCTGGCCGGTAACGCCTCCTGACAGATCGGATGCGAGAAACACAGCATAATGGGCGACTTCCTCCGGTGTCAGGAGACGCCGCTCGGGTACCAGCGGAAATATCACCTCGTCCAGTACCCGAGACACCTGGACCCCTCGTGCGTCCGCTAAGGACTGGAGTTGATTGCGGACCAACGGCGTATCTACATAACCGGGGCAAAGAGCATTGACGGTAATCTGGTGGGTGGCCGTCTCCAGGGCTAGGACTAACCCGCGTGTTAGTTGTTTAGGCCGAGCTGATATGCCCGGCGAGGTTAGCTGACCGGCGGCGATGGCCGTCACGCGATGCCGCACCCCCTGGCGACGAAGATAATATCAAGCCATGCTTGGCCGCGTCATACGCTGCCTTTCCTGCGAAACCCACCAGTCAGGCGTGCTCGAGCCGAGAGACCTCGTTCGGCGAGCTTCTGCGCTTCAGCTTCAACGCGATCCCGCCGAATATCGGACAACACCACTTGGGCTGGCCCTTGGGGTGGATTCATCGTGCGCACCATAAGGTTATAGACGGCCTGCAAGACCGCCACATCGGTACCCGTGGACGGCGATTTTGGTCCCCAGACCCGCGGCGCTGTACTGAACGTGCAATCCTATTTTGGCATCCAAACCGATGGTCGGTGAATCGTCCCTGATAGAAATCCAGGTGGCTCAGGAAAATTTGCAGAATGGCGTTGGCGGGAAACCCGGTGTCGCCGTTTTGTTCCGCGTCCTTTTTGAAGGCCAATACGGCGTTCGCCGTGGCCGCAATATTCCGCGGCTTGCAAAAGCCCGCATGGCGCGGCATTTTGCCTATCAAAGGACGCCACGGTCGAGGTTACCTCCTTTTAATGAGGGGACGGTTGGCATACGATATGCAACCGCTTTGCCATCGATTCCCGGGGTTTTACCTGACATGAAAATTTGGCGCTGTACATTTTCCGAACACGGCTATGGCGAGATTCCGTGGAGGCCCTGGCCCGTCAGACACACCTCCGAAAGTAGCCATCATGAGTGGCATTCCTTTCGTTTTATCATGTCATGAAGTAAGAGATGAGAAGCAGGTTAGGGCCTGAAATGATCACGAAGGAGATGGGTAATGGTGGGGACGTCGAAGCCGTTGTCCGTTCGCCGGGGTGTGCAAATCGAAGCCTTCTCGAACTTCTGGATGGTTCTCGAAGCGGGAATATCCATTGGCGCGGGGTTGGCGGCGCATTCGCTGGCTCTGACGTCGTTTGGCGCCGATAGTGTGATTGAATTGGTCACAGGCACTCTACTGCTCTGGCGGTTGACCTTAGAATCTCGCGGCGGCAGTGCCACGGAAGTGGAACGGGCCGAGGTCCTCTCCTCATGGGTGGTGGGCATCGCGCTTTTAGTCCTCGCTTTATACATGGTGGTCGCGGCCGTGGGGCGCCTTATGGCCCACCAGGGAGCTCGGACCAGCGGCTGGGGATTGGGGATTGCTGTGGCCTCAGGGGTGATGATGCCCTATTTGTCTCGGGCGAAAAAACGAATTGGCCGGGCCATCGGTAGTGCAGCGCTTCGTTCCGACGGCTCTTGCAGCATGGTCTGCGCGTACATGTCATGGATTCTGATTGCCGGGATAACCTTAACGGCGGTTTTTGGGTGGTGGTGGATCGATTCCACGGCGACCCTAGCGCTGGTCTATTATGTGGCCAAGGAGGGGTGGGAGGCGTTGGAGGAGGCCCGTGGCCACCAGGAAGGCGATGCCGCCTGAACCGTTAATCGTCTAGACTTGGCCGGCATGGAAGGCCTCCTCCCCGATAGCGGCTCGCGACGTGCTGGTTTGGCGTTTCTCTCGCCTCCCGAATTGCGGGGTGGAGTGTCGACGAATGAACGTGGCTTGCGCCCATTCATCTCGAACAGCGCGAGGGGAAGACTCTACCCGGGAACCGCCTCGTCAAAAGCAAAGAACGTCGTGTCCCTGAAGCGCCATGGTAGTTGGTATGTCGGGCGTGTCCCTTTCACGATGACCGCCATCCGAACCTCGTGGTGTGGCCGAAAACGGGCACATGGAAGTGTATGACCTGCTCGCCGATACGCGATGATGTCATCGGTTTCGTGGTGCGGTGGAAGCATTGCTCAACCCCGGACGCGCTGCGTTGGATCGAACGGGAGCATTCGGAGATGCCGATCACGCCCCGGACAAAGCCCGCTCGTAGCGAAACGCCGCTGGCGGCACTGCCCGACCGCGATGCCACCTACCAGGAGCTCTTGGGGCACTAGGGACTGACCGCCTAGCACCCCGCCGCGTTGCGGGCGCGGGGGTTGAGCGATGGGGCCATCGGCAAGGCGGGGTTCGCCTCGGTCATACCAGTGATCGCGCCTGTCACTCCTGTCTCCGCGGGGTCCCCTGATTTTCCCGCTGGGGGAGTCGGTGGCGAAAACAGGAGCGTGACACCCTTCAATGGAGCCACGGCATCTCAGCCGTGGAAACCAACGCGACGGTGAAGATTACCTTCTAGATGTTAGTCTATTCCATGGACATCTTGAACTCGGGGTGATACTTTAACGCAGTCGAGGTGAGGAAGATGGCCAAAAAGTACGATGCGGCGTTCAAAGAACAAGCCGTGCAGTTAGTCACCGAACTCAAGAAACCCGTGGCCACGGTGGCCCAAGAGTTAGGCATTCCCGACACGACGCTCCATCAGGGTTGAAGAATGCCCGAGAGCATCCCGAGCGGCCCTTTGTCGGCAGTGGCAAGCTCCGCGCAGCGGACCAGGAGGCCCGCGAATTCCAACGGCGGATTCGCGATCTGGAAGAGGAGAATGCCATCCTAAAAAAAGCGATGCGCATCTTCGCCAACGATCGGAAGTGAAATACACGTTCATTCATGAACACCGCTCCACCTTCCGCATCACGAAGATGTGCGACGTCTTACAGGTATCACGGAGCGGATACTATGCTTGGCGAGACCGGCCACCCAGCCCTCGGGCCGTCCGGCGGGCGGAGCGCCGGGAACAGATCCGGACAATTTTTGCTCAGAGTCGGGGGCGCTATGGCAGTCCAAAAATCACGGCGGTCTTACGCCAAACCGAAGACCGGATTGCGCAGAAGACGGTGACCGCTTGATGCGCGAGGTGGGGATCCGATCCCGTGTGGTCCGCAAATATAAAGCGACCACGAACTCCCGGCATACCCACCCCGTCGCGGACAATATCCTGAATCGCCGGTTTGTGACCGAACGGCCCCATCAGGTGTGGATGACGGATATCACCTATGTGGCGACGGACGAAGGATGGCTGCATTTGGCCAACGTGGAAGACTTGTATA
>DAHWKG010000107.1:0-5223 GCA_027343765.1 Sulfobacillus sp.
AAGCGATTGAACGTGCAGATCACCAGCCCCACATCATCCGGGCGTTCCTGCAACCAGCGGAGCCGATCAGCCGTGTAGGCCTCCCGAAACCGCCGCACCGCATCCCGAGGGGAAGACCTGCGATGCCACCGCACCGCCTCATTCACATGCATTTCCCATAGCCGTGGAGCCACCGGGCCGACATAACCCAGTGCTCGAAGACGCCGCGCCACCCAACGGGCCGGACTGGGGAGGACGTAGAGAACGTGAAATCCCCGCCGCCGGCTCAAGGCTCGGGCCACGCCCTCCCAACTCATCGCCACGTCCCCAACGAAGAGGCCCCCCACGATCACGGCAAGACCGATGAGCGGGACCATCAGGGATGCCGCGAATCCGATAAGGAACACGGCCCCGAAATACCCCACGTAAATCTCCGGTTCATAGGGATGCCGCCACAGGGCCGATACAGCATAAGCCCACACCGTTCTCACCTCTCGTTCAGGGATGACTCGACCACACCCACCACGCTGCCATCCAAACCAGGCTGTTCGCCACCCACCACTTTGCCAGTAATGATAGCCATGTGCTCATCGACAGCGAGGATGCTTGGCCCCAATGGTGTCGCCACGTATCGAAGACGGCCAGCGCGGTCATCGCGACGATGTCCAGAGCAACCGCTGCCCAACCTCCCATCACGCGCCATGCAGGTCCCCAACCCGAGGCCCACACAGCATGAAACTCCGAGACCCCGAAAGCGTGCCATGTCATTCCGTGTTGACACTCCCCCTTGAAAATCTCTATAGTCGAAGCATGGAGGTATTACATCGCGGTGGCGTCCTAATAATTTTCACCGTCGCTCTGATCCTGGCGTCCTATGCCAGTTACCGGGCGGTTGCGATCGCCATTCCCCGCATCATTTGGCACCGCCAGCCTGGGGAGTATTCGTCTTATCAAGCATTCCGAGAATCCATGCGGTTAGACAAGCTTGGATGAGCGACAGGGATGAAAACGTCTGGATACCTCGTCGTGTCGACATGTGGCTCCAGACCCCAACGCCCATTCGCTGGACGTACGCTGCAACTTTTGCCGGTTATGCGTGCGTACTCTCCCTCACATGGTTTGGCGGGATGGCCATCGCATCTGTGATAACGCCCGTCCCCCGTTGGATGATGTGGATCCTCGGGGGTGTGGCGGCCATCAGCGTCCATGCAATGAACAACCTCCAACAAAGCGTCCGCTTATCGTAATGGCCACGTTGATAGAAAAATGCTCATCATGAGAATCCCCCCCTAGCGTCAATTCCGCGGCGGCGGGTAACACCACCGCAACCGCCAGAGCCCAGATCGCAAACCCGCAGCCCAGTATGAGGAGATGGCGACGTGAACGTCCACGAGGTATGTTTCGGAGCTCAGGCCGACGGAACATCCCGTATAAAGCCACCAGGCCAGCGGTCAGGAGAAGCGCCAGCATCCGATTTCCCTCCCTTCCTTTGATGAACCTCGACCCCTGAGTCAGCCCAGTTGCCCCACGAAGTCCCGCAAGACATACGTGAACGTGATGAGCGCGAACCCGCCCACGAGGGCGAGACGGTCCGGTCCAGTCCAATGCCCAAGCCAGGCGGCCCCGATCGCCATCCCTCCGAGGACATACGGCGTCACTGCGTAAATGACTACTGCTCAATCGGGGGGACGCGGGGCGTTTTCAGAAAAGGGTGAATGCCGAAACGGCAAGCCCGGATAGAGTGCCAGCCAGACGACGAGCCACCCCGTGATCAGCGCGAGTGGCAGCAACAATCCGCCAATCCACCAGCCTGGATGGTGAATCAGGCGCGTCATCCCGGCGCCCATCGAATCTCCCAAGAACATCGGAATCCTCCTCTCCTCTATCCAATCCCACTGCCCGCTAAGAGCGCATAGAGTAACACCGCCATCACCCCGAACGCGGCAATCACCGGGACAATCGTGGCCATCCCGTCCAACCGCTCCGTCAGTGCCCGGGTGCCTTGCGCCCGGCTCGACTCGATCAGGGTGTCCAGCGGTTGCATCGTCTGCGCCGTCAGCCCCTGATCCCAGCCTTGGGACAAGGTGTCCGCCAAGAGTTTATAGGTGGAGAGCCCCGTGCGGCGGCCCCACTGTTTTAAGGCCTCTTGCCGCTGACCGGCTTCCATGGCCGACAACAGCCGGTTCAACTCCGCCTGTCCAATGCGGCCCAGCGCGGGGCGCGTGTGGCGGAGCGCCACGGTTAACGGCTCGCCGAGATCGAGATAAATCCGCAGCATGAGGACTAAGGGGGCAAAGTCACGAGCCAACGCCCCTTGCCGCCCGCGAAACTGTTGGCCAATCATCCACGCGGGGCCCTTCCAAGCCGCGCCCAGCGCCAAGAGCACCGCCCAAAGAACGCCATGCAAGAGGTCGTAGCCGAGGACCCCGCCCCCGAACAGGGCCACCCCATAAAACCCCAGGACTTGCCACGCGGGAATGGCCAGAATCTCCGCTTGCTGGCGCGTCACCGGATTCCAGCGATGCCGGATCCAGTGATCCGCCCCCCCTAACAACCGATCGACACGGGACTCCGGAACGGCCCAGCCGATGGCCCGCGGCGCATTCATCAGTTGCCACAGAAACCCGCCCCCGAGCAGAGCCGCGAGCCCGGCGAAGACCCAAGGCAAGGCTATCATGTTAAATCGCCTCCGCTTGTCGACTGACCCGATTTTGCAAATACCCAGCGAGCGCCACGAACCAGGCCCCCACCCCGGTGGCCCAAAATCCTAACCCGGCATGGAGCCCATGGCGGACCGTGGGACTCATCAACACAATCCCCCAAAAGACGCCAATGCCGATGACCACCACCCCGTAGCCCAGCATGGTACTGCCGGACAGCTTGCCCCGCCGCGCCGCGTCCGCTTGGATACGCTGCGACCAGAGGTCGACCACACGCGACACGATCGGAGCGGCTTTGCCTTGGGTGCGTTCGACCGCCAACACGTCGGCGAGCACGCCGAGTTCAATGTGCTGAATGGCGGCGGCGCGTTGTTTTAACGTCGTCTCCAACGGAATCCCCAACGGTTCCTCCGTGAGACACGGTTTCACCCAGGTCAAAAAGGGCTCACTGACATCCGTTAAGAGCTCCCGAAACGCGGTCAACACCGGGACGTCCAGATCCAATTTCGCCTGCAGCATGTGCGCTGCGCCATAGGCCGCGACGTCGAGGCGTTGCCATTGCTTGCGGCCATAAAAGCGAATCGCCGCTTCCGGCAGAAGAAGCCCCACCAACCCGAAGGCCGTCCCGACAAAGGGGTTATGAGTGCCCAGCGTAATCCCGACGGTCGCCGCCGCACCGAACAACCACCCGAGATGCCGCACGTCCGCCGGGGTCAGCGGCAGCCCCGTGAGCGCAATCCAGCCTTGCTGAATGCCGTTGACCGTGCGCCGCCGCCGTTCGCGCTTGGCGGCCCGTTGAAAGGCTTCCGCGCGGGGGGCCGACAACAGCCCCCAGAGGGTCCAGGCCGCGAACAGCATGGCTAAGCCCACAAACCCCCACATGAATATCCGATGTTCCACGAATGCTCCTCCCTTCGTGCGCCTAAGGTTTGCGTCGGCGGATCACGCGATCGCGATCCCCCCCGGCACCCGCGTATGCGCGGCAATCCAGGCTTGGCGGGCCTCCGATAGCGGCGCGATGGTCTCCAGCGTATGGGCCTCGGGATCCCACCGAAAGAGGTCCCGCATTTCGCCGTGGCGTTCCACTTCCACCACGCGCACGAGATGCCGGTGCCCCTGGCCATCCCGTTCCACTTGCACGATGAGGTCGACCGTGGCGTACACCATCCGTTGAATAAGGTCATACGGCATGCCCATTTGATACTTGTGGGCGATCTGATAGAGGCGGTCGACGAGAATTTCCGGGGTGCGCAAGTGCATGGTCGTCATCATGCCCCCTTCGGAGGACATCGCCGCTTCCAAAAAGTCAAACGCTTCCGGACCCCGCAACTCCCCCATGATGAGGCGGTCATAGCGCATGCGGAGCGTATTGCGAAAGAGATCTTGCAGAGAGATGACGCCTTTGGCCCGGTCCTCGGCCGTGGGGGTGTCGGTCTGTCCGATCAGCGCCACTAAATGGGGCAACGCCAATCGGAGTTCTTCCGTGTCTTCCATGGTGATGACGCGTTCGGAGAGTAAGATGGCCTTCGCGGCAATCGCCCGGACCACCGAGGTCTTCCCGGCCCCCGGCGGCCCGGAAAAAATCACGTTCAAGTGGCCCGCCAGGGCGGCGATGAGGAGATCTGCCGCCGGTTCCGACAGCATCCCCGCCGTCAGCAAGTCGGGCAGGTCCAATGCGCGCTCCTGGTTGCGTTTGCGAATCGAAATCGCCACGCCCGTCGCCGACTTCGCATGATGGACAATATTGATCCGGCTGCCGTCGGCCCGCCAGGTAAAGTTCATCAAGGGATCGATCGCCTTGTACTCCAACCCTTCATGCCGACAGAGGTGTTGGGCGATGCGAATCCCGGCGTCCGGCGATCCCAAGCTCGGGGCGGGCTGAATCCGCCCCTCCCGCTCCACATACACCGAGCCCCCCACCACCAGAATTTCCGTGACCGCCGGATCGCGAAAGTAGAGGGCCAACGGCCCGGCTCCCACGAGATGATCGGTCAATTGCTCCGTCAGCGCATCGGCCTCAAATTTCCGCAAGTTCTGGGCCATCACGGCTCGCTGAATCACCCCGCGCACGTAGGCCGGATCCGCGGCCAACGGGTCGGCGAGCACCGGGGAGTCATGGTCTTGCATCCAGCGCAGGGCCCGATCGAAGACCGAGTCGGCCCCCGCTGACGCGCCCACCCCCACGGGGGTTGTGCGGGCTTCGACCCGCTCGCGCGACTCCCAGGGGTTCATCACCGGGCCCGCCCGTAAGGTCCGGGGGGCCGTCGCTGAAGCCTGTGTCATACGATCCGCTCCTTCCTATCAAGAAAGGCCCCCGCCCGCGAAGGGGCAGGGGCTCCGACTTAAGGCGTCGTCGTTGTGCTGAGACTCGTCACCCCGCGCTTTGCCATCAGAGCCCCCGCCCGGGTAGACGGGGGTCGTGTCGTTAGAAATTCACGGGTGTCGGAATCGGACAATCGTACGGGTCATAATACGGCGTGGACCACCCTTGGCAGTCCGTGACCCCACCCGTGGGGCTGGTCAAACACGGCTGACTTTGCGCGTAGCCGGGTTTCTCCCAGGCGCACTGATGCTCGGTCACCGG
>DAHWKG010000110.1:0-2882 GCA_027343765.1 Sulfobacillus sp.
CGATCGATGGAAGAATGTCGATAACCTCGTCTTTGTCGCACAAGAAGGGCAATGGCTCAGTGGATCCAATGTGGTCCGAACGTTCAAGACTCAGACTTCCCCGGTTAGCGTTTAACTGAAAATTCCAACGGTCGTAAGGCCCGAAGAGCAAAGTGCACCTTTACGTTCGGATCGGCAGGGTGCCGGGGATCCTCCGCGTTTAAGCCCGCCAAGAGTTCTTCGATCACGCGAGCCCAGCGGGCTCGCGGTGGACGCTCCAATTCGACCCACAGAGTGGTCTGGCGATAGCTGAAGGATCCCCGAGCATGCAGGAGCCATCGCATCAGCACCCGTTCATGGCGGGGATTCGGGTAAATCGCCGTCACGCGTTGACGCAGCCAATGCTCTCCATTGATCGCGATAATGCGACAGGCATCTTGAAAGGCTTTATGGTGAAAGGTGAAGGCACGCCGGCGGTCTTCGGGGACCAGGTCCCATAACGGGACGGTTTCCGGGGCGGCCTCATAGGCGGTCACCACCTCCGTGAGTTCCCCGTGCAACTTGGCCCAGCGGGTGTGGGTTTGTTTCGGGGCGGAGGAGGCAATCGCCTGACCCTGCGCCGCCTCTTCCGCCGACGGCGGAAAGCGCCGCCGGAGGGTTCCGAGATTTTGATCGAGTTTGGCCATTCGGCGTGCGAGACGGGTGCGTTCTGGATTCACCATGGGGCGATTTTCTAATACCGTGGTGTCCCGATCCCCAAAATGATTCACGCCGTAGTCTTGGACGAGCAGTTTAAACCCATTTTCTTGCTTCCAACGGCCCCATAAGGCGATTAACAAATCGCCCATGGCGCCGTGCGCATGACTGGTGAGCACTGGGAAGGTGTGTCTGCCATCTTGCACCCAAATTTCCCGTACCGCTTCGAGTTTTCCCCAACTCCGGGTATGTTCCCATACCTGGTAGGTCCGTTCCTGGCCCGCCCGCCGGAGGGTGATCTCCGACCAGACCGCCGTTTTGGGCACCGCCCGGGTTTTGCCATAACATAAAAAGTCCATGCCGTGGGCGACTAAGTGGGCAGCGGTATCCTCGGACACCCCGCCACGGTCATACACCACGAGTAAGCGGCCCGCCCGCCAGGCGTGGACGCGATCACTAATCTGCTGGATGGCCTGATAAAATGAGGCATCGCCGGCTGCTTCCTCGACCCAGAGCGGATGGCCTTGGCCGTCATGGACCCAAAACTGCTCATGGCCGGGAATGACCAAATGCTTTAGCGTAGAATAGCCGCGACCCGCATACGCCTCGTGCCCCGAATACGGAAGAAAGTGCCCATCCAAATAAATGAGCGCGGGTGCCTCGGGAAACAGTTCTAAGTACCGCGGCCCGCAATGGGCCGCGAGATCGGGTCCCAAGTGATCTTGCGTCCATTCCTGGGTAATGGCTCGCAGGGTATCGGGATGGGGGTAATGGGTGGCCCCGATGACCCAGCCCCAATCTTCACGCGGGCCGAATTTGGTCGCTTCGGCACTCCGGGAACCGAGCACAAAAGCGAGCACCCAGGCCAACACGATCGTAAGGGGCTGAAACTGATGGGCCTGAGTCCACGGGTGGGCTTTCGTCCACTCCTCTAATCCTAACTGGCCTAAATAGGGGGCCAACACTAAAAAGCCGGCGGCGGCTACGGACTCGCCCAGGGGTGGGAGCGGGACCGCCTCAACCCGTTCGGAGGCCACCGGCTGCGGTAGCAGCCGATCCGGTACGATTTCCGGTAACGCCGAGATCTCCATGCATTCCTCCACGCTCTCGACGGGCTCTCCAGGGAACTCCTCAGCGGACGCCATTTCGGACTCGGGTATCGACCAGCCCGAAAGTTCCACGGTCTGGGCCTTCTCCGAAGGCCCTTCGACGGCCTCCACGGCCTCTGAAGAGACGGAGGTCGACGTGGCGAATCCTTCGATTTGCATCCACCCGTTCTCGGGCGAACTCCCGGGGGATTCGGCCTCCGCTTGGAGGCGTAAGCGATACAAGCGCACGGTATGAGGATTTAAATCAACATCAAATTGCTGCTTAATTTGCTGGGCCATATCGGCATGGGACCGCGCCGGATGGGTGGCCATATAACGGAAGATTTCCGGGGTGACCTTGCGGGGCCCCACGGGCCCCGGCTTAAAATCGCCGGGATACAGGGTTCCCGTACGCTGCAGTTGAGCCACCCAGTCCCGGAGCGAGGTGGCGGCAAAGCCAAAGGCGCGAGCCACCGCTTCGGCCGAAGCAATCTTCAGGCGTACCAACTGGGCCGCGACAAACTTCGCCTGATAGGGGTCCCCCTTCGAGATGATGGCAAACAATATCTCCCCGATATATACATAGGTTTCATTCAGGCCCGGTTCCAGACGACAACTGGAGGCCACCCACCGCGGTTCAAGATCGGGAAGGGGGATGGTAGGTAGCGTCGATTCCGGTTCGGCCATGGCGACTCCTCCTGGGTTTCGGATTCATCCTAGTGGGAACAGCATTCGACATTCGAGATGAATATCCTTTTTTCTCCACGACATTCCTTTACCCTACAGAACCGGAATGTTCGCATCGTTCTCTTTCACCGCTACTGACACCGCAAAATACCTATATTAATTATCAACAGGATATCCACAGAAATCTAGAGTTTAAAAATTTCGTGTCCATCTCAATTATTTACCATAACGGTAATATCTGGGGAATAGTAGCGAGCGAAAGGGCTCAACCGGGGAAGTCTGAGCCTAAATCTCGGAGACCGAGCCGCCTAGCCCGTTTCGCCAAAAGCGAGAGCGTCCTTCGGGTAATGAAACGGGCCGTGTCCTGGCTCGAACGCTTTTCCTGCCTCTTCAGGATCGGCCTACGCCATGATAATCGAGGCCCGCACTCTT
>DAHWKG010000116.1:0-40341 GCA_027343765.1 Sulfobacillus sp.
GAGAACATCCGAGTACTCTTTCCGTAATTCCCAGTTAAAGCTCATCGGTAACCCTCCTTTGTCTCGTCAAGGTCTCAATTGCCAGTTGATGTATGTAAAAAGGTTCGCACCGCCGACAAAAATGCCTCGGGATTCTCTCCGTGCACAGTATGTCCCGCAGCTTCAATAGACACCCATTGAGCACCGGGAATTCGGGCCACCATATCCTTGGCCAATCCGGTAAACTTCCGGTCGCGCTCGCCCGTTATCAACAACACTGGCATCGGAAGGTCCCCTAAAATATCCCACAGCGACTCCTGTGATCCGGTGCCGGCCGCAAGAAGGCTTTGGGCCAGACCCTCTGGCCGTCCTGTTCGCCGCACCGCGTTTTCCGCTTCGCGGACCTCAGGCGCTTGATCACGAAACAGCGCCCCTTGGTTCCAGTGGTCAATGAACCAAGCGAGACCCCGGGACATAATCGCCGCAGCTAAGGCCTCATCGCTGGCCCTTCGTTGGGCCCGCTCGGACTCCAAAGCTAACCCGGGTGATGCGCTTTCAAGAATGAGCAGCGACACGCGTTCGGGGTAGCGCCAGGCTAGATGAAGGGCGAGGCGCCCCCCCATCGAATAGCCTAACACACGAGCTTTTGGGATGGAAAGACTCTCGATGAGATCAACCAACCGGTGGGCCTGTTGTACCATCGACATCTTTTCGAGAGGAGAGGGGGTATCCGTACGGCCGTGGCCGGGCAAATCGGGGGCGATGACGTAGAAATCTTCGGCGAGCGCCGGGGCTACCGAAGACCAGCTGGCGTGCGAACCGGTAAAGCCGTGTAACACCAGGAGTGGGGGACGTTCGGGGTTTCCCCAGGTATGGTAAAACCAGCGTTCATCAGCTAACCTAGCGTAGGGCATGGGGAGATTCCTTTCCTAATGACCATAGAGGCTTTGATGCAGGGCTGCCGTTTCGGCTCGTGGGGTGGTGCGCCATTCGAGAATCCGCAACCCGGATTTCGTTCGAAGCTCCCGAAATGCCTCGTCGACCTCTGAAAAGGTTTCTACGCGACGAAATTCCGCCCCGTACAGCGTGGCCGCGCCGGCAAAGTCAATATGCTGCGGGGTGCCGAACAGGTCCTCGAATAGTCCTGGCTCAAGTCGGCTTTGCGACAGCATGGAGAAGATTGCTCCGCCGGCATTGTTGACAATCACGATGAAGGCATTTAATTGGTGGCGCTGGGCTAATTCCAAACCATTCATGTCATGAAAAAAGGCCAAATCCCCCAAGATCGCGAGCGCATCCCCAAACTCAAGCGAAAGCCCCATCGTGGTGGAGATTAGGCCGTCGATTCCATTGGCACCCCGGTTGGCGAAAAATCTCAGCGGTCCTCGGGGATAAAACGTGTCGAGGTCCCGAACCGGCATGGAACTGGCCGTCAGCACCGGCTTTTCCGGATAGGGCCACAATTGGTTAAGGGACGCATAAATTCGTCCTTCGAACTCGGGTGGCGCCGCATGCAGGAACCCGTCGATTCGCTCTTCAGCCGACGATTCATAGGCTTCAATCGCTTGATGCCAGGCTTCGTTACGGCGATAGCGGAGGCGTTTCGCCAACAGGATGAGCGTGAGGGCGGGGTCCCCTTCAATGAGCAAGGCATCGGTACGGTCCGGCTCTCGAAAGCCGCCGGGCCAGTCGAGTAATAGTAACGGTGACGATTGAACCCAGCTTTGAAAGGCTTTGGAGGTCAATGGCGCGCCAAGCCGAATGACCGAGTCGGGAGCCGCCTTTGGTTTTTGCATCCGAAGCCAGGTGTCGTAGCGGGTCATCCCCTCATCTTGCCGGCCATTGCCAGAGAGCGGATCCAAAAAGAGCAAGACACCAGCTTCGTGGATGCGCCTCAACGTCTCAATGGGAATTCTAGGAGATTCCGGTCCTAGTGCTATGATCAGTTGTCGCGCTTCGCTGACGGCGTTGAGAGATGCCTCCAAGGCTTCTTCCGAGGGCCTCGACTCGGGCCTCGGCCAGGGGCGCATGAGGGCATTTGGCATGGGCCCATCTTCTGGGAGGAGTGGCTCCCGCAGAGGAACGTTGAGGTGTACCGGACCACGCGGATGACTCAAGGCTTTATGTACAGCGCGAGCCGCCACCTGGGCGGCATGGCGGGTGAGGTCCACGTCTCCTGGGGTGGGTAAGTCTTGAAACCATTTCACGTGGGAGCTGAAGAGCTGAACCTGATCAATGGTTTGGGCCGCTCCAACGTCTCGAAGTTCACGGGGGCGATCGGCTGTGAGCACCACTAAGGGTATCCGGCTCAAAGAAGCCTCGGCCACAGCGGGTACGAAATTGGCGGCGGCCGTCCCGGACGTGCACAAGAGGGCTACGGGACCGCCCGAGGATTTAGCGAGGCCGAGGGCGAAGTAGCCGGCCGATCGCTCGTCGAGGGCTACTCGGACGTCAATGTCGGGATGCTCATGTAGTAAAATTGCCAGCGGAGTGGAACGGGAGCCGGGTGCGATGACCGCATGGCGTACCCCCGAACGGGATAGTTGAGCCACCAAATTGCCGAGATAAGGTCGAAGCGCCATTACCACGCTCCTCCTTCCAATTCTAGGGCACTCAGCATGGTATTGAGCTTCCAGTCCGACTCCCTTAATTCTGACGAGGCGACGGAGTCCCCCATAATACCGCAGCCAGCGTAAAGCGACACGGTCGCATCACGGAGCCATGCCGACCGTAACGCAACCATCCACTCCGCATCCCCGCCCAGATTTGCCCAGCCCACCGTACCCGCATACCACCCCCGGGAGAACGGCTCGCACGCGAGAATATAGCGCGTGGCCGCATCAACAGGATAGCCTGCGACAGCGGGCGTAGGCTGTAAATCGGTGATGACCGGCCAAATTCCACCGTTTTCCACCAACCGGCCCCGAACCGGGGTTAGCAGGTGTTGGACGGTCGGCAGCTTTTTCACCAAAGGTTTGGATGGCCAGGTCAGATCGGCCACCCAAGGTTTTAGGGATTCCGTGACATGCTGAATCACGGCCTGATGTTCGGCCGCGATTTTCGGGTCGTTGCGCATCCCTTCGGCATATTGGCTGTCATCCTCGGGGGTCAATCCTCGGGGAGCGGAGCCTGCCAAACACATAGTTTCGAATGTGCCATTCTCAACTCTGGCCAATAGTTCGGGAGTGGCGCCTAAAAATACCCCTTCGGGTCCACGAATGGCGAAGGCGGAGGCATCGGCGTTTTGGGCGGTGAGATTGTCCAAAATGCGCTCCAAAGACAAGGAAGCGGTGTAATTGAGTCGGACCTCGCGGGCCAGCACCACTTTCTTTAACGGGCCGTGGCGAATACTTTGGGCCGCTTCCTCGACCAGGGCCATCCAGGCGTCACGGGAGGGAATCGACTGCGACGACATCGGTTGGGGGAGGGGATCGGATCCGCCGGGTTCGGCCATCATGGATTGCCAGACGGGCTCTAACCTCCGCTGATAGGTTTCGGGGACAGTGTCTGGGAAGACAGGCAATACGACCGTTAGACGCGATTCATGAACGCTTTCCGTAATTTGCACCATGGGCAGCGCCAAATACACAGCGGGCCAACCGAGCCAGCGTGAGCGGGATGAGAAAGCTTGTCCGCCGACGATCCACACGTCATCCGGCAAACCGGCTTGTTTCAGCCGAGTGATGTACTCGTCCATGCGATTCCAAAGATGACGGTCATCCCATTGCCATTCCCGGGCCAGTCCGAGGCCGATGCGGGTCTCCTCGCCGTGCTGAGAACGATAGAACCAACCAAATCCCGGGAATTGAGCAAAAACCGACGCCCATTTCCCGGGAGGAATCGCTAAAGTTTTCGCGAACCACTTCACATGGCCGCTTTGTCGGGCTTGGTTGAGCACCGCTTTCAGATGCTCGTCGAACCAAGCCCTTGTTAAGGTCAAGGCGCTGGTGTCCATACTGCTACTATAGGTTGCCGATCGGTCGAAATCAACACGGCGGAGGTGGAGAGGCTGAGTCACGGGAGATCTCTCGGCAACTTGACCCCGGAGAAAGCGATGCGCTTATGGCCGGACGTGCCTTGGCATAAGGCGGTGTGGGTTGAACAAGGGTGGGACTTTCTGGTCGCCCTAGTCGACGGATGGGTTTTGCGCATTCCCCGCTCTCATGGGGCCCAATGGCGATTGGCTCGGGAGCGGTATCTTTTGCAGAAGCTCTCTAACCCGCCCGTACAAATCCCCTGCTACCAGGAGCGCTCGACCGGTCTCTGGGGCTATCCCATGATTTCGGGTTTAGCCATGGGAACGCTAAGCCCCGGTACGCCGCTATGGGAAGAAACGTGTGCTTTTATACGATGGCTCCACCGAATGTCTGAAACGGACTCGGATGTGGTGCGAAGCCGATGGCAGAGGCGCTACCAATCGCGGATCCGGGGCGTCCTCCAAGATGTGGGCCCCCTATTATCCGTTCGGGAATATCGCCAGGTGGAATATGTTTTCAAAGAAGCGGACCAACAACTGGCAGCTTCCCGATGGCCGGTTGTCCTCCTGCATGGAGATTTGGTGGCCGAGCACCTATTGGTGGATGGCGGCCATTTAGCGGGGGTAATTGATTTTGGGGATTGGCGCTTCGGCGATCCCATGTTTGACTGGTCGGGACTTCCCGTGAAGGATTATCGGATTTTGGGATCAGACCGACCACCGGGCGAGGCCGCGCGTCTTTCAGGGTATCGGCTCTTATATGGACTTCTGAGCGTGCGACACGCCATGGCAGCCGGCAATGTGGAGCGGGCCGAGCAGGGAATGCGGAGCGTTCGAAGAATTCTCTTCGCTGAAATAGGTTAGCTAGAAGGAAGGCGAGCATGTGTTCTATCAAGGAGAGCCGGGGGCCTTTAGCGAATCGGCCGTTCACCATTATTTTCCGGGAGAAGAGGCCCGAGGACTGCCCTCGTTTGCCGACGTGTTTCAGCGAATTATGGCTGACTCGCACGCATATGCCCTGTTGCCCATCGAAAACGCGTATCGCGGATCAGTCACGGAAGTCTGGGACCGTTTGGTTGATCAGGATGCCCTGACCATTTGGGCAGAGGTGGTCGAGCCCGTGCACTTAGCCCTCATGGCCGGTCCTGGTGAAACCTTGGAGTCCATTCGCCGAGTGCGTTCGCACCCGCAGGCTCTGATGCAAAGCCGGGGGTTCTGGGGGCCGAGGGGTTATCAAGCCGACCCGGCTTTGGATACCGCCGGGTCCGCCCGTGAGCTTCGAGAAAATCCCCAGCCTGGGGTTGCCGCCATCGCCAGTCCCATCGCGGCATCACACTATGGGCTTCAGGTGCTGGCTGAGCCCATCGAAGACTACCCGGATAATCGCACCCGTTTTTGGCTCCTGGCTCAACGGCGGCCTCCGCGTTTACCGGAAGCCACCTTGGACGCCAAAAAGGTGACGTTGGCCTTCGACATCCCCCATCAAAAAGGATCCCTTGCGGGTGTACTGGCGGTGTTGGCGGAGCATGATCTCAATTTGACCAAAATTGAATCGCGGCCCCGCCCGGGATATCCCTTCGAATTTCGATTCTGGGTTGATGCCGTACTTTCTCGTCTCGATGCGGTAGACGCCTTTGACGCTTTGGCGCGGATTAAGGAAGTTGTGCTGTTTCATCGCTTCTTAGGATTTTATCCGACTTTTTCCCGGGCCAGTCTTTGAGTGAACTGAAAAGGCTGTTATGATGACCCTAGATGCCGGGGGTGCCCCGAAGGGGGCTGAGAGGCGGAGCCAACCCTTATCACCTGACCTGGGTCGTACCAGCGTAGGAAGTGCGGGGGACATTCCGCACCGGAATGTCCTTTTTTCTCGTCCCCGGCGACGAGGAGGGGTTTTGAATGCCGATAGAGATGCCTGAAATTGGTAAGATCTCACCCGAAGCCTTTAGTGCCTATATTTACCCCCATGTCGGGAGCCCCTCGGATGATGTGTTGGTCGGGCCCCAGTCTGGGGTGGACATTGGTGTCGTACGAGTGGCGCCCGGGGTGGTTATGGCCACCACCACAGACCCCGTCTTTGTTGTGCCGGACTACGGATGGGAGCGGGCGGCCTGGTTCGCCGTGCACATTTTGGCCTCTGACGCGGCAACCTCGGGTCTCGCCCCACGATTTATGACCGTGGATTTAAATTTGCCGGTCACCATGACAACGACTGACTTCGCGATGTTTTGGCAGGCATGGGACCGTGCCGTGAAGGATCTCGGAATTTCCATCGTGTCGGGGCATACGGCTCGCTATGATGGGTGTAATTTTCCCATGGTGGGTGGGGCCACGGTGATGAGCATTGGCCCTGAGGACCGGTATATCAGCACGTCTATGGCTCAGCCGGGTGACATTCTCCTTTGCACCAAGGGCGCAGCGATTGAGGCCACCGGTCTTATTGGAGCCACCTTCGGCGATCAGGTCCAGCGGCATTTGGGTGAGGACGTTCGTCGCACTGCCGATGCGCTGTTCGAGCAAATGTCGGTCGTTAAGGATGCGGCTGTGGCGGCCTCCGTGGGGGTGCGGGAGCATGGGGTTACAGCCATGCATGATGCCACCGAATGTGGCGTGGTGGGCGGCGTCTTCGAAGTAGCGGAATCTTCGCGTTTGGGGGTGGAGCTAGATACTGACGCGATTATTCTTCGCCCCGAGGTCGAGGCCATCACCCAATGGGCCAACATCGACCCCCTCATTAGCATCAGCGAAGGGACCTTACTCCTGACGGTGCGGCCGATCCAGGCGGATAAGGTCATGGAGGCGCTCCGAGCCGAACACATCGAGGTCAGCGCCATCGGGCGCATGCTGCCAGCCGACCAAGGATTCTGGCGCGTGTCCAAGAAGCGAGGTCGTGAGGTGTTGGTGCATCCCCGGGTGGATCCTTTTTGGGAGGCATTTGGCCGTTTGGGGGCCGGCGAATGATGGCCCGGGTCCTATCGGTGGCGGGGTCTGATTCCTCCGGGGGGGCCGGGATTCAGGCTGATTTAAAGACCTTCGACGCATTCGGTGTCTATGGGATGACTGCCATTACCGCGGTAACCGCCCAAGACACCACCGGGGTAGGACGAGTGACCATTCTAGATCCCGCCTTAGTCGCTGAGCAAATGACGCGCGTTCAGCAAGATATTGGAGTCGACGCGGTCAAAATCGGCATGTTGGCGTCCGAGGAGGTTATTCGTCAAGTGGCCAAAACTCTCCGTGACTGGCACGTGCCGGTGGTGCTGGATCCGGTCATGCGGGCCAAGGGGGGGCAGTCATTATTGACACCCGGTGCGGAAGAGGCGCTTCGTCAGGAGCTTTTACCGGGAGCGACGCTGGTGACGCCCAATTTGCCTGAGGCGGAGGCCCTGATTGGTTTTCCTGTCCGCGACCGCACCGACATGCGGCGGGCAGCGCGCGCCTTGGCGCATTCAGGCGTTCCCTGGGTGCTCATTAAAGGGGGGCACTTAGACGAGAACCAAGCGGCCGATTTGCTGTGGCACGACGGCCAAGGAACTTGGCTCGAAGCTCCCATGATTGACACGGTTCATACGCATGGAACCGGGTGCACCTTGTCCTCTGCAATTGCCGCGCAATTGGCCTTAGGGCAATCGGTGCCGGAAGCGGTGCGTGTCGCGAAGGAGTATGTGAGCGAGGCGATTCGCCAGGCTCCCGGCTTAGGCCATGGCCACGGCCCATTGAACCATGGGTGGAGGAACTGTCGTGAACCTTAAGCTGATGGTGTTGGTGGATCCGGCTTTCCTCGCCGAAGAGCGAATCGGGAGGTTTTGCCGCGAGATTGCCAAGGGCGGCGCGACGGTGGTACAACTCCGCGACAAAAAGAGCGCGACCAGGGCTTTGATAAACTATGGGCGGGCCCTTCGCGAGGCGACCTATCGGGAAGGGCTAGAGTTGGTCGCCAATGATCGGGTGGACGTGGCACTTGCCATTCAGGCCGATGGGGTGCATGTCGGCCAGGACGACATGGCGGTTCAGGACGTTCGCCGTCTCGCCCCCCGCCTTTATGTCGGGCTCTCGGTTCGGGATTCAAGTGAAATACCCGAGATCCCCGATATTCCCGACTACTTTGGGGTGGGCCCGGTTTTTCCGACGGGTTCTAAGCCTGATGCAGGAGCGGACATAGGGATTAGGGGCCTCCATGACATGGTAAAACGAGTGGGCTCCGTGGCAAGGGTGGTCGCGATCGGGGGGATTAGCGGAGCTAACGCCCAGGCGGTCTGGAGCACCGGGGTGGACGGCATGGCCGTGATTTCTTACGTACGTGACGCCATCGATGTCCAAAAAGCTGTGAGAGAACTGACGGAATCTAGGGGGCGGGACGACGATGACATTTGAAGACTTGAAGCAACAGTCGCTGGAGGAGTGGCAGCGCATTCGCCACCATCCGATGGTGGTTCAGATTGGTAAGGGGACGCTCGACCATACGCGCTTTCGGACCTTCATTCAACAAGATGCCATTTATCTCACCGACTTTTCACGAGTGTTGGCGCGACTAGCCAGTCTCGCTCCCGATACAGCGGCTGCCCGAGTGATGCTCCGTCACGCGGACAACGTCTTTCAGGTCGAATCGTCCTTGCATGTCGATGTGGCGGAAGCTCTAGGTATTGACGCAGACGACCTTGGGCGAGGCGAGACGGGTTTGGCGACCAAGGCCTATACGGATCATTTGGTTCGGACGGCGCTGGAAGGCGCATTTCCGCCCGCATTGGCCGCGGTTCTGCCTTGCTATTGGACATATGCCGCGATCGGTGTGGAACTGAAAGCCGAGGGGATCCCCTCCGATCCGATCTTACGGGACTGGATATTCACGTACAGTGGAGACGAGTACCAGAGTTCAGTGGCGGAGGTGGTAGCTCTCTGGGACCGTCTGGCGGTGCCGGGAGACGACACGAGATCGGCCCAGGCGTTTCATTGGAGCATGGTGTACGAACGCCTTTTTTGGGAACAGGCTTACGGAGCCTAGTGTTTTCGACACGGGACTTGCTTCCCCGGTTAACGAGTCGCGGGCGAATTCCTCTTTATGAACTGTCTCGCAATGCCGTAAGATTAAGCAAAGATTTCCTTGCGAAATAGTTTCTTCAGGCAATTGCTTGGGGGCGAGATGATGGAATGCCAAAATCTTATGCAACGCATCGTGGACGCGGCCAATGAATGGCCGGAACGGCCTGCACAACGATTCTGGAACGGACAGGAGTGGCAACGGCGAACCTATCGGGATTTAGTGGAAACCGTACAAGGCATCGCTCGTGGGCTTCAGCTACGGGGCGTACAGGCCGGCGATCGCGTGGGTCTCATGTCGTCAACTCGCCCGGAGTGGGTGCTTGTTGACCTTGCCATTCTTACCTTAGACGCCGTGACGGTACCTATTTATCCCTCGGTCCCTCCCGACCAAGTGGCCTATATTGTTGAGGATGCGGGAATTCGATTGGCCATCCTGGAGCATGAACAAAAAGCCTCCAAGATGCCCCCGGGGCTCCAAATCTTAACGATTGAGCCCTCATCGTTAGGGGTTCCCTCACTGGGGTCTATTGCGGAGCCGACGGGAGAAATCATGGTTCCCATGGCAGCCCGCGATGACCTCACCACACTCGTGTATACTTCGGGCACCACTGGCCTTCCCAAGGGGGTGCAGCTCACCCATGGAAACATTCTGGCCAACATCGAGGACATCGATCAAGCCTTTCAGGATGTCCTTGGAGCCTCCGTGGCGGCCGAGGAGGTGGTTCTTTCCTTCTTGCCCCTCTCCCATATTCTCGAGCGGATGACCCACTTTTCTTTTTGGGGCGTGGGGTTGAGGTTGCGTATGCACGGTCGCCTGATCTCCTGCCGGAGGATATGCCGGCCGTTAAACCAACGATTATGGTGTCCGTCCCGCGCGCATTTGAAAAAATCTATAGTCAAGTTTGGAAGAGTGTGAAGAGCCAAACGCCCATGAGTCAACGGGTATTCCAAATGGCTGTTGATTTAGGACGTAGACGATATCAGCAGCTCATCGCGGGACGCTCTGTTCCTGCTTGGATGGAGAAGCTGAACCATATTTTGATGGCATGGCGTTCCGCCCCATTCGGGCAGCTGTGGGGGGGCGGCTTCGGTTGGTGATTTCGGGTGGCGCCCCGCTGGCCCCGGACCTTATTGGCGATTTTAGTGGGTGTGCTAGCGGCCTTACTCATCCGATATGGGATTGGGTAGGGCAACCAGTTCGGTGGAACGATGAGACGATTCCAGCACCCATTGGCCGCGGCTCTCCGCCTCTAATACCGATTGGACGGCGGGCCAGGCCTGTTGCTCGAGTATCGCGGTGATTTTGACATCGGCGCCATATTCGGCGTCCCAACTCATGACCAGCGGGGTAAGGGGGCGCTGAATTCGGTTAAACGAGGCATAATCGACGTGTGCTTCAATGGTCTGGATGTCTTTCACGATCCCGAGCACCGTACGGGATAGGGCGAGCTTAGCGGCATGTTGATAGGCATGGACTAACCCGCCCCGGCCGAGTTTAATGCCTCCAAAGTAACGCACCACAATCACCAGCGTTTCGTCGAAGCCTTCTCTGGTTAGAATGTTCAACATAGGGAGGCCTGCGGTTCCCTGGGGCTCGCCGTGATCGCTGGCCCGCAAGCGAGCGTCGTTAATGCGATACGCCCAGGTGTAATGATTGGCGCCGGGATAGGATGCCATCATGGCATCGAGGTGACGGGTGAACTCGTCCGGCGTGGTTAGGCGAAAAGTTTGTCCAATAAATCGGGACCGTTCTACAACATATTCGGCGGGTTCGGAGAAAAAGACGGTAGGGACTTCCAACACCCCCAGGTTCAGCGAATGTTCGCGGTTTTTTGGCGTACACTAGCATAACGCCTCTCGGCCATTTCTACTAGTCACGGTGCGGCCTGTTTGGTATCGTGAGGGGGGCTGACGAGATGGAAAGCGAGGGGGTGAGAGCATGCCGAATCACACGGTGCCAGGATCCACACCCACTAATTTGGCCGAGTGGATCGACTGGTTACCGCAACATCACGAGGCGACCTTGGCTTCGCGGCCCGAAGTTATGATTTTGGCAGCCCGATACGGCGACGGACATCTGAGGGCAGCCAAGGCGATTGGTCTCAAAGTGAAACTCGCTCATCCTACCGTGCGTTTGGGAATCTTGGACTATTACAAATTTGTCAATTCGCATCTCGATGATGCCATTCGTTGGGCCTATTTAAGTTCGGTCCGCTTTGCCCCCCGGTTGTGGAAGGCTTTCTACACGGCGACTCAGAAAATTGACCCGGAGTCGCCCACCCAGCAGTTTTTGAACCGCATCGGCATTGAATCATTTTACCGAGCCATTCAACCGAGCCCTCCGAAAATTATTGTGTCAACCTATCCTACCGCTGCTGGAGTGGTGTCCACGCTAAAACGGCAGGGGCGACTTTCGGCCTTAAACTATGTGGTAATGACCGACTACAGCATTCATTCGCAATGGATTCATAAGTACGTCGACCTTTATTTTGTGGGCGGCGAGGACATGAAGGAGGCTCTCATTGATCGGGGAGTGAACCCCTCATCTATCGTGGTGTCGGGAATTCCTGTCGACAGCCGCTTTCAGGAGCCGGTAAACGAGGAGGAGGTTCGACAGCAACTAGGTATTCCCAAGGACCCTATCTTACTGTTTATGGGCGGATCTTACATGCCGATTCAAGAGTTTAGCCATATTTTGTCTCAGTTGGATAAGGTTTCGGTGCCGCATGCGACTGTTGTGGTCGCGGGCCGGGAGGAACGACGTCGCCAAGTGGCGCTCGCCTATCAGGAACAGGCCTCGCACCCCATGGTGGTGTTGGGATATGTGAATAATGTTCACGAGCTCATGGGCGTCAGTTCCATTTTAATCAGCAAAGCGGGCGGATTGACCACGACCGAAGCCCTGTGCCGGGGGGTTCCTATGGTCATTTATCGGCCGATCCCCGGTCAAGAGGACGCCAATGCCGCCTACGTGGTGAAACATGGGGCAGGGTTTTTAGCGAAGGACCAGAACGACGTTTCGGAAATGGTGACGCACTTATTGAGTCATCCCTGGGAATTGAAGGCGATGGCGCGCCAAACTCGCATGTTGGGACATCCTGACGCGGCGGACGTCATTGCCGCCAAAATTCATGAGGGATTATCTCTCTCAGAGGCCAATGCTCGTTAATCGTCACAGAGCCTCACAGAGCAAGTGGTTTTTGACTGCTGCACTGGGTTTGGCCGAGTTTTCCCGAGGAGCGCTAGTGGTGGCGCTCCTTTCAAACTATGTGACCGGGCCGCTCGGCGCGCCACTGACCGTAGCGGGACTAGCCTTGTCGGCTCATTACTTTCTCGATACATTATTTCGCGGCCCATCGGGATACCTCGTTGATTCATGGGGTTCCAAACGGGTTCTCTTAGTCGGGGTCGGAATCGAGGTTGTGGCCTTTTTCGGACTCATGAACACGGCGAGCGCTTTGGGGGCGATTGCCTTTGTCGCCCTGTTGGGGGTTGGCACCGCAACCCACTGGCCCGCGGTGGTGACGGGGACTAATCGGCTCACGGGACAAGCGTCTCGTGCATCCGCTATGAGCTTAGTATTTGCGGCCTGGCTGGCAGGTTCGGGGCTCGGCCTCATGGTTATTAACTTTCTTATGCATGGCCGGGACCGAACGGCTTTCGCTATTTTAATCCTGGTGGATTTGGCGGCCTGGTCGCTGGTGATCGCAGTTCAAAGCCCAGAGCTTGACCCGAAGCGCCCCGCGCCTCATCCGATGAGTGATTGGCTCCGGACCCTCTGGCCATTTCGCTTCATTTTACCGGGCATGTTCCTGCAAAACATGACCCTCGGATTAATGTTGCCCATATTCGAGCCGTATGTGAATCGCGTTCTTCATTTGACTCACTGGCAATTTGCCGTCCTATTGGTGGGGGGTGGCGCCATCGCGGTAGGATTATTGTGGCCGATGGGACGAGTCACCGACCGACTAGGTCTTCGATTGCCGTTGATTGGGGGATTCTTTGTCGCTGCCTTTGCGCTATTTTTATTAGGGTTTACCCGTCATTTTTACCTATTAGTTGGGCTGGGCGGAATTTTGGGCTTCGCGTACGCCATGATTCTTCCCTCGTGGAACGCCTTCTTGGGCCGCCTGGTCCCGAAAGGGATTGAAGGATGGCATTGGGGCGTATTCATGACCTTTGAGGGGTTAGGAATGGCGGTTGGGCCAACGATTGGCACGCGACTGTTCGAAATGGCGGTTTGGGCTCCGTTTGTGTTTTCCGCGCTCATTTTGTTGGTGATGGGATTTTTCTATTGGTTATTTCCATTTGACGCTTATTGGTCGGCTCACGTGCCGCCAACAAGGTCGTGAAGGGCTGTGACAGCCATGTGGGTCGGAGTGGCGATTGTGTTGGTGGGGCTGTGGCTCCTCGTCTATCTATTGCCGGACATTATCTTTCATCATTTGCAGGTGGGTGCGTTTTTTGGATCGCGTGAGGACGCCCGGATTGGACTGACGTTCGATGATGGACCAGGGCCTGATACTGAAGCCATTCTGGATGTGTTAAAGGAGTTAGGGATTAGGGCGACCTTTTTTGTGGTCGCCGAGAGGGCCATGCATCGACCCGATATCGTCCGCCGCATGGTGGCCGAGGGGCATGAGATTGCCCTTCACATGCGTCGGCATGTGTCAGCGTTTTGGCTGTGGCCCTGGCAGAGCTTTGCCGAGGTCAAACATGCTTTGGCGGACCTAGAGACGCTAACCGGGCACAGCCCCACGCTCTTTCGGCCTCCATGGGGCCATGTGAACCTGGGGACGTGGCTTGCCATCCAGCACTTTGGCTTGACTCCGGTATTTTGGAACATTGCTCCCGATGACTGGCGTCCTGATCATACGTCCTCATGGATTAGTCAGTACGTGGTGCAACTGGCCCAGCCGGGGACGGTCGTAGTCTTGCACGACGCCGGGGGCCCCCGCATTCGTACACGGGATGCCCTCCCTGGTATGGTGGAGGGGCTCCGCAAGGTCGGGTTAGAGCCCAGCCCGGTGGGAGACATAACGGCCGATCGGTCGTATCTCCGCCGGGTCTGGACCTGGTGGGAACTCCGTTTTACCCGCAATTGGAATATCGAAACGGTTCCGAATAGCGATGGCGGCGGGCCATTTTTGCGCGTGGGACGGATTCGTTACCGGGGAGCACCGGTCGTCTTTACGGACGGCGTCAAGCTGACAGCAGGAGATCCGTTTGCCGAGATTCACTTCGGAAATCCCGCGTTGTCCCAGTTTAGTGGCAGTCCTAGTTCGGGGCTTCGTGCCCTTCATGGGGTGATGCGGGCCTTGAGCGACCTGGCCCGTTGGCTTGAGACGCATCCCGACTTTTCTGACGTCAAGGCGGTGGGGGGGGTGACGCTCTTGGATGCGGCGCGTGCCATCGAAAAGATGGGATTTCAGCGCTTGCCCGTGCGCGGGTGGACAAAATGGTCGATGTGGATCTATCTCACGGTTCTTTTAGCGATCTACCACAAGGACGGGTGGAAATCGCTTCGACGTTTCCGGAGTTTGGAACCTGTGATGGTACTCATGGAGCGGGGCGATTTCGTCGGCCGTTATGCGAAACCGGCCAAGCGCAAAAAAGAGCGATAGCCTGTCGACCTTCTGAACGGTTCCGGCGCCTTCCTCTTTGGGTGCGTCCATGGTTGGGGCAGCCACGCCACTCGGCTATTATGGACACCGGGAAGCAGTTGAGAGCGGGCCTGCTTTGGCTAGAAAGGCGGGGGAGGTTACGGCTGATACCCTGTCTCTGCTAGGCGCCATCCACGAAGAGGTACCAAACGAAGCAGCGGCGGTTCCTGGAAACCGACGACCCGCCCGGTCGCCTCAGCCACCATCCCTCATCCCACAGACGGTCCGGATCTCGCCACTCGGACACATCGTGGGTTTTCGTGAACGGGGCCTGCGGCGATTACGGTCTTCACGCGCGATGGTCTCCCATCCGAGCGAACGCATGCGCATCCGCCGCGCACAGGAATCCCACCCTGATGGCGTCGAGCCCCGAGTTACGTAACGTAACCCGTGCCTTCTTGACATGAGACGACCGTCTTCCCGCATAACCTCTTGGTACGAAACGAGGCGTTGCGACATCAGGAGGCGGGACTATGTGGCAAGTCTGGGGATTGGTGGCTCTGGCCGTAGGACTAGGCCTTCGCCATGCCATCGCTCCCGATCACTTGGCGGCGGTTGGCACCTTTGTGCGCGCGACGCGTGCAAAGACCCGTCATAGCATCTTCCATGCGCTCCGTATTGGGGGCGGCCATGCGGCCGGCATGTTTTTGATGGGCGTCGTTATTGTCGGGGTGGCTCATGAGCTGCCACATGCGTTGGTGGCCACGTTGTCCCGGATTTCAGGGTTGTGGCTGATGATGCTCAGTCTATGGATTCTGCTAGACTTGTTGTGGCCCAACTGGCGTTTTGGAATGGCGCGCCTTCGGCAATGGCATGAGCGCCGTCAGCCCGGTACCCGGCGTTGGTCCCTGGCCGCCGGGGCTTGGAGCGTGGGGCTTCTCTTCGGCATTGCTGTGTCACCGGGAGACCTCGCCATTTTCACTTTAGCCTTGGGGCAAGCCGCCAACCCGTGGTTTGGCATCGGCCTCTTCGGCACTTTCATCATCGCCATGCTTCTCGGGCTCTCGCTCGTGGGTTTGATTCTAGCGTGGCGGACGAATGGCTTGGGGGCAAAGCTCTCTCAGGGTCTCTCAGGATTGAGCGGGTTCTTTGGTCTCGGAATCGGGTTCCTACTGGTGGCCGGGATGCTTCACTAGTCCTTCCCGGCCCCTTTCCAGTGGGGGTTTAAGGCTTCGATGATGGCATCTCGGAATTGGCTGTCACTGGCTGCCAGTTCCTTGACCAAATCGACCAGCGTGCGTTGGAAATAGCCGCCGCTTTTACCTTCACCCGGCTTCATCCAGGAAAGCAAAAAGTCGGCCGTCACGTCGGAGATGAGGTCCTGTCCTTGCTCCGAACGAAAAAAGCGGTGGAGCCAAGCTTCCATGTGAGGCTCTAGCACGGCGGCCAGCCGTTTTTCAATGCGGGCGTCAAGATGCTCGCGGATCATGGGTTACCTCCAGAAAGTGGATGATCTCTCAGTCATCCTATGATACCATGGACTTACCGCTGGCGGAATATTCGACACAATGCGACGTGTCGGATAATGTGGCGGAATGGTCTCGAAGGAGGCACGCGATGACAGAGCGTCTTTCCATTCGCATGATGGTCAATGGGCAGACTGTAGCGGGTCAGGTCGAGCCGCGCACCCTATTGGCCTATTATTTACGCGATGATTTAGGGCTTACGGGGACCCACATAGGATGCGATACCTCACAGTGTGGTGCGTGCACCGTATTGATGGACGGAGCCCCAGTCAAATCCTGTACGGTGTTGGCGGTTCAAGCGGACCAATGCCACATCACGACAGTCGAGGGTTTGGCATCTGATCGTGTACAGCGCGCGTTCCAGGAGGCTCATGGGCTCCAGTGTGGGTTTTGCACTCCCGGAGCTCTCATGCTATCGAAGTGGATCGTGGAACAGCGTCCATCGTCGTCAGAGACGGAAATTCGGGACTTATTAGATGGCCTCATCTGCCGCTGCACGGGCTACGAGAATATTGTCAAGGCGGTTCAAAGAGCCGTTCGGATGGCGGAGGAAGATGCCCCTGAAACAGCCGTAGGTCGGGAGGTGTCATCATGAGCGGCAAGGTCATGGGAACCCGGGTCGTCCGCAAGGAGGATGCCCGGCTAACGACGGGCCGGGGCCGATATACGGAAGATGTCCAGCTTCCCGGCATGCTTTACGCCGCGATGTTGAGAAGCCCGCATGCCCATGCTGTGATTGAGCATGTCGACGTAAGCGAGGCTGAACGCATGCCGGGCGTGGTCAAGGTGTATACAGGACGCGATCTTAAAGGGCGTATGGGCCCAATTCCCACCGCATGGATCCCCCCGAATTCGGACTTGAAGATGGTGGAGCACCCTGCCTTGGCGCATCAACACGTCCGTTATGTGGGCGACGGGGTTGCTATGGTGGTAGCCTCCAGTCGGAGCGAGGCGGAGGATGCCCTGGAAGCGATTCGAGTTGACTATCGACCCTTGCCGGCTGTCCATAGTCCGCTCGCGGCTTTGGAGAAGGATGCCCCGCAGATCCATGAGGACGCCCCAGACAATGTCGCGCTTCACTGGACGGTGGGGACGCCGGTAGAGGAGGCGTTTCGAAAAGCAGAAGTGGTGGTCAAGCGACGCTTCCGTCAGCAGCGTCTCATTCCGAACCCCATGGAGCCCCGAAGCGCCGTAGCCCAGTATAATGCCAGCACCGGTGAGATGACCCTTTGGGCCACCACGCAAAACCCCCATATACATCGGGTATTGGTCTCCGGGATTTTAGGGATTCCGGAACATAAGCTTCGCATTGTGGCGACGGATGTGGGAGGCGGCTTTGGGGCTAAAATTGCCTGCTACGCGGACGAGATCCTGGCAGCTTACGCGGCTAGGGACTTGGAAAGGCCCGTCAAGTGGACGGAAAGCCGTTCGGAGCACTTTCTTACCACCACCCATGGACGGGATCATGTGGATGAAGTGGAATTGGCGGGAACGCGTGACGGTCGCGTGACGGCTCTGCGGGTGAAATCCTATGCCAACTTAGGGGCGTACCTCTCGACCGCGGCTCCGGGAGTCCCGACGATTCTTTTTGGTCTAATTGTCAACGGCGCCTACGATATTCCTTATGCCTCCACAGAAGTCATCGGGGTGTTCACGAACACCACCCCGGTCGATGCCTATCGTGGGGCAGGACGCCCGGAGGCCACCTATCTGATTGAGCGCATCATGGATGCCTATGCCCAGGAGATTCACATGGATCCGGTTCAGGTTCGGCAGAAAAATCTCATTAAGAAGGACCAGTTTCCCTACACTAATCCCTTCGGTCTCACGTACGATTCGGGTGACTACCATCAAGCTTTAGATCGGGCCCTAGCTAAACTCGACTATCCGGCATTGCGCCGGGAGCAGGAAGCTCTCCGGCGGCAAAACAAGTACATTGGCATTGGTTTTAGCACCTATGTGGAGATGTGTGGACTCGGACCCTCGGAAGTGGCTGGAGCGGTAGGGTTTCAGGGGGGACTTTGGGAGAGCGCGCTGGTCCGCGTTCACCCCGGGGGAAAGGTCACGGTCTTCACGGGCGCTTCGCCCCATGGGCAAGGGGAGGAGACAACGTTCGCCCAAATTGTGGCGGACCGCTTGGGGCTACCGATGGAGGACATCGAAGTTGTCCACGGAGACACCGACCGCATCGCCATGGGGTGGGGCACGTACGGCTCCCGCACCACTGCCGTGGGAGGTGGGGCGCTCGCTCGGGCAACTGACCGGGTTATTGCCAAGGCTAAGACCATCGCGGCGCATATGTTGGAAGTGCCCGAGGGAGCCGTTGAAGTTGAACAGGGTCGATTTCATCCCGAAGGGCAGACGGATCGCAGCGTGACCATTCAAGAGGTGACCTTGCAAGCCTACTTGGCGTGGAACCTGCCCCCGGAGGTAGAGCCAGGGCTGGAGGCCTCAGCCTTTTACGATCCGACCAACTTCACCTACCCGTTCGGGGCTCATGTAGCGGTGGTGTCGGTCGATCCAGAAACGGGCGAAGTGCGGCTGTTGCGGTACATCGCCGTCGATGACTGTGGTCCGGTGATAAACCCCATGATTGTGGAGGGCCAGATTCATGGCGGAATTGCTCAAGGGGTTGGGCAGGCCCTGTACGAGGGCGCCATTTACGACGAGGACGGGCAACTCGTCACGGGGTCGTTTTTGGATTACGCCATGCCCAAGGCCCGCTTTTTCCCACGCTTGGAATTGGACCACACGGTGACGCCCTCTCCGCATAACCCCTTGGGAGTCAAGGGGGTCGGGGAAACGGGCACCATAGCCTCGACGCCCGCGGTCGTCAATGCGGTCATCGACGCCCTGGCGCCTTTTGGCATTACCGATCTGGAAATGCCGCTGACGCCGCCCCGTGTGTGGGAAGCCATTACCCAATCGAAGGGAGGTCGGGTGTCATGATTCCCCGCCCGTTTCGTTACCATCGGGCTGAGACGCTCGATGAAGCCTTGAAAGCGCTCCAGGATCATCCAGACACAAAAGTCCTCTCCGGGGGCCATAGTCTCTTGCCGATGATGAAGCTTCGTGTGGCCAGTCCGGCAGGCTTGGTGGACATTGGTCGCATCGTCGAGCTTCAGTCTGTTTCCGCACAGTCAGACTCGATCGCCATAGGAGCGGCCACGACCTACGCCCGTGTGTTAGAGGATAGCCGTCTTAGCGAACTGATGCCGATTCTCCACCAAGCCGTCTCCGTGATTGCTGACCCCCAGGTTCGGTACCGGGGCACGGTCGGGGGGAGTGCCGTGCATGCCGACCCAGCATCCGACTTAAGCGCGGTGTTTTTGGCATGTGGTGTGAGCTTCGTGGTGAAGGGGCCGCGTGGCGAACGCATAATCCCGGTGGACGAATGGTACCTGGCTCCTCTGGTGTCGGCTTTAGCCCCGGACGAGATTTTAGAGCGCATCGTGTTCCCGAGACCCTTGCCGGGGCGTCAGACGTACCTCAAGTTTCCGCACCCTGCATCAGGTTATCCTCTTGCCGGTGTCGCGGTCTTGTTGGACGTCGACGATACGATGCGGGTTCGTGAGGTTCGCATAGCGGTCAGCGGGGCCGGGGTTCTTCCATTTCGCGCCCTGTCTGCCGAGGCATGTCTTAAGGGCGAGAAGGTGTCGTCCGAGCGGATTCAAGAGGCCGTATCGCGGGGGCTCGATGACGGCGAATACACCGACGACGTGCAATACTCGGCGGCCTACCGACGTCATTTAGCCGGGGTGATGATAGAGCGGGCGCTCATACGCGCGCTCGATGAATGATCGAATGCTAAGCTGCGCCGGTCTTTAGGCCGGCGCAACTTTTTTGGGGGAATCCAGATTGAACGCACCGTATGCGAGTCCCGAAGAGCTATCCGAAGCTCTCCTGCAAGCGGACTATTTAGCCGATCATGATTTGGCGGTGGCCGCCTATTTAGCCCTGAAGTTGGAACGCCCGTTGCTCTTGGAAGGGGAACCGGGAGTCGGAAAAACGGAGTTGGCCAAGGCCTTGGCGAGCGTATTGGGAAGGCCCTTATTGCGCCTGCAATGCTATGAGGGCATTGACGGGAAAAGCGCTGTGTACGATTGGAATTACGCGCGGCAGATGCTAGCTATTCGTTTGGCGGAAGGAGATTCCGGTCGCCTGTCGGTGGACGACATCTACGCACGCGACTTTCTCCTCGCTCGCCCTCTCTTGGAGTCTTTAACCGGGCATCCCGCGCCCGTGCTCCTTATTGATGAAATTGACCGGGCCGACGAAGCGTTCGAGGCGTTGCTGCTCGAGTTTTTGGGAGAATACCAAATCACGATTCCTGAAATCGGGACCATTCGGGCGGAAGAAATTCCCCTAGTGATCCTAACGTCCAACCGGACCCGAGAAATCCACGACGCGCTCAGGCGGCGGTGTCTTTATGTTTGGATTGGGTATCCTGGTACCGAACGTGAGCGAGAGATTTTGTCCCGTCGTGTTCCTCCAATTGGTCGGGAGATCGCCCGCCAAATCACAGATTTCGTGGCCCGTCTCCGGCAAGCGCCGTTAGTGAAGCGACCTGGGATCGCGGAGACTATTGCCTGGGCCGAGGCACTACAAACGCTCGGGGCTCGGGTGCTCTCGGCCGAACTGGTGGACTCCACCATGGGACTCTTACTAAAGTATTACGATGATTTGGAGCTCCTTCGCCGACCTCACGGAGATGATGGAGCGTCGAATATGGTGGAGTGGCTCTTTGAAAGCCAGCGAGGTATTCGATGAATGCTGCGGTCGAAAATCTGGGTGTTTTGATGCGAAGCCTTCGGCGGCTACAGTTTAAGCTTGGCCCAAAGGATTGGGAAGCCGGAGTACAAGCGCTGGAGATGGTGGGCGAATGCGATCGGGCGACCATGCGAGCGGCTCTCAAGGCCCAATGGTGTAGAAATCGGGAGGAGGCCGAACTTTTTGAGGCGGCCTTTGAGGCATGGGTAGGGCTCTTGCGGCGCCCAGAAAGGCCATCGATACTCTATCAGGAGACCTATTTAACCGCTGTAGCCCGTCAACGCCGCGGTGCTCGCTTGAATCCGGCGCCGAATTGGCTCATGCGGTTCCCCGAGGGATCCGAAACCCGCTTCGACGAAGGGCTTGCTGTGACCTTAACGCGCGGAGCGAGTCGCCAGGAAACCTTGGCGGAAACGCGCCTCGACCGGTTAAGTGACGGCGAACTTGCCTTGCTTCTGGAGGGGATGCGTCCTTCAAAGCCCTTGACCATGAAAGCCCATCGCACCCACCCAGGGCGAACCGGTGTCGCCTGGAGTCCCCGAGAGACGATGCGCCGCGGACAGGTCGGTAGCGAGTGGGTCACTCTTTGGTTTGATAGCCTTGAACGAGAACCAATGCCAGTGACCGTGCTGCTCGATCTTAGCGGATCGATGCAAGGCTATCATCGGCCGTTGGTCATCGTTTTGCATGCCTTGGCACGCCGAGAACGGCGTCTTCACGTGTTCGCGTTCAGCACGCGTCTCACGGCGCTTAGCCGCGCTTTGCGCTATGTTCATGTGGACCAGGCTTTGTCGGAGGTCGCCCTTTTAACGCCCGATCGAGGTGGCGGCACGCTCTTGTCTCAGAGTCTCGAAGCCCTCTGGCGCCGGGAGCGGGGACGGGGAGTGGGGCCGCGTTCACGATTGGTATTGATATCTGACGGGATGGAGGACGGTGACGGGGTCGATCTTGGGGTGTGGCTCTCTCGTTTTTCACGATATCTAGGTCGTCCAATTTATTGGTGGAATCCCTACGGCGTCCAGCGTGAGAATGTCCGCACGCCCTCGCTCGAAGCGCTCATCACGTTCACCGAACCCCATCGGATTGGCACCGTGAACGAATTGTGGCGTGCCTGGGAGAGCCTCAATGGCGGTAGAAAATGACGCCAGGAGTTGTCATAATGGGAGGGAAAGGCAGGCGACATTATGCGACTTCAAGGACATAAACTGATTGAGGCAGATCCCAAGCTTTGCTACCAGTTGCTGACCGATCCGGCCGTATTGGTCCGGACCATGCCCGGGCTGAAAAAGCTGGAGCCAACGGGGGACAACAATTACACGGCAGAAATGGAGATGGGCGTGGCCGCCATTCGTGGTCGTTATCAAGGTACGATGTCCATTCAAGATCCCCAAGAAGGCTCGTCCTATCGACTGGTCATGGACGGGCAGGGACCGGGCGGATTTGTCAGCGTGAACATGCAGGTCACGTTCGAAGACAACGAGCGAGGTTGTGACATCGCTTATGATGGCGAGGCTAAGGTGGGAGGCACGGTGGCTGGTGTCGGACAACGGATGTTGTCCGGGGTGGCGACCTACATCATGAATCAATTTTTTACCGCCGTCGGCAAAGAGGCCAAGAAACTTCAGACGGAAAGCTAAAGGGGGATTCTTATGTCCTCGATTCGCGATGCCCGCGGGCTATGGCACCAAGCGCTGGCGTGGCATCGAGCCGGGCATCGGGTGGCTTGGCTCACTTTGACCCACGTTAAAGGTTCCGCATACCGGCGCCCTGGGGCCAAGATGATCATGGCCGACAACGGCCACATGCAGGGGACCTTGAGCGGTGGGTGCCTCGAGGGGGACTTGTTCATCCATGCGGAAAAGGTCCTAGCTTCTGAAGAGCCGAGCCTCCACCATTACGACCTGACCGAAGACGAAATGTGGGGTCTCGGCATTGGCTGCAAAGGCCAAATCGATGTCTGGATTGAGCCAATTAATTGCGAGTCGCCATTTTGGGAAGGCTTTGGCACCGCCTTGGAAAAAGATCAACCGCTCGTGTGGGGGGCAGAGTTACCTGGAGGCGCACGGTTTTTCGCCCGCAGGGACCAGATTGTGACCCGAGATGGGACTGGCGGTCCACCGTTCGATGTGGCCGCAGTTCTCAACGGTAGTCAGGGAAACACGGGCTCACATGAAGGCTGGTGGTGGGATGTCATGCGGCCACCGGACCGGTTAATCATTGCGGGTGCTGGGCACGATGCCGAACCCGTGGCGCGACTCGCCTATCAGGCTGGTTTTGATGTGGTGGTGCTGGATCCGCGCGATCACGTGAATAACGCGCGGCATTTTCCCGAGGCCGAGCATTGGGTTCGTTCGGCGGGGGAGGTGGATCCCGAGGCTCTATCCGAGGGCTTCTGGGTGATTATGGATCACCACCAGCGGCGCGATGAGGAAGCCTTGGCCTTAGCAGCGAAATCGGCCCCGCGGTTTGTCGGAGTTTTGGGACCACGCACACGTGCCGACGAAATGCTAGCGAAAACGGGTATCGATCCCACCGCTATTCCGCTACATAGTCCGGTGGGTTTGGATATTGGTGGGGAAACACCGGCGGAGGTGGCGGTCAGCATTGTGGCAGAACTAATGGCCGCCCGAAATGGTGGCTCAGGAGGTCCGCTGCATGGAAAGGAACGCATCCATCGCTAACGGTGTGGTCATGATATTGGCCGCCGGGCTGGCTTCCCGCTTGGGAGGGCGCTCGAAGCCGGATCTCATCTGGGAGGGCTGTGAGACATTACTTCACCACCAGGTGAGGCTTACGATTGAAGCGGGATTTCAGCCCCTGGTGGTGTCTCGCGTCCCTCGACCGGAGCTCTGGTCGGTGGTGAATGCGTCTCCGGAAAAGGGGATCGCCGGCTCCCTCAAGGCGGGTCTTGCCAGCATCCGTGAACAACGGGGAGATGTCCCGGTGGGAGTATTGCTGGCCGATCAACCGTTTGTTACCGTCGACGATATTCGGGTTGTCTGGCGAGCATTTATGGAAAGGCCACCCGGTATCCACGCCGTCCGACCGCGATATGGGAGCATCCCCGGTCACCCCGTGTTTTTCGATGCGGCGTGGGATCCGGTCGTGGCCAGTCTGATGGGCGACCGGGGAATTGGGGCCGTATGGCAACAGCGCGACGATGTGTGCCTCGTTTCACGGGATGTGGTGGGCCGCCCAAGCCCTTCTTTTGATATCGATACGGTGTCAAACTATCACCAGGCACTCAAATGGGCCCGCACGGAGGGGGACGGAGATGAAATATGAGAATGATCCCATCGTTTGGCGGCCTGATCCCGAAGCCGTCAAGGAGAGTCAATTGGGCCGGTTTCTCGAGCGCCATGGGATTTCAAGCTTAGATCAATTGCGAACCCGGGCCGTTCAAGATCCTGGGTGGTTTTGGGACGCGGTCGTCAAAATGCTCGATTGGCCGTTTGTGACGCCGTATCATACCGTCATGGATGTGAGCCACGGGATTCCCTGGCCCCAGTTTTTTCTCGGAGGTACGTCCAACGTTGCCTTAGCGGCTGTCGATCGGCACGTCGCCGAGGGCCGGGGGAATCGGATGGCCATTATCGAGGAAACCGAGGACGGACGGGTGACTCGTTGGACCTATCATCAATTGCAGAAAACCTCTGACCGTTTGGCGTTTGGCTTAGAGTCGCTCGGTGTGGAGCGCGGTGACCGGGTGGCTGTTTACCTGCCCATGGGGAAGGAAGCGGTCACGGCCATGATGGCGACGGCGAAGATCGGCGCTATCGTGGTGCCGATCTTCTCGGGATATGGCGCTGCCGCCATGGCGACCCGGCTTCACGATGCCGGTGCCCGAGTGGTCATCACCGCCGATGGGTTTACACGCCGGAGTCGCGTCGTACCGATGTTAGACACGGCCCGGGAGGCGGTGAGGTCGATGGGCGGGAAGGCCTCTCTGGTGGTGGTCGACCGGGCGGGCACCCATCCCGCACTCACCGAGGGGGAACATGATTACGAGGCACTACTAGCGACTTCGCCCGAGTCCTCTTATCCGACCCAGGCCCTTCCTACCGAAGCCCCGCTTCTATTAATTTACACCTCGGGAACCACGGGACAGCCCAAGGGGGCCATTCATCCACACCTGGGATTTCCGTTAAAGGCGGTGCAAGATTTATGGCACGCCTTCGATTTGAGGGCCCAAGACGTGTTTTTCTGGTACACCGACATGGGGTGGATGATGGGGCCATGGATGGTGTACGGGGGACTTATCACGGGGTCAACCTTGGTGTTGTATGATGGCACGCCCGACTATCCGGATGCGGGTCGGCTGTGGGAGATGGTGGAGCGACACCGGGTCACGGTATTTGGCATTTCTCCCACGGCCGTGCGTGGGCTCATGGCGCATGGTGATGCATGGGTCGAACCCCACGATCTCTCGTCCTTGCGCATTTTAGGGTCATCGGGTGAGCCCTGGAATCGGGACCCATGGTACTGGTTTTTTGAAAAAGTGGGGGGTGGACGCTGTCCCATCATTAACTACAGTGGGGGCACGGAAATTTCTGGGGGAATCTTGACAGCGTTTGCCATCGAGCCTCAAAAACCCTGTGCCTTTAACGGGCCTGTACCCGGCATGGCGGCCGACGTGCTCGGAGAGAATGGAGAGTCGGTGAGTGAAGCGGTCGGCGAACTGGTGATTCGTGCCCCTTGGCCGGGAATGACGCGAGGGTTCTGGCAAAATCGGGAGCGCTATCTGGAGGCTTATTGGAGCAGATGGCCCGACGTGTGGGTTCATGGCGATTTTGCATACATTGATGCCGACGGATTCTGGTACATTCTTGGCCGCAGTGATGACACCATCAAAGTCGCGGGAAAGCGTGTAGGTCCCGCGGAAGTGGAGTCGGTTCTGGTCTCCCACCCGGATGTTGCCGAGGCGGCCGCGATTGGGGTTCCTGATGAGATCAAGGGGGAGAGTTTAGTCTGCTTTGTGGTGGCCAAGGATACGCCGCAACTGGAAGAGACATTGGCTGATTTCGTGGCCCAACACATGGGTAAGGCGCTTCGTCCGAAGTCTGTCTACCGTGTGCCAGAACTACCCAAGACGCGGAATGGCAAGGTGGTCAGGCGTGCGATTCGGGCGAGCTATCTAGGTCAAACCCCCGGCGACTTGTCCGCGCTAGAAAATGTCCGGGCGTTAGATTTTGTGAAAGACGTGGGGACCGGGAACGGTGACAGACAGGACGGATAGGGGATAGGGGAGATGGGCATGGAGCGTACACCATCGGGCTTAAAATATTTTGTTATGGGGGACGGGCCCGCCGCGGTGATTTGCCACCCCAGTTTGGGCTTGGGGCGGTTTCTCTTCTCGCGCTTGTTGCCCCCGTTGTCGCGCGAGTATCAGGTCTTTACCTATGATCCTCGGGGCGTCGGGGAAAATCAGGAAATGGAACCTAGCTTAGAAGCTTGGGTCCAAGACGTCGGAGAACTCATGGACATCGCCGCGCGGCCGGCCCATTTAATTGGAGTGTCGCTCGGCACCTGGGTCATGGCGCGGGTTGCGGCCCGTTGGCCCGAGCGGGTGGGACGACTCGTTTTGATGGGGACAACTCCGGGGTTTGAAGAAGGGGCTCAACAAGTGGCGGCGCGACGTCAGGAGCTCGCTAGTCTCGGAATGGACGCCTATGCGCGCCAATATGCCGAGGCGACGTTGTCCCCCCGAGTGGACCCGGAGGTGCGGGAGCAACTCATTGAGGACTTAAAGAGCACGGACGCGGATCGCTATCTCCAAGCAATGGCCGCCATTTATCTGGTCAGCAATCGCGAGGTGTTTTTGCAGATTTCCACTGAGACGCTCATTATGAACGGCAGTTTGGATCAGCGGACAACGCCGCTGGATGCGGACTTAGCCAAAGCGCTCATCCCACATAGTCAGGTTCGCATTTTGCCGGAAGCGGGGCATTTGGCACTCTTAGACCAGCCTAGTCGGGTTGAGGACGTGATACGGGAATTCTTGGCGACCGGCCACTTAATCGATTGAGGGATTGTCATGGATGACCGCGCGCGTTACTTATGGCTTAAGCTACTCACAATTCTTGGCCCGACCTTATTTGTGGCCGGCGGTGAGCTATTTCGCACCATCTACCTCCGCCGCCATTTTTCGCCCGTGACCGTGAGCACCATTGCGGTGGGGACCACCTTGGTAGGGGCGATCGTGTTTTCATGGTACGTGTTTCGCGCCATGGAACGACTTGAGGCGGAACGGCGATCGTACAAGGACGCCCTCTTATCGCTTCAAGAACGGGAGCGAATCGCGAGAGAGATGCATGACGGGGTGGCGCAGAATCTTGCGGTCTTGCGGCTCGAAGTCTTCAAAATGCGCGAGAAGCTGTCCCGTGAGGGGGATCGAGAACTTCTCAAAGAATGTGACGCTATGGAATCGCTTGTGAACCAAACCTATCTCGAGGTTCGCCAGACTCTCTATGATCTTCGCGCCAGTCGTCGGCTCCACGAAGGGTTTTGGCCCACTGTTGAGCGTCAGCTTGAAGAGTTTCAGCGCGTGAGCGGGGTGGAGGTGCGGTTTGAACCCTTACGGCCCGAGAAGGAGCTTTGGAACGAGCTTGCATCAGTCCAGATTTTGCGGATAATACAAGAAGCGTTGGCGAATGTGCGCCGCCATGCTGAGGCGCGCCGAGTGGCAGTGATTTGCCGCTTAGAGGGGCCGACGGTGAAAATTTCCGTGCAAGACGACGGGCGTGGATTTGAAGCGGGACCAATGATGACCCCCACCGATCACTATGGCCTACAAGTCATGCGGGAACGGGCCGAAGCGATTGGTGGGCGTTTAGAAGTCGAGAGCCGTCCCGGGTCAGGAACCAGCGTCATTTTGACGCTTCCCGTAAAGGAGGGGATTTAGGCCCATGGCTAAGGCTCGCTTGATGTTGGTGGACGACCATGCGCTATTTCGCTCCGCTCTTAAATCACTCCTGGAAGGCCAGCCTGACTTTGAGGTGGTGGCCGAGGCCAGCGGAGGCCGCGAGGCGGTGGCGCAATGCGAGAAGACTCCTGTGGACTTAATCTTAATGGATGCCAACATGGCGAACGGCGATGGCGTGGAGGCCACTCGAATCATCAAGGATCGCCATCCGGAAACCCAAGTGTTAATCTTGACAGCGACTGACGATGACACGCTGTTACTGGATGCGGTGCGTGCTGGTGCCTCTGGATATCTCTTGAAACACATGGATCCGGGAGCCTTTGTGAGTGAAATCCGTCGACGGGTGTCCGGCGAGGCGGAATTAACCGCAGAGGTCGCGGCCAAAATTGTGCACGCGTTGGCGGGGAAAAGTCATGAGGCGAATGGGGAACACCCGGATGATTTAAGTGAACGGGAAAGGGAAGTTTTGTGTTTATTGGGTCAAGGCATGACCAACCGGGAGATCGCAGACAGACTCAATATCGCCGAGAATACGGTGAAGAATCATTTGCGCAGTATTTTACAGAAACTAGGGTTGGAGAACCGGGTGCAAGCAGCTCTGTACGCAATCCGTAACGGGCTGGTTGAGGGCTAGAAAGGCGGGTTCAAGGCGTGGATGACCGGGAGATGCCGCTGACCGAGCATTTGACAGAACTGAGAAACCGTATCGGCATCACGGTGGCCGTCGTGGGGGTGTTGTTCCTGGGCGGGTTCTTTTTTGCCCGCCGGGTGATGGACTGGCTGGTCCACCGGGCTCACGTGAAGCACATCATTGTCACAGGGGTGCCTGAAGCATTTTTCTCGATGATAAAAATTGACCTCATTATGGCCCTGGTCGTGGCCTCTCCGGTGATTTTGTATCAAACGGCGGCCTTTATTTTTCCCGGGCTGACGAAGACGGAGCGCCGGGTGGTCGCGATTGTTACGGGACCGGGTCTGGGATTGTTTTTGTTGGGGATGGCGGCCGGATTTTGGATCTTCGTGCCGTTGGTGTTGCATGTCATGCTGAAGTTTGTGGGTGGCGGCGTATCCGAATACTGGACATTGTCCAATTATCTGAACTTCATCGTGTATCTCACGGTGCCCTTCGGATTTTTGGCCGAACTCCCTTTGGTGGCTGGGGTGCTTTCTCATTTCGGAATTGTGGCCCCGGCCTCCCTCCGTCGCTACCGCCGCTATGCACTGGTCTTGTCCTTCCTCATTGCGGCGATTGTTGCCCCCCCGGACGCCATTTCCATGATTGTCATTGGTAGCGCCATTTACTTGGTCTACGAAGTCTCGGTGTTGGTCGCCCGCATCTTCTATCGCGATCCCAGGTTGGATGCCACCTCGCACGTTCCTGAACAATGGGGTGGCGGCAAGCCGTGACGTTGGCAGAGGCGCGAGTCGGGCAAACGGTCCAGATTGGCGCCTTTTTGCGGCCTGAGCAAGAAGCGGAGGCGATCCGTTTAGGCCTCGTTCCAGGTGCCGAGCTTACCGTCCTTCAAAAGATGACTCGGGGGCCGGTGGTTGTACAAAGCGGAGTAAGTCAAATCGCTGTCGGATACCATTTAGCCCGACGAATTACCGTATTCCCGTCCTAAATCCCAATACTTGCACTTGGCAAGGAAATCGTCTCCGTATACACTGGAAGAAACCTGCGCCAAAGGAGGTTCCAGTGTGGGGATTAATCACGTTCTTTTCATTATTGTTTTTGTTTTCGCTCTTTTGTGGTTTGGTCTCTTGGTGCAAGAAAAGTGGAGCTATGTGACGCTCGGACAGTCCCTCGACCGTAGTCAAAACGCTGGCCGACGGCTCCAAAGTGTGGCGACCTTTGTCTTTGGTCAGAAGAGGCTATTCAAAGACAAGTATTCTGGGCCCATGCATTTTACGATTTTTTGGGGATTCATCATCCTTACCATTGGTTCCATCATTTTCTTACTCCGCGGGTTGTTTCCCAGTATTGGGGCTCCCGCCGGGGTTCCGGCCGTGATTTTGAACGTGGCCACCGACGTAATGGCGGTAGCAGTGCTGATCGCGCTGATGATGGCCGCTTACAAGCGCTATATCATGCGACCGAAGCGCTTGGTACGAAATTTCGATGCCTTAGCGGTGCTCATTTTAATCGCGATTGTGGTGTTGTCGGATGTGGCCATCGAATCGTTTGGCATTGCCTTAAGCCCCCATGCCGCGTATGCCCCAATTGGGGGGATTTTGGGCCATTGGCTACGCGGATATGGAGCTCTGGTGGATCGCCGGGGGATTTTGGTTGCCGACTGGGTGAAATTGTTATCCTTAATGGGCTTTTTAGTCTACCTTCCGTACTCGAAGCATTTTCATCTTTTTGTGGCACCGCTCAATATTTATCACCGAAACCTTGAGCCCCTGGGGAAACTCCCGGCACTGGACTTGGAAGACGAAAACGCCGAGTCCTTCGGGGTGGGCCAAGTGACCGATTTGGCCTGGTCCGACTTACTAGATGCGTACGCTTGCGTGCAGTGCGGCCGGTGCACCGAGCAATGTCCGGCCAATCATACCGGAAAACACCTATCCCCGAAGCAAATCATGGTCGATTTACGCCATCAACTGGAGGCCGTGGGCCCGATTTTGTTGAAGCCGGAAGAGGCTCGCACGCCAGAGGAACGAGAGCGTCTGGAAATCCCCATGGCCGGCGGCGTCACGCCCGCGGAAGATCTCTGGGCTTGCACTACCTGTGGGGCTTGTGTAGAAGCCTGCCCGGTGTTTGATGAGCATGTGGTGAAGATTGTGGGCATGCGCCGGCACTTGGTGTTGACCCAAGGCGAGATGCCGGACGAAGCCCAGATGTTCTTTAAGAACGTGGAAAATGCGGGGAACCCATGGGGCCTTGGGCTCGACAAGCGGCAGCAGTTCGCCGAACAAATGGGCATCAAGGACTTGTCGCGGGGGGACCATGCCGAGGTTCTCTATTGGATGGGTTGCGCCGCTACCTATGATGATCGGGCGCGCAAGGTGGCGGAGGCCACCGTGGGTCTCATGAAACAGGCGGGTGTCGATGTGGGGGTGCTGGGTGCCCGCGAAACCTGTAATGGGGAAGCGGCCCGCCGCATGGGCAACGAATATCTATTCCAAATGATGGCTCAGCAAAATGTGGAGACGCTCAATGATGTGGGCGTCAAGACCATCGTCACCACCTGCCCGCACTGCTTCAATACCTTAAAAAACGAATACCCGTTCTTCGGGGGCGAGTACGAAGTCATTCACCACAGCGAGTTTTTGTCGCGGTTGGTGGCTGATGGCCAACTTACCCCGCAAAATGGTGCGGCCGCGACCGTCACCTATCATGATTCCTGCTATCTCGGCCGCTACAACAATATTTTCGATCAACCGCGGGACGTGTTGAAGGCCGTTCCAGGCATCGAGCTTCGGGAAATGAAGCGGAGCCGTGAGCAGTCCTTCTGCTGCGGGGCCGGGGGTGGCCGGATGTGGATGGAGGAAAAGGTCGGCACCAAGATAAATCAAGCGCGGAGCGAACAGGCGCTGGCCACCGGGGCGGAAACCATTGCCACGGCCTGCCCGTTTTGCCTCACCATGATGCGGGACGGAGTTCAGTCTCTGGGTGCCGAGGACCGCGTCAAGGTCAAGGACTTCTCAGAGATTTTGGCGGAAAACATGTTGCCAATGGTTCGCTAAGTGTGATAAAGAAGAGGGTGTCCCATTTACGGGGCACCCTTCTTCTTTGCGGCATAGGAGAGGAAGAATCGTCGCTAAGGCAATGCGGACAAGAGGTCGTTTACGATATCGTCGACCGCTTCTATCCCGACGGAAAGGCGTAAAGTTTCGTCGGAAATACCCATGGCCGTAAGACTTTCAGGCGATTGATTTCTATGAGAGGCGATACGCGGGTACAGGCAAAGGCTGTAGACATCGCCGACTGTGGTGGCGGATCCGACCACCTTTAAATGAGACAAGACATGGAGCACGGCCTCCCGCCCGCCGGGAACGTCCACCGTGACGACGGCGCCAAATCCACGCTCGCCAAATAGGGTCTGGGCGGCCGCATGGGTGGGATGGTCGCTTAACCCGGGATAATAGACGTGACGAAAGCGTCCGCTGTCTTTGAGCTTCTGGGCAACCCGATGGGCATTGTGGCATTGCCGTTCCATGCGGATTCCGAGGGTTTTCAGTCCGCGGTGCAAGAGCCAGGCTTCAAACGGGCTCAATACGCTCCCACGAAGCTTGACATACTGATGCAAGCGCTCCGCGTGTGCCTGCCGGGCGATCGCCACACCTCCGGTGGCGTCTCCATGGCCACCCAAATATTTGGTGGCGCTGTGTACGACTAAATCAGCTCCAAGGGTCAGGGGCCGTACCAAAGCGGGTGTGGCAAAGGTATTATCCACGATGACCTGGCAGTGAGATTCGTGCGCGGCAGTGATGAGCGCGGGAAGATCGGGTACTTTCAAAATAGGGTTGGATAGGGTTTCGAGTAATAAGGCTTTCGGCCTCCAACGACCAAGGGCGGTCTCCACTTCGTCTAACTGGGTCATATCCACTGTATGGACCACGATCCCCATTTCGCCCCAGATTTTTTCGCTGAGGTTTATGGTTGCGCCGTACAAATCACGGCTTAATAACAGGTGGTCACCGGGCTTCAAATTAACGGCGAATAAAGCCGCATCCAAGGCCGCCATGCCAGAGGCGTAAGCTTGGGCGACGGTGCCTGCTTCCAAAACGCGGATAGCCTCGGCGAAAGCAGCTACCGTGGGGTTGGCATGGCGGGAGTAGGTGAAGCCTTCCTCTTCGCCTCCCAATATGGCATCCATGGCTTCGGGCGTTTCGGTACGAAAACTGGTACTGGTGATTAGGGCGGGCGCAGTGGGAACTTGGTTCGGCCACTGATCTCGGTGGCCTGCATGGACGTACAATGTCTCCAGGGATTGGGTCTCTTTCATATAAAAAACTCCTTCCTGAATAAGGGAAGAAGAGAGGATTGGCGAAAGTGGTCGCCGCCTCTCATCTTGAAAGACTCTCGTCTTTCCGGAATTAGCACCCGTCGCCAAAACGGGTTGCCGGGCTTCATCGGGCCAGTCCCTCCGCCACTCTAGATAAGAGGACCGCTAAAAGCAGCCTTTGACTACGCATCATACCACAGAAATGGGGGATGCCGGCAAAGTTTTTCTTGAGAAGGTACGACATGGCTTTTCACACATGAGAATGACGAGGTAAAATCGGGTATGAGGATTTTGTGATGGATCAACGAGTTTTGCGCTTGAATTCCACCGGAACGGCTCGATGTTGATTGGACACACTTTTCTAGATACGGCAAACCGATCAGAATGGGTAGATCCGAAGGCATCTCTTACGGTACTAACGCCCCCGTTAACAGATGATTCGATGCACAAAGTACTATCCGGCAACGAGTCCGCCTGACGAGTCAAGCACGGATGACGGACTCGTAGTCCTTGGTAAGGTCTCAAGATACAGCTTTTGCCATTTGGCGGCAATTCATGGGTGGACACCGTGGCTGAGCTTGTCCCAGGCTTCGTAGATTTTTAGGAGTTAGTTTTTCGCGAGATTGCTTTAGCTTACTCGAGACAACTCCCAGAAGGAACAAACAGGAATAATCCAAGCGATGTAGAAGTCCTAAGTATAACCGATAGAAAGGATGAACGCTATGAAGTGGACGTCTATTGGTGCTATGGCCGGGTCAGTGCTTTCTGCCGCGTTGTTCTCGGTTTCCCCATTAGCAATGGCCCAAACTGTACAGGCATCCCCTTCGGTCGCTGCTGGCACGACGCCTCCCCCTGGACATTGGGTTGCTGCAAATCCGATTACTGGGCTATCACCGCAAACGGTTGTGGGCCCGCCAGGAGGGTCGTCGTGCCCGCCGAACACGACCTATTCCGGGGCCAATGCTGAGTATTCGTGTATGGCGACAGCACCGGATGGATCGGGGCATGTGGTTTGGATTCGGCAGGGCTACTACGACTACAATACCGGCAACGGATTCGGCGAAACGAAATTCTACCACAAGCACAACGTGTGGTTGGGCACGGTGGTCAATGACATCGAAGTCAATCAGTCCGGCATCCCGCAATCCAACGGCCGGTACTTATACGGAGAGTATTACGTGGGCACGAACGGCCAAATTGATCAGCAGGTTCTCGCCTTTGAATCCCGCAATGCGGCGCCCACCGGGAATGAGATGGGTATTATCACAGCGTATTGCACCACGGGGACAGGCGGGTATGAAGCGACGTGCCCGGACTGGGTCAATACGTCGCAGTAGGGGCCAGCCATGCAGGATAAGGAATCTTTGGCACTCGCTGTCTGCGCCGTGGTACGTGAACAGCTGCGGGTTTCACCCACGGGTGGTCGACCGGGCCTGCCCCAATTCGATGTGGTAAGTGTCTCGGTCGTGGGGGATGCGATTTGTGTCGCGTTCCGGCAAGAATCGGTCGATCCCACTCGGATATTCGTCTGGACCATTGCATGGCCGCCCGGGGATCAGAACCTCTGGAGTGCCGAAGCGATTATCACGGAAAACTTTCTTGAGGACATGGCATTTGAGGGGACGCGGAACTGGGCTGGCAGGACATGGCTAGAAACGGCGTCTCTCACGTTCCTGGGTGACCTCAAGCATTGAGAACGAAGTACAGTGTTAACTTCTACGAAACCGCCTGTGGCCTCACATGGGACTGCAAGGCGGCCTGCAATTGGTATAAGTCACGGTAGCCGGACAATCGTTGCAATCCGTCCTCAAGAAACAAACTGGCACTCGCCAGCCAGCGCAGCACTTGCGTACCGTTAGTCCAGCGCTTCACATTCTGGGCATGCGTCCGAAACTGACTGTTCATCGACTCAAGGGGATTGGTGGTGGCCAAGGACCGTCGGAGCGTCCCCGATAGCCCCAAGCGATGTACCGTCAACGTCTCCTCGAGTCCTTCGCGCAAGCTGCCTACCGCTTGCGGATAGTCCCGCTCGAGCTCTGTCGCGAGTTTCTGCAACGCCTTCAAGGCCTTCGTGGCATCCGCCTCTTGGTAGGCCTTGCGCAGGCGGGACCGGACAGTCGCTTGCATGGACGCGGGGAGATGGTCTAAAACATTCCGCGTTTTGTGGACCTGACATCGTTGGATGTGAGCGCGGTCGCCAAACACCTCGCGCACGGCTTTGGCCAAGGCTTTGGCACCGTCAATGACAGCCAAGAGCCCCGTGGTCCGCCGGAATAACGAAGCCTCGGTCCACGAGGTCCGTCAGGAGACTCTTAACGACGGTGCTGTTTTCGGTCGCGCCCTCGGCCAGCCCGAGAATGCGTTTGTGGCCCAAGGTGTCGATGCCCAAGGCGACCATCACCAGATGCCCGCCAACCCGGATGCCATCCACCATCAGCACCATCCATGTCCGGTCCCCCAACGGCCGGTGCAAAAAGGTATCCAGCGCCTGTTGCGTTGCGCGAATGAAGCGTCGGCTAACGGCGCTTTTGCTCAACCCATGGGTGCCGACCTCGGCGGAGAGGGCCGGATTCGCGTGACCTTGCTGCCGACTCGCTAATCCAAAGAGCATGCGCTCCATAATGGCCTGCGTGGCCACCCCCGCATCCTGGAAGGTTTGGTACGTGTCCAGTGGGACTTCTTCTCCGGTCGTGGTGCGGACCCGGGGATGGGTCACGGGCACCCGGCGGTCCCCTAAAAATACATAGCCGTCCTCGACGCCATGACGGACGGCCGTGCGTCGGGGATTGTGCCGACCCTTGGGCCCGGCGATCTCTGTCACTTCTTGCTCCATCAATTCTTGCAACACACGCAAGCCAACCTGAATCGACAATCCTAACAAACCCACCTCCGCGTCATGCAACGGGTCGACCATTGGAACGGAGACGGTCGGACCTGATTGCTTCAGACCCTGTCCTTTCCGAGTGCGCTAACGCCCAACACTGGGCGGCGTACCAATGGTAGACCGGCTGAATGGCATTCATCGCCTCATAGTGCCGAGCCCACTCCGCCTACTGTTCATCCCCGAAGTCTGCGGGGTTTTCCACCGGCGGGTAGGGCGTGTACGCGCTAAAGTCTTTGATTTTGACAAACCCGACTTTCTCGGCCAGAGTGTACGACCCGACGTTGAAATCCACGCAATGCCACCCGAAGTGGCGAATCCCACTGGTCGCACATTGGCTGACGGCGGCCGCCACCGCGATCGGCCCAGCCCCTGCCGCCGGAATTGCGGGTCCGTCTTCACTCCAATTTCCATCCTGTCGTCCACAACACAGTCGGCGAGGCACCAACTGACAATCGTACTCGCTGTCCGGGCGTATGCACCCAAGCAGGTTCCCGACAAGGCCCCCCAGTCGGTGAAGTTGAACCAGTGACTGACCTTGTCGCCGTTCTCATATCCACGATAATCCTGGTTGTCCGCATACACATAGTCCACCGTGTAGCCATCCGGCAACACGTCGCTGTACCGGCGCCAACGCAGGGCCTCCAACTGGTAGTACCTCCGGGTATATTGGCGCACCGCCACATTGCTGTGGATGTCCCGAATCCGGCGTTCCCACGCCGGGGTGTCACACATAATGGCATCATCGTGAAAATCGAGGCGCGGTTTCACCCCGGAATTGAACGGGGCATCGTCCGCATCGCCCGCCACCAGATTGCATTCCGGCGTCATCACCAGGGCGGATTGGGGATGGCCGGCGTCATCCACATAAATCGCTCCGGGCACCGTCCCGCGAATGACGGCCTCAATACTGAGCTCGTGCTGGAAGTTCACGATCAACGGGCTGATCTTACGATAGTCCGTCTGTTCGAGTTACTGGAACATGAGACTCGCCTCCCCACGGGGTTAACCCCCTTGCCACAATTCGATGCAGACCGCCAAACTCCTCGGGAGCCGTACGCCGTGGCTTCCCGTCAGAATCTCTTACGGCACACTCGCCCCCAATAGTTGCTGATCAGTTCCGTGAACTATTCATTGTTCCACTGACTAGGCCGGCCAGCTCTGGCCGGCGATATTTGCGATTAGCTCCGGGTATGTCCAACCCAGGGCTGACGCCGCAATCCCGACTAAACTCGCTTGATTGGCGCGGCCCGGTCGACCGGGACCGGTCAGATTGGGCTTCATATTGACGTCGATCACGGCAAAGTGGCCCTGACGGTCAGCCCGGGCATCAATCCGCAGGGGCGCCCGAATGTCCAAAGCCTGGCCGATCCGGGCGCAGACTTCGAGCGCCCGCTGGAGTTCGGCGTCAGGGTTCGCAATCGCCGTACTGTTAGTCACCACTGGAACATCCCCGCTGTAGGGAATGATCCCGTCCACGTGGTGATGGCGCTCGACGGCCGGGAATACCCAGGCGTGCTCGTGTCGGTGTGTCGTCCCATCATGGTGGTATTCTCCCGGAGGCATGACCGTCACGGTGACCTCTCGGCCAGAAAGGGCCACCTCGACCAGTACGGAGGCGCCAAAGCACCGCGCATCCCATTCGCGCAGTCCGCACTGCCACGCATCCGCATCCGCGACCCACCGGACGCCTTGGCTGCCCCGACCGCGGATCGGCTTCATAACAATCGGGAGCGGCAATGGAGGCTCCTCCCCCGCGCCGCCCGCCGGGACGACCACTTGGCGCACCCCGGGAAAGTCGTGTTCCTGCAACCACCGACCCATGATAGCCTTGTCCTCGACGACGGCGGCCAGACTTGTGGGTTGCCCGACTCGTTTGATCGACAGTCCGTCAATGGGGTGGCCATCATAGAGCACCGTATTCGTCCATAGCACTTTCGCCCCCTGGTCGATGGCCCGGGCCATGGCGTCGGCGGTATCGGGAAAGGTCCAATCGGTATCGCAGGCAGGATCCGGCTGAGACTCGGGTGTCACTACCGGAATTCCCCGGACCCATAACGCATAGGCAATGTCGGCCGCGCTATCCCGGTAGCCGCCCGCTTTCATGGGTTTGGGAATGCCCGCCGTGGCGGGGGGCGGCGCCGCTTGGCATAGAACCGCAATGGGATCCATCATGCATTCTCACCTCGCATACACCTGGGATGCTTAAAATCGTACTCGTGCCTGGCCATCCCCACCGTGAGAATTCCGCAACAGATGGGTGACTTTTTCTCATCTGGCATCCCGAACAGCCCAGTAGCTCATGTTTCACCATCATAAGCCTCCGGCGCTTTCGCCCCCGAATGCCGCTTATACGCATCGTGAAGTATTGTGCGGCCAAGCGGTCGCCTGCTCATTTGGAAGCGGGTTTCAGTCCACCGCAAGTAGAGCTATACTAAAAAGGACAGGATGTCGCATGGTCGCAGTGCCGCCACCAACTCAAGGTTACGGAGGCCGACAGTTGCGACTTAGCAATTGTTACATGAGAAAAGAGCCTTGGATGGTCCAGAATAAAGTCGGAGGTAATCGTATGCCTGCATTGACACATACATGTCTATTCACCAATGACGTGGGGAGTTTGGCGGAATTCTACGGGTCGATATTAAACCTGGAACCAACGGTGTATGGAGATGAGTATGCGGAACTAGCCACGGGCGGTGGGACACTCTCTATCTATAGTGTTGAGGCGCAAAACGCCCTCGCACCCGGGTCAGCTCAAGCTGGGGCCAATCAAAGTATGATTCTGGAATTCCAGGTCGCTGATGTGGATAAGGAGTATGAACGATTGACGAAACGGGGCGTACCCATCGTCAAAGGCCTGACGACTCAAGAGTGGGGGAACCGTTCGTTTTATTTCCGAGATCCTGAAGGCAATCTCGTCAATTTCTACACCCGCGTGGGGGCTCAGGCCTAGCCGGAGACGGAGTTGTTTTCTTATGGGCTCCGACTTCTCGTTTTCTATGGATTTACTGCTTAGTCTTAGCGACCTAACGCCCCCGTTACCCGGCTATTGATATTGCGAACTATTGCGCCACGAAGCTATCCTCCCTCGGAATCTAGGCGTGCGAGCCAACTGGATTAAAGGTGCCTTCCCAGGAGAACCGGTGCCGTGTAACCCCGCATGGTCCGGGGGCGTTATGTTCAACGAACGGCACAATCGTCGTCTCTCGATGTGTAACTCGTAAACCGGAAGGACCACAGGCCATGCGAATAACGAATACCCTCATCGCGATCGTCGCTGTCTTAGGGGTCACGGGTCTCGCCAGTACGGCAGACGCCACGACCGCCGCACAGTTCGCGAAGCATCCGGTGGGCATGGCTGCGCTCTCCCCGTCTACTGCCGCCCTACCCTTCACGCCGGTTGATGTGACCCTGGGGCCGGGCCACCGTGGCCTCGCTGTGGCATCGACCCCCTATGCCGACAACACCACGGTATATACCTCGGACACGGGGGGCTTGCACTGGACTGACGTTTTCTCCGTGCGGAACCTGCTCACCGGTGCCTATTGGACCAATCGAACCGTGCAGGCTATCTGGGTAGCGGGCGTCGCGGACCGACCCAAGCCGCATGATCCGCAGTGGTTTCAGCCCGTGCTCTGGCACAGCACGAATGGCGGCCGGACCTGGACCCACGTGATCGCGACGGTGCCTCGGGCGGCAGGCTTTCGAACGGAGGGAACCGAGTGGACCCATTTGGTCTGGACGACGCCTCGGGTCGGATGGGCCACCACCACGACTGGGCAAGTGCTGGCCACGGTGGACGGGGGGCGGCGATGGGCGTTGGTGTCCGCCTTCGGGACACATGCCATCCACCAAATCGAGTTTGTCAACGGAAAGGACGGATGGGCGCTAAGTGCGTCCACGACGACCGCATCGAGCATCCTCTGGCACACCACCAATGGTGGCAAGACCTGGCAACGCCAGCGATTTGCAGACCACGTCGACGCCCTCGATTTCGTCAGCCCCACCCGGGGCTGGGCCGCCGGCGGCACGAAATCCCACGGGCAATGGATTCGCACGATCTGGTCCACAACGGACAGCGGGCACCAGTGGACGGCACATGACTTAGGGACTGTGGCGTACGCCGACGAGGTGATGGCAGGAGTGACCGTCTCGTCGCCGGGGGTGCTTTGGGCTACCTCAGGTGTGGGCGTCAACAGTCCGCCCGTGTCGGCGGCAAATCAACCGCTGGCGCCCCACCTGTGGGTCAGCGACAATGGCGGTCGGACGTGGACGTCCGTGACCCAGCCCAAGTCGGTGAGCGCTGTGTCCCTCCCGCAATTTGTGGGCCCGACCGCGGGATGGTCGTTGGTGCTCGGGGCCCTGGGGCCGACAGCCCCAGAATATTTGTATCAATGGCAGGCCGCCCGCCAACAGTGGGAACCGGTGAAGTGAACCCACACAAAAACAGGTTGAGGACGGCGTCCTCAGGAGCCCGGCAATTTGTTTCGCTACGGTACTTTCGCCCCCAAGAGCGCCGTAAGAAGTCCTCCTATGGCAGACCCCTGTATTCAGACGTTGGGCGGGTGCCCGTGGGCTGCTACCGTGGCTTCGACGACCGACGCCAACAGCGCGTGCGGAGTGTCGGCCCCGGCCCACCGGCGACCCAAGAGGGCTCCGGCAACGAGCCGATTCCCGGCGCTATCCCATCCTATG